>NZ_FXUI01000010.1:0-110076 GCF_900182875.1 Novosphingobium panipatense
TCGTAGTTGCCCAGCTGCGTTTCCTCGACTGTCTCGCGGGCGATCTGCTCGTCCATGCCGGGCTTGCACACGGCGTAGACCATGCCGCGAATCCACCGGTCCACCTCTTCCTGCGTGGCGTTCTCGATCTGCTGCTGCGCAGCGCGCGAGCGCGCCACAAGCTCAGCAACTTCCGCCGCAACGGGCGTCTCGGCAATCAGTTCGGCAGTCGCCATGTGCAAGGTTCCCTATGTTCTTCGCGCAGGTGTCCAGCGTTCCAGCCCCGCTTGCGGCAGGAATCGGGTCGGTCGTTGCAACGGGCCGCCATCCAGCACACGCCGGACCACCAAAAACCATGTTTAGCGCCGCCTCCGTAAGCTCTTCCGGAGCCGCCGCACGCCCTTGCATATGCGTGCCCTCTTGCCCGGCACCAGTCTAACGGGCACTAGGGGGCCGCAATATCGCGATGGCGCTTCTGTTCAGCTTCGCAATCGCGTTCCACATGAGGAAAGGCAGCAAGCGAAGCTCTGCCCACCAGGAAAAGGTGAAAACGCGTGAGTGAGACGACCATCGACCCGGCGGAGTTCCGCAAGGTTCTCGGCAGCTATCCTACCGGCGTATGCGTCATCACCGCGCTTGACGAAGGCAAGCCAGCCGGGATGGTAGTAGGCAGCTTCACGTCCGTCTCGCTTGACCCGCCGCTGGTGGGCTTTTTTCCGGACAAGTCCTCCACGTCCTGGCCGCTGATCGAGAAGGCGGGCCATTTCTGCGTCAACGTCATGGCCAGCGACCAGGGGCAGGTCTGCCGCGCCGTGATGGCCAAGGGCGACGCCAAGTTCGTCGGTGTCGAGTACGTGATTTCGGAGCACAATCTGCCGATCATCGCCGACTCCATCGCCGCGATCGAGTGCAAGCTCTACTCCGTCACCGAAGCGGGAGATCACTGGTTCGTGCTCGGCCAGATCCTGCGCATGGAAACGGTACGCGAAGATGATCCGATGCTGTTCCACCGGGGACGCTACGGCAGCTTCGCCGAGAAGATGTGACGACTTGCCCCGCAACTTGCGCATTCCGGTCGAAGGGGGAACGCTGGCGGGTGACTGGCGCGATGGCACAGGCACGCCCCTCGTCCTGATCCACGGCTTCGGCGGAACGCGAGAGGACTGGCGCGGGGTGATTGGCAACCTTCCAACCGATCGCCCCTTCGTCGCCTACGACCAGCGCGGTTTCGGTGCTTCGGAAACGGAGCCGGGGCACGCCTATTCACATGCGGATGACCTGCTCGCGCTGCTGGACAGTCGCCGGATCGCGCAGGCGGACTTATGCGGCATGTCGCTGGGAGGCGCCACCGCGCTCAACTTCGCGCTCGACCATCCAGACAGGGTGCGACGCCTTGTACTGGTGAGCCCGCTCGTCGTGGGCTGGACATGGACGTCGGACTGGGTCGCGCGGTGGAAGGCAATCGGCACGGCGGCGCGCAGCGGCGACATGGCCCGGGCGCGGGACCTCTGGTGGGCACACCCGTTGTTCGAGACGGTGCGAAAAAGTGCCGCCGCCGAACAGATGCGCACTTCGATCGAGGCTTTCTCCGGCGCGCAGTGGATCCACGATGCGCAGCGTCCCGCCCAGCCCGACACCGACCGCGTGAGCGCACTGTCCATGCCGACGCTCCTGCTCACCGGCGAGAAGGATGTCACTGACTTCCGGATGATCGCGGATGCCCTCCTGGCCCTGAGCCCCGCCGTAACCCGCATTGATCACGAGGACGCGGGACACATGCTGAACCTCGAACTCCCCCGCACCATTGCGGAGGAGATCGAGGCCTTTCTTCAGAACCGTTAGCTCAGTTCAACCCCGCAGGTTCGCGGCTCGCCCACGGCGGCCGCTTTGTAGCCGAACGCCGCCCCCGGCGTCATGCCGCCGAGAACTGGGCCTTGTCCGTCAGTTCCTGGCGATCAGTGCCACCGAAAAGGCTGTCGGCCCGCAGATGACGTCTGCGGCGAGCGTCGCTACGAAGATGGTCCTCATCATCCCTCTCCCCTTCGGCCCGGCAGGATCGTATTTCAGGCTTCGGCGGGATGCTCTTGCGTTATTGCCCCGCCGTTCATTGCCCCGCCGTTCATTGCCCCGTCTTCCGCTGCCGCGACCCGGGTGCTCATCGCGGCGGATCGTGCGTCAAGAATGTCCTGCAGATGATTGACAGGATCGCCGACGGTAACGCCCCCCTCCACCGGGATGACCGCGCCGGTCATATGGCGCGCCCTGTCGCTCGCCAAGAAGAGAGCGACCTGTGCTACATCATCCGGTTCGCCCCGCCGCTTGATGAGTTGGTTCGAAAGATAGACCCGGTTCACGCCCTCCTCGATGCGCGCCGCCAGCTCTGCGTCGGCCCCGGCCTGGCCGAAAGAGGACAACTCCGTCCGCACATGTCCCGGGACGAGGCAGTTCACCCGAATGCCGTGCCGGGCGAGGTCAATGGCGGACGATTTCGAGAACTGGATCAGCGCTGCCTTGGAGGCGCGGTAGGTCATCATCCCATGTCCCGCGAGAGTGCCGGCGATGGAAGCGTTGTTGAGGATCACGCCGCCTCGACCCTGCGCCTGCATCACGCGTGCGGCGTTGCGCGTGCCGAGCATCGGCCCCAGCACGTTTACCCGCATGACCCGGTCGAAATCCTCCAGTTCGTCGTCAAGGAAGCTGGCGTAGGGACGCGTGGAGATGCCGGCGTTGTTGAACATGATGTCGAGACCGCCGAAACATTCCACAGCCGTATCGGCCAGGGCCTGCATCGCGTCCGGTTCGCTCACGTCTGTTCGAAGATAGATCGCCTGCGCCCCGAGCCGCCCTGCCAGGGCTTCGCCCGCCTCGTCCGCCAGATCGGCAATCACGACGCGTGCCCCTTCGGCTACGAACAGTTCCACTGTCGCGCGGCCGATTCCTCCTGCACCGCCCGTGATGATGGCGACCTTGCCGCTGAGTTCCGTTCCCATGGTACTGCCTCCCCTCCCCCGACCGGTCAGCGCTTCTCGAAGGTGATGGGCAGGGATTCGATGGTGCGGGTCGCCACCGAGGGCGTGTAGCGGATCTCCTCCTCCCCGATCGCCAGACGCAGGTTCTTCATCTGACGCACGATCTCACGCGCGGCGACTTTCACTTCCATCCGGGCAAGCGCCAGACCGATGCACCGGTGCGGCCCGCCTCCGAACGCAACATGGCGACCCAGGTTCGGCCGCGTGATGTCGAAGCGGCGCGGTTCGGGGAACACGGTCTCGTCGTCGTTGCCCGAGCCATAGACCAGCAGGAGATGCGCATGCGACGGGATCGTGGTGCCGTTCACAACGACTTCGCGGGTGGTCATGCGGGACAGTGCCCTGACCGGGGGTTCGTTTCGAAGATGCTCCTCGATGAAGCGATTGAGTTGCCGTTCGTCATCGACGACGCTTTCCAGAAGCTCGGCCATACCGGGCCTGGTGGTCAGCACATAGAAGAGATTGCCGATCGCCGTGGCCGTCGTGTCGTTCCCCGCGATCAGGGTAGCGCGCACCAGCGAGACGGCTTCTGCGAAGGTAAGCTTCTCCGTAGAGCCGTCGGCGTTGGTGACCTGGGCGTGTACGAGGTCGGAGATCATGTCCTCTGCCGGCTCCGCCTCCCGAGCCTTCATCTTGGCGATGAGATACTTCTGCAGCTCTGCGATCTGAGCCGCGTTCGCCAGCATCGTCTCGCGGTTCTGCATCGCGCCAATCTGGGCCGTCACCGCAACCGACCAGCGCGATATCTTCTCCTCCATGCCGGTATCGAGACCAAGCTGCTCGACGATGATCCGGATGGTGAGCGGTATCGCGATGTCCTTCACCGCGTCGCATGTGCCATCACCCCTCGCGATGGCTTCGGCGATGACCCCGCGAACGATATCGGTGATGCGCGGCTCAAGCGCCTTGACCCGGTGCGCCGTGAACGCCTGCTCCATCAGCTTGCGAATACGCGTGTGGTACGGAGGATCCGACATGATCGCGTCCGGGAAGTAGCCGCCGCCATGCTCGCGCAGGTAGGTTTCGAATTCGTTCCGCATGCCGCGCGCCTGCTGCTCGGAATAGCCGTGCTGGACCGAGAAGGTGACCGGGTCGGACTGAATGGCGGAGATGTCCTCGTGGCGGGTGACCAGCCACGAGCCGAGTCGCGCGTCGAAGTGGATCGGATCCGCCCGGCGCATTGCCGCGTAGTATTCACGTGGCTGGGCCTGGATGGCCGTGTCCGCCAGCGAGCCTTCCTTCAGCAGTCTCTCCTGCGCTCCGGTGAGCGCCTGCCGCGCAGAGATGCCATCCTGGGTAATCTGAGTCGCCATGCTCGATCTCATCCTGCTTGTCCCGGACCTGTCTCAGGTCAGCGATGACGCCGGTTATGAACGCGCCCGGGCGGGCGGGCCATGCCCGCCCTCGAACCCGCGCTTGTCCCGGTCTGCACTCAGGCGGACGATGCGGGCGCGACGGTGACGGCAAGCCCGTCCAGCTCGGGCGACATGCGCACCTGACAGCCAAGGCGCGAATTGTCCCGCATCACGTCGGCGACCATGTCCAGCATGGCGAACTCCACATCGTCCGGGCCGCCGACCTTCTCCCACCACTCCTCGCCGATATAGACATGGCAGGTGGCACAGGCGCAGCCGCCTCCGCAGTCCCCCATGATGCCGGCCACACCGTGCCGCCGGCCCAGTTCCATGAGGCTGATACCGTCCTCCACGTCCTCAAGCGCATGAGTCCTGCCTTCGACATCCGTCATCGTCACTGTCAGAGACGCCATCGTGTGTTCCGTCCTCTCCATCGTCGAGCGTGGCGGCCAGCCGCGGAGTCGCCGGCACGCTGACTTCTGCATCTTCCTTGCCCGCAGCCTCGGCCCCGTGAAAAGTGCCAGCGCCGCGGCCCTTCTTGACTGACCCGGAAGCGCCCGCCGTCAGGGGACACCGGCTCTGCAGGACCAGTCATTTGCGACGCGGGGTGTCCCGCCTAGTCTCGTCGAAACAAGGAGGGGACGACGTGGCCCGCACAGTGATCCGACATGCAACCCTGTTCTGTGGCACAGGAGCGGCTCCGCTTTCCGGCGATATCGTAGTCGAAGGCGAGAGGATCGTCTCTGTCGGAAGCACCGCGCAGGTACGCCCGGACGATATCGTCATCGACGCCACGGGGCTGTTCTGCATGCCCGGCATGACCGAAGGACATGCGCATCTCTCCTTCGAGAACGTGTGCGCCACCGAAGACCTCATCACGCCTTGTGCCGAAACCCAGGTGTTCACGGCCGCACGCGGAGCGAAGGCACTTATCGACGCCGGCTTCACCAGTGCCTACGGCGCGTCGGAGGCGAAGCTCAAGCTGGCCGTGGCGGTGCGCGACGAAGTCAACGCGGGGCGGCTCCCCGGCCCTCGCATCCGGGCCGGCGGGCTTGAGATCAGCGTCACCGGCGCCATGGGTGACGAAAGCCGGCTCCACAATCCGCGCGTCGGCCCATCCACCATCGTCGACGGCGTCGAGGAAATGCGGAAGGCCGTGCGCCTGCACTGCCGCGAAGGGGTCGACAACGTGAAGCTCGATGTCTCGGGCGACCCCTTCTATCCCAACACTCCCGCCCACGTTACGCCCATGACCTTCGAGGAGATCCGCGTGGCGGCGGAAACCGCCCACGCCTACGGGCGCAGGATCAACGCGCATACCCGATCCATCGAAGGGTCGAAACGGTGCGTGCGTGCCGGCGTCGATGGCCTCTTTCACACAGAATATTCCGACGAGGAACTGCTCGACCTCATGGAAGAGGCGCGCGATCGCATCTTCGTGGTGCCCACGATCGGCCTTTTCGCGCAGATCATGGCAGGGGAGGCCTCGGCCCACGGGCTCACGCCCGAAGTGGGCGGTTACATGAACATTCCCGAGTTGCTTGAAAATTCCATTCACACGCACACAGAACTGCGCAAGCGCGGCATCCGACACCTCATCGGCGGAGACTACGGCTTCGGGTGGAGCAAGCAGGGGACGCAGGGGCGCGACCTCGAGTTCTTCGTCGACCACTTTGGATACAGCACAACCGAGGCGCTGCTCTGCGCCACGCGCAACGGCGGTCAGGCGATGGGGTATGACGATCTGGGAACGCTCGAGCCGGGAAACCTGGCCGACCTGATCCTGATCGACGGCGACCCCCTTACCGACATCGCGGTTCTGGCGGGACCGGAAAAGGTCGTCTTCGTCATGAAGGGCGGCGCGATCCACAAATCCACACTGCCAATCCCGGCGCGCGGCCTTTCGCCCGTGCTCCAGGCGGCGGAATGACTTCGATCAGGAGCTAGAGGCTATGAACGTCCAGACCGGCACGTTGCAGCCGGGCGAGGCCCGGTGTCCGGCAGAAACCACGCAGGAGATCATCGCCCGCGACAAGGTGGCGGCGCCTGTGTGGGCCGCGAGCGAAAGCTACGAGTATCTTGGCAGCGAGGATGTCTCCAAGGATCGCTACGTGGACCCGGCTTTCGCCTCCGCCGAGATGGAGCGCATGTGGACCCGCACCTGGCAGATGGCCTGCCGCGAGGATCACATCCCGGAAGCGGGAGACTACTACGTCTACGATGTGGGCCCCTATTCGTTCATCGTCACCCGCAACGAGAACGGCGCCATTCATGCGTATTTCAACGCCTGCCTGCACCGCGGGACGAAGCTGAAGCCTTCCGGAACAAGCGGCTACACCATGAACCTCAAATGTCCCTTCCACGGCTGGACCTGGAATCTTGACGGCTCGCTGAAGGAAATCCCGGAGCGATGGGACTTCGCTCACGCCATCACACGCCGGACCTGCCTTCCGGAGGCGCGGGTGGAACGGCTTGGCGGCTTCGTGTGGATCAACATGGACCCGGACGCTCCCTCCCTTGCCGAATATCTCGGGCCGGAGATCAAGGCACACATGGCGGCCTGGCGGCTTGAAGACCGCTACATCTACCTCCACGTCCAGAAGAGCTACCCGGCGAACTGGAAGCTGACGATGGAAGCCTTCATGGAGGCTTACCACGTTGGCGACACGCACCCCCAGGTGGCGCCTGCCAACGGCGACGTGAACTCGCAGTACGACGTCTATGGAGAGCATGTGAACCGCTTCATCTCCGCGCTTGGCGTCGTCAGCCCCAAGCTGCGCAACAGATACTCCGAGAAGGACATCATCGACAATTTCACGCTGGGCGACAGTTCCTCGCTGGGAGGAACCAGGCCCGAACTCAAGGACGGGGAACGCGCGCGGCAGGTCATGGCGGACATGTTCCGCACCCTGTTCGAAAGTGCCACCAACTCCGATCTTTCGGCCGTATCCGACACGGAACTTCTCGATACCTACAGCTACACGTTCTTCCCGAACCTGTTCCTGTTCCCGGGCATCTCGCTGCCGATGATCTACCGCTTCCGCCCGGACGCCAGGGACCACCGGCGCACTATCTACGAAGTCATGTTCATGCGGCCCAAGCCGCGCGACGGCAGCCAGGTTGAAACGGCAGAGATGCAGATCCTGCAGGATCACCAGTCTTTCGCCGAGGCGGACGGCATGGATCCCGGCTTCGGCATCATCCTCGACCAGGACACCGACAATCTCCACGCCCAGCAGGAGGGCCTGGAGGCCTCCGCGAAGCCGGGGCTGACGCTGGGCGACTACCAGGAGATCCGCATCCGTCACTTCGAGCGCGCGATCGACAAGTACATCGCCATGCCGCCGAAGCTCCCGGACTGGACGGCGCTGCAACGCACGTGAGCTTCACCCTGCAGGGACGGACCACTCTCATCGCCGGCGCGTCCTCCGGCATCGGAGCCACGTTCGCACGGGCCGTTGCCGGCGCCGGAGGACGGGTCATCCTCGCAGCCCGCCGCCTTGAGCGCACCCAGGCGCTTGCCCGAGAGATCGGCTCGGCAGCGCTGGCAGTGCCGATGGACGTCACGGACGAGGCCTCCATAGCGGCGGCTTTCGATACGGCGCAGGCGCACTTCGGCATCGTTCATGGCGTGGTCGCCAACGCCGGCATCGGGACCGGCGGACGCTCGACGGACGTGCCGGTCACTGCGCTTCGCGGGGTGATCGACACCAACCTTCTCGGCGCCTACCTCGTCGCGCGTGAAGGAGCCCGCCGGCTCATCGCGAGCGGCAGCGGCCATCGGCACGACGGCCGGATCGTCCTGATCGGCTCGATTACGGCCCGGCAGAACGGCACGGGCGATGCGCTCTATGCAGCCAGCAAGGCCGCGCTTGCGCACCTGGGCCGTCAGTTCGCGCGCGAATGGGTCCGCCAGGGCATCAACGTGAACACTCTGGAGCCGGGGTGGATACCCACCGGGATCAACTCCACATGGTTCGGCAGCGAACGCGGCCGAAGGGACATCGCAGGCCTCCACCGCCGGCGCCTTCTCGCAGCCGATGCTCTCAACCCCATGCTCCTCTATCTCCTCTCCGATGCCTCTGCGCAGGTAACCGGCAGCACCTTCACAATCGATGATGGCCAATCCCTATGACCCAGACCACTGCAGGCGCACTTGCCGGGCTGCTGATCGTCGAGACGGCGGAACGGCCAGCAGGAGAATACACCGGCAAGCTGCTGGCGGACCTCGGTGCGCAGGTGATCAAGGTGGAGTGTCCGAAGGGCGCGCCCACGCGGCATATGGGGCCGTACCACAAGGGCGAAAGCACGCTTTTTGCCTACCTCAACACCAACAAGCAGTCCGTCGCACTGGCCCTTGAGGACACAGGAGAGCAGGCGCTGCTGGACAGGCTGCTGGCGCGGGCGCACGGCCTCGTGGACGACCACAGCGAGGCGTGGACGCAGCGGAGCGGACTGAGCCCCGACCACGTCGCGCGGCGGCACCCCCACCTGGTCCATACCATCGTCACTCCGTTCGGACAGGACGCTCCGCAGGACCTGCAGGTTCTGCGCTCCGTCAATGTCATCAATGCCGGGGGCTGGGGCTATCACAGCCCTAGCGAGGCTCCCCCCGACAAGCCGCCCCTGAAGGGAGCAGGCCGCTTTCTCCCCGACTATGAGGCAGGCATAGACGCGGCGATGGCGACGATGGCATCGCTCCTGCGCCTGCGCCGGTGCGGAAAGGGCCAGTTCATCGACATCTCCGAAGTGGAGGTGCAGCTCAACCGGGCGGATGCCGTGCTGGGCAGGATGCTCGCCGGGGAGGCAGACCCTTCGGTCGCACGTACCGCCTATGACATGGGCGGTCCGGGCACTTCCTTCGCCTGCATCGATGGCCACGTGTTCCTGTTCATGACGACGAGCCTGCACTGGAAGGCGCTTTGCGGCCTGATGGGCGATCCGGACTGGAGCCGGAACTTCCGTCAGGACTGGCTGGAGTTCGATTGCACGCCCGCCAACGTCGCGGCCTTTCGCCAAAACTTCGCCTCCTGGATCGCGCTGCGGCACAAACACGCCGTAACCGTGGCCGCGCAGAAGGCGGGCGTAGCGATGGTGCCGATCAACACCGCCGCCGACCTTCCGGTGCATGAGCAGTTCGTCCACCGCGCCTTCTTCCAGCCTGCCGATCATCCGACGTTTGGGCCGGTAGCCTACCCGGGCGCCTGCTACCGCATGAGCGCGACTCCGGCAGGGGTGCGCGCGCCCGCTCCCGCTCTCGGCGCGGACCAGGGGGAATTGTCGGCATGACACGCCGCCCGCCCCCCGCCCTTTTCGACCAGACCTCCAGCGAATTGCCCGATCGTGGCGGTCCCTTGAAAGGCGTCCGCGTGGTCGAGCTCACCAAGGTTTGGGCCGGTCCCTACGCGGGGAAGATGCTGGCGCACCTGGGCGCAGAGGTCATCAAGATCGAAAGCCGCTCGAATCTGGACGAGATGCGCGCCTACGGGGGTGTGGACATCGACGCCGCCCCCTATTTCCTTTCGATCAACCAGGAGATCCTGTCGGCGCAGATCAACTTGAAGACCGCCGAAGGTCTCGACCTTCTGAAAAGCCTCGTGGCTCGCGCGGACATCTTCATCGACAACATACGCCCCGGAGCCTTGGAGCGTTCCGGCCTCGATTACGACAGCCTGAAGCGCATCAAGCCTGATCTGATACAGTGCTCGATCAAGATGTGGGGCAGCGAAGGCCCTCTCGGCTATCAGACCGGCTATGCTCCGTGCTTCGCCGCGCTGTCCGGGCTCACCGCGCTGGTCGGCCATGACGACGAGGCGCCCAAGGGGATGAACATCCGCTATGGCGACTCCACGGCCGGTGCGCTGGCGGCGCTCGCCTGCATCGCGGCCCTCCACCATCGCGAGAGTACAGGCGAAGGCCAGTTCATCGACCTCTCGGCAGTGGAGGCGATGACGAGCCTTGTCGGTGACAGCCTCTTCGCCGCGAATGTGACGGGCGTGGTGCCGCAGGCCGACGGCAACCGGCACCCCGACATGTGCCCGCACGGCGCCTATCCCTGCGCCGACCAGGGCTGGACAAGTATCGCCATAGCGAACGAGGCAGAGTGGCAGGCCCTCTGCACTGTGCTGCGCGCGCAACCGCTGGCTGCGGACGAGCGGTTCTCGAGCCTGGCCGCCCGCCTCGCCAACCGCACTGCCCTCGAGGCAGAGATCGCCGCAAGGACCATCTCCCACGACGCAGCCGAACTGGCGGAAAAGCTGCGGAAAGCGGGGGTCGCCGCATACCCTTGCATGAGCTCGCTCGACCTCACGACGAACGCCTTCCTATGGCAGCGCGAAGCCTTCCGCATGGTATCCGACGACAACGCCGGCAGCCGCCCCGTCATCGGCCCGTCCTGGCGCATGAACCCCGACCCCCCCTTGTTGAACAATGGCGCTCCCCGGCTGGGGGAGCACAACGCCCATGTCTTCCGTACGATCATGGGCTTGCGCGAGGACGAGATGAACGATCTGATTGCCCGCAAGGTGATCGACTAGGGCGGCGCGGCCCGGCGGCACGGAGGGAAACGATCATGAAACTGGGTTTCGCGATGCCGCACATGCTGCGGCTCAAGGCAACGATGCAGCCGTGGGAGACGCGCGTCACCGGTGCCGACCAGACCCGACTCGCGAAATGGGCGGAGACGCTCGGTTTCGAAATGATCGCCGTTCCGGAACACCACATCATCCCCCGCGCGCATGTGGATCTGTCGGGGCCGTTCTACTTCAACGCCTACACCGCGATGGCCTACCTCGCAGGGGCGACCGAACGCGTGCGCGTGAACTCCTGCATCGCCATTCTTCCCGCCCAGAACCCGATCATCACCGCCAAGGCGCTGTCGACGATGGACTGGCTCTCAAGCGGCCGCGTGACCATCACCTTCGCCGTGGGGTGGCTGGAGGAGGAGTTCGCGATCCTGGGCATCCCATTCCACGAGCGCGGCGCCATGGCCGAGGAGTACATCCAGGCGATCCTCGCGCTGTGGACACAGGAGAACCCGGAGTTCGACGGCAAGTATGTCTCCTTTCGCGACGTCGCGTTCGAACCCAAGCCCGTTCAGAAGCCGCACCTGCCGATCTGGTTCGGGGGCGATGCCGATCCAGTCCTGAAGCGCGTCGCCCGCTATGCACAGGGCTGGTGGCCCTTCCTCACCAAGCCCGAGAACATCGCCGCGCGCATCGACTTCATCCGCTCGCAGCCGGATTACAACGGCCAGCTTGCGGACGTGTTTTACGGCATGTCCACCAGCCGTGTGGGCGAAGGCCATGCGGTTATCGATGATCCGACCGCCCGCCCCGGTCAGACCCGGCAGGAGATCGTCGATCGTCTGGGCTGGCTCGCCGCTCAGGGGGTCACCTGGAGTTCCGTGCCCATACCCGCCCTGCCGAGCATCGAAGCCTACTACGATTATACGCAATGGATCGCCGAGGAGATCATGCCTGCCCTGCGCTGAGCGAACGTAGCGGCGATGACTGCGGCGGGTCCACTTGACCTTCGCGCAGGTCCACCGGACTGATGCAGCAACAAAGGGGAGAAAACGATCATGAGCGCGCAGTCATGAAGCCGAAGCGGCCCAGGCCCAAGCTCGATCAGGAAAACATGGCCTTCTGGACCGGCGGCGCGGAAGGACGGCTGAACATCGTCCACTGCGGCGATTGTGGGCAGTATACCCATCCGCCGCGCGTCCTGTGCCGCCACTGCCAATCGGAAAACATCGCGCCGAAGGCCGCACCCGGGACCGGCGTCATCGACACGTTCACGATCAATTATCAGCCCTGGGCCAAGGATCTCGAGGTTCCCTACGTGATCGCCCGCGTCGCGCTCGACGGCATTCCGGGCGTGTACCTCACGACCAACATCGTCAATTGCGCCGTTGAAGACGTGGCCTTCGGGGACCGGGTGCGTGTCCTTTTCGAAGAACAGGACGGCATCCACTACCCCTTGTTCGAGCGAGTTGCCTGATGAGCCGCGAAGCGTACATCACCGGCGTCGGCCAGTCCGAAGTGGGCGTGCGCCTGCCGCGCCACCCCCTTTTGCTGACGGTGGACGCCGCCCGCGAAGCCATCGCCGAAGCCGGCCTCACCTTCGATCAGATCGACGGCGTGTTCTCGTTCCCCGGCAAGGTTTCGGGATATCTCGCGTTCTCGCCCGTCGGGACGGATGACGTGATCGAAGCCCTCGGAATCAGGTCCAAGTGGCAGATGGGCGGCATGGAACAGCCCGCGCAGCTTTCCGCAATCGGCATGGCCGCCTGGGCGGTGAAGCAAGGCATCTGCCGCCATGTACTCTGCTTTCGCACCGTCTACGAAGCGGGCGGCATGGCCGATCCGGCGCAGTACATGCCCGCACGATCTGACACGGTTTCAGGGGCTTCGCAGTGGACCAGCCCCTTCTGGGCCACTTCGGCCGCCTGCTGGACCGCACAGTACGCTGCACGGCACGTCCACAAGTACGGAATGACACGCGAGCAGCTGGGCCAGATCGCCATCAACGGCTCCAAAAATGCCATGTTGAACCCCCGGGCGCGGGCCATCACGAAGGAGGAGCTCACGCTGGACAAGTACATGTCGGCGCGGATGATCTCCACGCCGCTGTGCCTCTACGACTGCGACCGCTTCTCCGATGCCTCTACTGTCGTCATCGTGTCCGCCGGAGACGCGCTGGACGAGGTCACGTGCGAACCCATCCGCATTGCGGCAATGTCCGGCTCCGTGGACCGCTACTCGTGGGACCAGGTCGAATGGCCCGCGGCCTACGACGCCGGCCGGGACTTATGGGCGCACACCGACTACACCGTGGACGATGTCGACACCGCACAGTTCTACGACGGCTTCGCGTTCCTGCCGATCACCTGGCTGGAAGGACTGGGCTTCTGCGAAAAGGGCGAAGGCGGCCGCTTCATCGAAGGCGGCACCCGGATCGCCCGCGATGGCGAACTTCCGCTGAACACTGCCGGTGGCCAGTTGGGAGCGGGGCGCCTGCATGGCTTCGGCTTCGCGCACGAGGCGGTCACACAGCTACGCGGGAACGCCGGCGAGCGCCAGATCCCCGGAAGCCCGAAGGTCGCGGTGGCGACATCGGGCGGTGGTCCGCTGGCGGCGGCTCTTCTTCTGGCCAGGGACTGAATACCCGCGGTTTCAAGGAAGTCAGCTCGACCAGGTCTGTGATCGTTCCGGCTCCGACCCTGCAGGCTCTCCTTCTGCGGGGTCGGGGATGGCGGTCAGACGGCGCCGGACGCGACCGCAACGGTGATCGCCGAAGGCTTCTGCTTGGCGCGCTTGAGGCCGATAAGCGGGCGCAGCGGCCCGATCTCTCGCCCCGCGAGGTAGAACAGCCACGACCCTGCCGCCACCGCAAAGCAGAGCGCGAGGAATTCCGGTAGCGCGGTAAGGCCCTTGTCGCGCAGCCAGTATCCGGCAAGCACCATGACCGTCTGGTGTGCGATGAACACCGGGAACACCGCTTCGGCCAAAGTTGCGCGCCAGCGCGCATCATGGTTCCAGAAACGATCTGCGATGCCGAAAAGGGCAATTACTGTGCCCCAGCACTGCACAGCCTTCGCGAAATCGAGCGGAGCGATCCAACTCGGCGGCGTGCGCACATTGCCGGGGAAGTAGCAGGCCTCGACCACCACGAAGGCGTAGCCCAGCGCTCCCAGGCCCAAGGCGGGCTTCCACTGGCGGGCGATCGCCTCCCGCAGACCTGGGGAACCGCGCAGCAGTATGCCGAACAGGAACATGCTTCCGTAGTGAAGGTGTGCCCGCAGGTCGGTGAACAGGCTATGCGTGTCTGTCCAGCCGTCTCCGGCACGAACAGCATAGGTGGCAAGACAGCCAAGTGGCAGCAGCCAGGGGCCGGCTATGGCCCGCTCAACGCCCCGCTTCAGCCCCTGGCGCCAGGAACGCGGCATGACCATCAACGCCGCGCACAGGATGATGGTGTACGCCAGCAGGTAGATCACGAACCAAAGGTGCATGACCGCCGGCAGGTTCTCGTAGATCACCCGGCGGAAGCTGAAGGCGTCATGGAAGAGGAAATAGGCGTAGTTGTGCGTGTACCCCGTGTTGAGCAGCCCGAGGTACGGCTGCGGCGGCACGATCACGGTCAATCCGAAGAGCAGCGGCAGGCCCAGCCGAAGCAGGCGGCTCTTGAGAAAGCGGCCGGTGTCTCCGTCCTTCGCCAGAAGGGCAGCGCTGGCATAGCCGGAAATCGCGAAGAGCAGCGCGAGCCGCCATGCGTTGAGGCCCAGCAGCGGTATCTCCGCCCAAGAAACCACGCCCCGGGTGGGCGTCTGATATCCCCAAGGGGTGAAGGAAAAGCCCACATGGTAGAAGATCAGCATGACGAACGCACCGATGCGCAGCCAATCCATTCCATAGTGACGCTGGCTGGTGGCGGCGGTCATCACGTTCCATTGCAAAAGCGGCCGTCCCATGCGGGCCCGCAGATCGCCCGCTCATTAGGCGCGTTGTCTGCTCTTCGCAACGATCCGCTTGTAACAGAGAGTATCGGGCTTCGCGCGCGTGCGTCAGGCAGGATCAGCCCTGCGCCCCGCGACGCTCGCTCCAGTCCGGATAAGCCGGCAGGCGCAGCAGCAACCATGAACTGATGAGCGTCAGCAGAAGGCCTGCCCAAAGCCCCACATCGTAATTCTGCCAGGTATCGTAGATCCATCCCCCCAGAACCGGGCCAAGCCCCGACCCGGCCGCGATCAGGCTGGCCATGAGTCCGAAGATCGCGCCGAACTGCCGCATGCCCGTATAAGCCGCAGTCAGGTACCCGACGAGCTGCAGCTTCGTCCCACTGGCGTAGCCGTTGACGACCAGGGCGCCGACCACCATCCACACAGGCGCGTGCGGGATGAGCAGGGCAGCAAACGTCACCGCCGACACGCCGATCGTCAGCCCACCGACCCACCGCGCGGGATAGCGGTCCAGCAGGGCGCCGGTGATCAGTTTCCCGGCGATGCCCGCCAACCCGGCCGGAACCGACGCGAGTGCCGCTGTCTGGGGGCTGAACCCGGAGCCGGTAAGGATGCGGAACTGGTGTACGACCAGTCCGATCGTCACCATCATGACAAGGAACGTCGATGCCGCAACACGCAGGACAGCGCCGTTGCGCAGTGCCTCGCGCACGGTCAGCCCGGGAACGTCCAGCAGAGGGCCGCCGCGCGTCTGGCCCGCCTCTCGTCCGATCTCGTAGCCGTCCCGCAGCCAGGAGAAGCACACCGTCACGGCAAGGATACCCCAGCCCGCCGCGAGGTAGACGAATGCCAGCCGCCAGCCGTACTGGCGGATGAGGTACTCCGCGATCACCGGCGTGAAGGCCTGAGCAAGGGCCGACCCCGACAGCACCAGCCCAAGGGCTATGCCCCGGCCTGCCCTGAAGGTGCTATTTGCCGATGCCGTCCAAACGGTAGACTTGGTCATCAGCGCGGCGAGCGAATAGAACGTCCATATCGCGAACCACTGCCACACCGAACCGTCGAGCAGGCTCAGAGACGCTATCACCAGCCCCATCAGAAGGAGGCCGGGCAGCGCCATGCGGCGCACGCCCCACTTGTCGATGAACAGGCCGAACAGCGGCGAGAACAGGAACGTGAGGACCGCCGTTATCGACACGCCGGAGGCGGCCAGCGTGATGCTCCAGCCGAACTCGCGGCTGATGGGACCGATGAAGAGGCCGGTGGACGCCGTCACGACCGACGTGAAGGAGAAGCCCACCGCCGCTGCGACGACCATGCGCCAGTGGCGGCCAAACTCCTCCCGCGCCGTCAGGTTTTCCTCGAGCAAGTTTCTCTCCCGGCCCTGTCAGCAGGCGCGACAGCCGGAACCTGCCCTGCGGCGTCTCTGAAGACAAATGCACGCGACCCAACGTCGCCCCGGCGATGCAGGGGACCTGCGTCAGGCCGACAGGATCGCGGCACGCAGTTCTTCGAGGGTGAAACCGTTGCCCGGGGCACATTGCTGCACTTCGATCACGTTCCCTTCCGGGTCGTAGCCGTAGAGCGTCTTCACATGCCCGACATCGACGAAGTCCCTTTCGTTGAAGGTCATGCCGCAGGCTATCAGGTGCTCGATATCCTGTGCGATGTCCGTCACGTCGATGCAGAAATGCGTGTAGCCACGGTCGTTCGGGCGAAGCGGACGCGCGAGATCGGAAGGCGGGGCACTATACTCGAACATTTCGATATAGCAGGTGCCTGCTCTCAGCATGCACCCTCGGGCCGCCGAGCCGCGAACATCGGTGATATGGTCCATCACCGGCTCATCGGCCCAGCCGAAGCCCTCTTCATC
The DNA here is from genome assembly GCF_900182875.1 of Novosphingobium panipatense. NCBI lineage: Bacteria > Pseudomonadati > Pseudomonadota > Alphaproteobacteria > Sphingomonadales > Sphingomonadaceae > Novosphingobium > Novosphingobium panipatense. The sequence continues at coordinate 16,699 of NZ_FXUI01000010.1, forward strand.
CACGGGTTCAAAGCCGAGCGCCTCGCAGTAGAACCGCTTCATCCGTTTCAGGTCGCGGCAGTTCATGCCGATGTGATGAATGCCGCGGATCATGGCTTTCTCCCTTGCCTTTTCAGCGCAGGCTATCGGGAGACGCTTTCTCATGACAACGCCCGATGCTTGTCTGTGAGGGATCAGGGCACCGGCCGCCAGCGTGCCTTACGCGGATTCGTCCGGCTCGACCCAGGTGGTGCGCGTCACGCGCGGGGACAGGTACTTCGTCGCCGTCCAGCCGCCGTCCACCACGATCGACTGGCCGTTGATCATCTCACTTCCCGGAAGGCAGAGGAAGGCGATGACGGAGGCCACGTCCTCCGGCTGGGCAAGGCGCGGGTAAGGCGTGGTTTCCACGTTGTTGCGCCTGAACCCTTCATCCTCGAAGCGATGGCGCACCATGTCCGTCATCGTCACCCCGGGCGCCACGCAGTTCGAGCGGATACCGCGCGGTCCGTATTCACAGGCCATGTGCTCGGTCAGGGACTTGAGCCCTCCCTTGGCCGCTGAATAGGCACCGCCACGCCGGCCGCCGATATGGGCGAAGGTGCTGGTCACGTTCACCACGCTTGCCCCCTCTTCCAGGTGCGGGATCACCTCCCGGCAGAGGCGGAAAGGAGCCACGAGCATGATGTCGAGAAACCCGTCAAGGGTCGCGTCATCCGTCTCGTCCAAAGGCTTGGGGCTCCCGACGCCCGCGTTGTTGACCAGCGCGTCTATGCGACCGAAGCGGGACAGGGCCTGGTCCACGATCTCCTTCGGTGCCGCCGGATCGGTCACGTCGGCGCTGATCGCCAGCACATGATCGGGGTTGCCGATCGCGGCTTCGAGGGTGGCGAGCTTGTCCTTGGAGCGCCCGACGCCCACGATCGCGAAGCCTTCGCGGTGCAGGATCCTGGCAGTTTCCAACCCGATGCCGCTGCCCGCGCCCGTGATGATCGCTACGTTCACTTCAGATCCTCCGCCGTTGCCCTTCGGTGTTAGCCGCGAGGCCGTGAAGCGTCGAACCGCCGGGGCGGTATTGGCGCGCGCCGCCTTGCTCCCGTCCATGGGCCGGGTAGTCAGATGGACACCCTGAACAAGCGACTGACACGACATGACAACCACTTCCAGAGCCGCCCTCGAAGGCATTCGCGTCATCGACATGAGCCGCGTCTTTGCCGCTCCCGTCGGTGCCCAGATCCTTGGTGACCTCGGAGCGGACGTCATCAAGGTCGAGCGGCCCCTGATCGGTGACGACGGGCGCGGATACGGCTTCTCCTGGGTTCCGGGGAAGGGCGGAATCGAGACACGCCAATCCAGCTTCTTCACTGTTTCCAACCGCAACAAACGGTCCATCACCCTCAACCACGCGAGGCCGGAGGGGCAGGAGGTCCTGCGCGATCTCGTCAAGACCGCCGACGTCCTGATCGAGAACTACAAGGTCGGTGACCTGAAGCGCTTCGGCCTCGACTACGAGAGCCTGAAGGCCATCAACCCGCGCCTCATCTACTGCTCGGTCACCGGCTTCGGGCAAACGGGCCCCATGGCCGCGCTGCCGGGCTACGATGGCCTGTTTCAGGCCACCGGCGGCATGATGGCCGTCACCGGCGTTCCCGAAGGCCAGCCGGGCGCGGGGCCCCTCAAGACCGGCCCGAGCCTGGTGGACTTCATGACGGGCCACAACACCGCCCTCGCCGTCATGGGAGCACTGATGCACCGCAACGCGACGGGAGAGGGGCAGTACATCGACATCGCCCTGCTCGACAGTTCGGTGGCGATGGTGAGCCACATCATGCAGGACTACCTCATCAGCGGAAACGCGCCGCCCCGCCTCGGGAACGGGGGGAACGGGGGCGGCCCGGCCGATCTCATCCATTGCGCGGACGGCATCATCTACCTGACTGCCGGGACGGACGAGCACTGGCGCCGCCTCACCGTGGTGATGAAGCAGCCGGAACTGAACGAAGACCCACGCTTCGACACCAACCTGAAGCGCGGGAAGACCAACCGCGCCGAACTGATGGACATCATCAACACGTGGAGCCGCGGTTTCTCCGCCGCCGACATGCAGGCCATGCTGGATGAAGCCGGCATCCCGGCGGCGCGCTACAACGAACTGGCGGATGTCTGGGAAGATCCCCAGGTGCAGCACCGACAGCTGCGCGCCACGACCCCCCACGCGTTCGCGGAGAGCGGCTCGGTAGACCTCATCGCCAGCCCGCTAGCCAAGATGTCGGCAAGCCCCGCCACGATTCGGCTCGCCCCACCCATGCTGGGAGAGCACACCGACGCGATCTTGGCCGAAATCGGCTACGACGAAGAGCGTGTGAAGGCGCTCCGTGACGCACAGGTCATCTGAAGAACAAGGGGCTGCGGCTTGCGCTACGGCCCTTGTTCTTTACCGTGCCCGCGCCTTTTGCGGGTCAACGGCCTTTGAAAACGGGTTTCCGCTTTTCGATAAAGGAGTTCACTCCCTCCAGGAAGTCCTCCGTCCGGCCAGCCATCTGCTGCCCGCGGCGTTCCGCCTGGAGCGCCGTCTCAAGGGTGGAGTCCAGCGCATCCCACGCCATGCGCTTGATGAGGCCGAGTGATCGAGGCCCGCTGGCCAGCCGCCTGGCCAGCGCCATCGCCTCGCCGTCCAGATCTTCGTCAGCCACGACCTTGGTGGCCAGGCCCCAATCCAGTGCAGTGCGCGCGTCCACCTTTTCGCCGAGCAGCATCATCTGCATGGCGCGCACACGTCCCACGGCCTGCGAAAGAAGGTACGTGGCGCCGCCATCGGGAACGAGACCGACGTGGCAGAACGCGCAGAAAAAGTACGATCCTTCCGCCATCAGGACGACATCGCCGGCGGCCGCGAGCCCTGCACCATAGCCGGCAGCCGGGCCCCGGATGGCCGTGATAACCGGCTGCTCCATAGCCTTGATCGCCATGATCACCGGGTTGAACGCACGATCCAGCATGCCGCCAACGTCGCGCATGGGATCGCTCAGCATATCCTGCGCCGCAGCGAGATTCGCACCCGAGCAGAAGGCCTTCCCTTCACCCGTCAGGAGCACGGCACGTGCATCGCGCGCCGCGATGTCGAGCGCATCGACCATTTCGTGGCCCATCGCTTCGGTAACCCCGTTCATGGTCTTCGGGTCGTTGAGCGAGATCCGCGCCACGCCCTCCTCCAGCGAATAGAGGATGTGCTCGTAACTCATTGAAAGTCCTCTCCAGCGGTTGGACTGGTCAGGCGAGCATGGCTCCCAGCCGATCCTGCACGATCGCCTCGGCCTCCCCCATGATCCGGTCGATGAGTTCCTTGCAGGTCGGAACGTCATGGATCAACCCCTGAACCATCCCGGCCCAGAAAATGCCCTTCGTGAGGTCCCCCGTCTGCAGGAGTTCGCGGCCCACCGCGCCGGCGACCAGATGGCGAATGTCCTCGAAGCGTGAATCGGGGCGTTCCGAGATCGCCACGACTTCGTCCGACACCTCGTTCTTGCCAACCCGGGCGGTGTTCTTGAACTTGCGGAAGATGAGATTGGTGCCGCGTTCGTCGTTCTCGACGTACTTGGCCTTCACGTTGTCGTGGATCGGCGCTTCCTTGGTCGCGCAGAAGCGTGTGCCCATGTTGATGCCCTCGGCGCCGAGGGCCAGAGCCGCGACCAGACCGCGTCCGTCGCCGATGCCGCCAGAGGCGAGCATGGGGATCTTCACCTTATCCGCGGCGCTTGGGATCAGAATCAGGCCGGGAATGTCGTCCTCGCCCGGGTGACCCGCGCATTCGAAGCCGTCGATCGAGATGATGTCGCATCCATGGCGCTCGGCCGAGAGCGCGTGGCGTACAGCGGTACACTTGTGAAGCACGGTGATGCCGTGCGGCTTGACCATCTCCCAAATCTCCCGGACCTGCTGCGTGCCGGCCGTCTCAATGATCTTCACGCCGCCTTCGATCACCGCCTCTGCGTAGGCCTTGTAATCGGGCGGAAGGATCGTCGGCAGGACAGTGATGTTCACGGCGAAGGGCTTGTCGGTCATTGCCCGGCACCGCTCGATCTCTTCGCGCAGGGCAGCCGGGCTGGGCTGCGTCAGTGCGGTGAGCGTGCCGAGGCCGCCGGCGTTGGACACGGCGCTTGCCAGTTCGGCATAGCCCACACCTTGCATACCGCCTTGAACGATGGGATGCTCGATCCCGAGCCTATCGGTAATGCGGGTCTTGAATGGCATGGTCTTCGCTGCTCCCTCTGGTGGACGGATCCGCCCTTGCCGGTGGGCTATGCGATGGCGCGCACCCCTTCAAGACGGCGGCGTTCACCCTGCGAGCAGAGCGCTTGACCATCGCCGCAGCGAAGCCAGTTGCGGGCCTGCGTGACCATCGGCGCTCACGTCAGACCGGGCCGTTCGCCTCGATCCCCTGAATGACGAAGGCGGCGATCGCGTCCCTGATCTCGTCGTCAGTCGCCATGCCGGCGGGGAAAAGCCACTCACGGAACATCTGGTTCGCCAGCACGGCGGCAAAGGCGATGCGCACCATGAGCTCGGGCGCCACCGGGGGGTTTTCACCCAGCCTCCGCTGCGACATGGCCTCGCCCTGTCGGAAGTAGTCCTGCAGACCATCGAGCGCGTCGATCCCTGCCGACGCCTCGGGCGAGTAGGCATTCGTCACCAGCAGCGAGAGGAACATGCGCGCGTGCCTTGCCATGAACTCCTGCAATTCGCCGATGTAGGCCGCCGCGACATCGCGCCCCTTGCCGGGGTCGCTGGCGGAGCGCGCCTGAAAATCCGCGAAGTGGCGGTTCAGGGGCGTGAAGATCGCCGCCCGGAAAAGCGCCTGTTTCGAGGCATGAAGGCGGAATATCTGCGCTTCCGTCACACCTGCGCGCCGCGCGATTGCCGCCGTTGTCGCCCCCGCGTAGCCGGACTGTTCGAATTCTTCGGCAGCCGCTTCGAGGATGCGGTCTGCCACCTCTTCCGAGCTGCGGCGGCGTCGTACAGGGAGGGGGGATGTCTGTTCGGGGCTCGCCACTGTGTCCTGCCGGTTTTACGGTTTGTGATTGCCGGTGCGAGGATGGCCTGCGCCGTTGGGCCCCGCCACCCACCCCTAGATGCGCAATGAGGACGGCTCAAGGAGTCAAAGAGACGTGAACGGGATGAATACGGTCATGCTACTGGCGGTACTGACGGTGCCGGTCTGCCGCACACTTGCGCAGCCCCGTGATCGAGCGAAATCCGGCGGCCACGCAGGGCAGCCTTGGCGCAGATGACAGGCCGGAGATGCGGAGCCTCCGAACTTTGGGTTAGTCCCTCGTCCAACGGGCGATGAAAAAGCCATCCAGGCCACCCGCATCACCCAGCATCCCGGGATCGGTCCGCACCCAGCCCTCCTCCGCGGGAGCGACACCCTGTGGAAGTTCGTCCGCTGCGATCGGAACCGGCGTCAGGCTGACGCGCGCGGCCTGCTCCTCGCCCTCCTGCCGCTCGATGGAGCAGACGGCGTAGACCAGGGTTCCGCCCGGCTTCAGCCAGCCGCTCGCCCGGGCCAGCATTTGGCTCTGGACTTCCGCCATATCGTCGATCTGCCGCTCTCCGATACGGTGAAGGACGTCGGGATGGCGGCGTGCCGTACCCGTGGCGGTACACGGCGCATCGATCAGGATCGCGTCGAAGCCTTCCTCCGGCTCCCAGGCAAAGGCGTCCGCCAGTACCACGTCCGCCTCAAGGCCGGTGCGTGTCAGGTTTTCCCTCAGCCGCTCCAGCCGGCGCTTCGCGTTATCCACGGCGGTGACCTGCCAGCCCGCCGCCGCCAGTTGCATGGTCTTTCCGCCCGGCGCGGCGCACAGGTCCAGTGCGCGCCTGCCCTGCCCCGCTCCGAGCAGCCGTGCAGGCAGGCTGGCCGCAAGATCCTGCACCCACCAGGCTCCATCGCGGAAACCTTCGAGGCTTTCCACCGCCGCGCCACGCGGCAGGCGCACATGGCCCGGCATCAGCGAAACGCCGCCGAGACGCTCCGCCCATTCCGCCGTCGCGGATGGATCGCGCAGCGCCAGATCAAGCGGTGGTGGCTCGGCCAGGCCTGCCGCGATGGCGCTCGCCCGCTCGCCCCAGCGGTGCGTGGCGGTCTCGGGCAGCGTCGGCACGTCAGGCAGAGTGACGCCGCGCTTCGTCAGGGTGGAGAACACGCCATGGGCGAGGCGCCGAGGGCCGCCCATCAGCAATGGCAGGGCTGTCGCGATGACGGCGTGAGGGGGCGTGTCCAGCCGCAGCACCTGCGCCAGCATGATCTGCAGCACGGCGCGAGCCTTGGCGTCTTCGGCAAGCGGCAGGCGCGTGGCGGAATCGATCAGTTCGTCAAGATCCTGCCTCCAGCGCAGCGCTTCACCGGCAATGGCGCGGGCAAGCGCGCGATCCGCATCGCCCTTCACGCGCGCCAGCGCAGAGCCACCCGCCTGGTCGAGTGTTTCGCCCCTGCGCAGTACGGCATCGATGAGGTTAAGTGCGGCGCGGCGCGCCGGAAGGCCGGGAATGTCCATTGCCGCCCCCTATACCGGATTGCGTTTTCCTGCCAGCGGCACCACATGGAGGCCATGACCAAGCGCGCAACCCAGCGTCCCGCCAGCTTCACCAAGCCCGCTCACTGGACGAACGACCCTGCGCCCGCACCGGCGCCCCAGTCGAAGGACGACAAGGATCCGGACGGCCTTTCGCCGACCCGGTACGGCGATTGGGTGCAGAAAGGCATCACCATCGATTTCTGACGGCGGTGCCGCTGGCTTAACCGCCCGTCTGCTGCCAGCCGCCGCCAAGGGCAAGGAAGACCGAGATCTGGTCGTCCACGAGAGAGGCCTCCGCCGCTGCGTGGTTGACGCGTGCCGTCGCGAGGTTTGCCTCCGCGCTCAAGACGTCGAGAAAATCGCTCCGGCCGAAGCGGAACAGCTTGTTGGCCTGTGCAGCCGACAAGGCCGCCGCATCTGCCGCCCGGCCGAGCGCTGCCACCCGCTCCCGGTTCCGGGCGTAGGTCTCCATCGCCGTCTCCGCCTGGCGCAGCGCTTCGAGCACCGTGCCGTCGAAGCTGGCCAGATCGGCGCGCACCTGTGCGTCGGCCTGCGCGATCCTGGCGTGGACCGCAGGCCGGTTGGGAAATGACCAGCTCAGCAGCGGGCCAAGGCTGAAGCCGAAGCTGTCACCGCTGAAGAAGTCTTCCGCCCTTCCGGAAAGGCCCAACGACCCGCCGATGCTCACTGACGGATAGAGGTCAGCCGTGGCCACGCCGATGCGCGCTGTGTCGGCGGCGATGACCCGTTCCGCCTGTCGAATGTCGGGACGGCGGCGCAGAAGCGCGGCGCCGTCCTCTACCGGAACGCCGGTGGCAAGGCGCGGCAGCGTGGAGCAATCGGCCGCGTTTGCGGGGAATTCCGCCGGGGGCCGTCCCAGCAGAGTGGCCAGAAGATAGAGCGCGTTCTGGCGTTGAGCGGTAAACGCCGGCAAAGCCGCCGCGCTGCTCTCCACGGCCGCCGACGCGCGGCTGACGTCGAAGGCGGTCCCCCGCCCGCCCTTCTGCAACCGCTGCGTTGCGGAGAGGGTCTGGCGCTGCAGTTGCACCACCCGCTGCGTGACGCCGAGCTGATAGTTTGCCGCGCAGACCTGCGCGTAGGCGCGCGTGGTCGCCGCTGCCACACTGACGCGAACGGCATCGCGCGCCGCTTCCACAGCTTCGCGATCCGCCGCGCTCGCCTCGATCGCGCGGCGCAGCTTGCCCCTGAGGTCCAGCGGATAGCTGAGCGCCAATCCGAGGTTGTCGGTAATCACCCCGGGCAGCGGACGCCCGGTAGCCGACTGGCGCGACAGGTCGATGCCCCCGGTAAGGCCGGTCTGCAACGTGCGGGAGGCGGCTGCTTCGCGCAGGATAGCTTCGGCGCGCTCGAGGTTTGCCTCCGCCACGCGAAGATCGGTATTGGCCGCAAGGGCCTGTTCGACCAGACCGTCGAGCCGGGGATCCTCATACAGCCGCCACCACCGCTCGGGAAGCGGCTCCTGAGAGAAGCCGGGGCCCTTCGCAGCGGTGAAGTTCGCCTGAGCCGAAGGTGCGTTCACAACCGCATCCTCAGGAAGATGGTAATCCGGGCCGGCGGTGGCACAGGCGGAAAGCGCGAGCGGGAGCACCGCCGACGATAGCCAACGCCGCGCGCTCACTTCGCCACTCCGTTAGCCGGAGCCTTCCTGCCCGCCGTCGGTTCGTCGATCGTGACCGTCGCCGTGCGTCCGAGGATCAGGCGGACGTCCTTCGGCACGTGCGTCAGCTTCACGCGCACCGGAATACGCTGCGCCAGACGCACCCAGGAGAACGTCGCCTCGACGTTCGGCAGCAGGTTGCCCGCATCGCTGCGAGTCTCGTCGTTGATGCCGGCCGCGATGCTTTCCACCCGGCCCTTCAGCACCTGCCCCTCTCCCATCAGCTTCACCGTAACGGGGGCACCGACGTGGATGAGCGGGAGCTTGGTTTCCTCGAAATAGCCTTCCACCCGGATCGAGTCGTCGTCGACGAGCGCCATGGCCTGCGTGCCGGCCGCGACGTAATCGCCTGGATGGAGGTCGAGGTTCGTCACCGTGCCGTTGACCGAGGCGCGGACTTGCGTGCGCGCCAGGTTCAGCTTCGCCGCATTCAGCGCCGATTCCGCCTCCGCCAGCGCCGCGCGGGCCGTGGCAACGCGAGCGGTGTTCTGCTCCCGCGTCTCGGTCGCCACGAGGTCGCCGAGGGCGAGGTCGCGGGCGGATTCGCGGCCGGCCTGCCCAAGCGTCGCCTTCGCGCTGGCGACCGATGCCTGCGCCTGCTCCACAGCGAGTGAGTAGCGCGGGCGATCGATCACGAAGAGCAGGTCACCCGCCTTGACGGTCTGATTGTCACGAACCTGCACCGAGGTGACGAGGCCGCCGATATCGGGCGTGACCCGTACGACGTCAGCCCGAACCCGGCCGTCGCGCGTCCAAGGGCTGCGCTCGTAATGAGCCCACATCCAGTAGGCGATCAACGCCGCGACGATGACGATGATGATAGTGGCGGCGCTGCGGCCGATCGCGGGAAGCAGGTTTTTCATGGGTGGAAACCAGAGTGGATGGCAAGAAAGGAAAGCAGGCCGAACACCATGACATAGAGGCACAGGTCGACCAGCGCGCGGTAGCCAACGATACGGTAGAAGCCGACGAAGTCCGCCACCCGCATGAGTGCAAGGGTCAGGGCCGACGCGGCGACCGCGATCAGGAGGATGGTGGGCATATAGACGCCGAAGATGGCGATCTCGCCGTTCATGATTGACCTTTCAGCGCATCGGCTTCGGGGAAGAGGTTGCGCCGCAGAGACACGAGCGCGAGCACGGCCTTGCGGCGCACGTCATGGTTTTCATCGCGGGTGAACAGGCCCAGCGCCCTGTCGATGTCGCGCAGCAGGGACACGTCGGCCGGGTTCCGGTGGTCAGGGTTCATGCGCCGGTAGTAGTCGCTGACATCGGCCAGTACGCTCGTGAGCGGCGCACTCCGGGCGGCGGGAAGCCCGAGCCGCAGCTCGCGCAGCTCAGCGATGGCAACCCCCGTGCGCAGATCACGCAGGACGTCGTAGAGCGGCTCGCCCGGGTGCCTACCCGTGAGCGCAACACGCGGGCCGAGCACTGCGATGCGGTCCAGCATCCGGTTAACCCAGCCCCGCACGTCCGGTGGCCCCGCCAGATTGGCCCGATCCGCGATGTCCTGCCAGCCTGCACGGAGCGTCCGCCGGATCGCGCTCTGCAGGCCGGCCGTATGGAGCAGGCGGGCCATGACAATGGCGAAAAGCGTGCCCAGCAACTGCGCGATCGCCTGGTTCAGGAAGGTGGCGAAATCATCGGAGTACGACTGCGCGATAATGAACGGGCTTCCCATCCCGAGCAGCGCCGGCAAGGCGACACCGGCATAGCGCGGCGAATGCATCAGCGCCCCCAGCACCAGCAGCGGAGGCGCCAGGGTTAGCGCCAGCATCGGGAACCCGTCGATCGCGGGAAGTATCGCAAAGGCATAGATCAGGCCAAGGACCGTCGCGATCACGGTGCCGTTGAAGAAGAGCCGCAGCGGCAGCAGCGGGTTGTCCGAAGCGGAGAACAGCGCCAGGAACACGCCCGCGAGCATGACCGCCGCCGCCCCGTCGTGCCAGCCGCTGCCAATCCACAGGGCGCACCCTACCACGATGGTGAGCGCCGCCCCCGCCGCACCCCGCAAGGCGCCACGATAGTCCCGGTGAAGCTCCCGGTTTCGGCGTCCCTCAAGGAGCACCGGGATGCGGGTCGACACCGGCTTGCGGCTCATCGTGCCCATTTGCGCGGCAAGGTCGCGGCAGTTGAGATGCGCTTCGATCAGATCTGCCAGCCGCGAGCCCAGACTGAGCTGCAGCATCGCGCCCCAGCCCGACTGCGGCCCGACATCCGGTTCGATCGCAGCGCAGCGCTGCTTCAGTGTAACCGCCGTCCGCTCCCGCTGCTCCCGGTCGCCCTCGATCGTGGCAAGCCACGCCCGCGTATCGGCCAGCAGCGCCTCCGCTTCGGGCGTCAGCGCGTTTTCTTCCCGCAACGCCTTGATGCGGTCGGCCACGGCTGCGCCCAGCGGCATGAGTTGCGAAAGCTGATCCTGGAGCGCCCGCACCGTCCGCACGCGCGGCGCCATACGACTGGTTTCGAACGGCAGGTGGATGGAAAGCTGGTGCAGCTCCGTCACGTCCTGCGCGAGACGCCGCTTTTCGGTCTCCACCGAGGGGTCAGGGTCCAGTTCCAGCGAATCGCGCGACCACCGCTCCGCGTCGCGCAGCATCATGGCCACCCGGCCGAGCAGGAAAGTGGACACGGACCCCGGCAACACCACGCCGTGGATAAGGCTGCCACACAGGATGCCGATCAGGATCTCCTGGACGCGCAGGGCGGCATCGTGGAAGATGAGGTCGGGCGTGTTCACCGCCGGCAGGGAAATGAGGCACGCGGTGTACCCCGCGAGAACGAAGGCATACCCCCTCGGCGTGCGGTCCAGCAGCGAAACGAACACGCAGAGCGCCAGCCAGGCGGCGATTGCGAGCGTCAGAAGTTCCGGGCTGTGCGCCAGGGGTGGCACCATGATCACGGATGCCGCCGCTCCGATGAAGGTCCCCACGATGCGGAACAGGGCCTTCGAGACCACCGCTCCCGCAAGCGGCGCCGCCACGATGTAGGCCGTCAGGAAGGCCCAGTACGGCCGCTCCAGACCGATGGAGAACGAGATGTACGCCGCCAGCATCGCGGCCACAAAGGCCTTGAGGGAGAACACGGCGGCGGGCACGCCCCACCGTGCCAGGGCCTCCCTGTTCATGTCCGCGCCCGCATGTCGGCCACGCGCGCGCCGATCGTGCCGATGACGCGCACGGTCGTTTCGAGATCGGCGTCAGGTATTCCGTCCAGAAGTTCAGCCCGCAGGGCCACCAGCCGCGCGTCGGCCTTGCGAGCGATCCTGGTGCCTTCCTGCGTCAGATGCAGCCGGTTCGCGCGCCGGTCCTGCTCATCCGCCAGCCGCTCCACCAAACCCGTCGCCTCAAGCTGCCGGATTGTAGTCGTCAGCGACGCCTCTGTGATGCCGATAGCCCGGGCAAGATCCGCCTGCCGCGTCCCTGCTCCCAGCCGCTTGAGGCGGACGAGCGCCCAACCCGCCGAGTTGGAGATCGCGAGCGAGGCGAGGATGCGATCCGCCAGCTGCCGCCAGCTGCGCGCAACGGGCGCGAGCTGCGTGGCGAGGTCGTTGGCGAGCTTCGATCGTTCAGACATGGTTCCGGAAAGCGCTTGGAGGAGGAGCGGTGCTTAGGCTCCTAACTATTACCAGGCAGTGAGAGTTGCCATTGCTTTTAACAATGCAGCAATGGACCTATTTGCAACGCGGCTGTCCTCCGCGGCGCTAGGGCTCGATCTCGATGGGCGTGCCATCCGGCACCAGTGACCAGAGCGTTTCGATTTCAGCATTCGTGATCGCGATGCAGCCATCGGTCCAGTCACCCGGCACCCGCCCTGCCGGCCACGCGTTCGGCTGCCCGTGGATCATGATCATGCCGCCCGGCGACCGCCCTCTTGCCCGGGCGTACGAACGGTCGGCCTCGCCGGGATAGGATATGTGAAGGGACAGGTGAAAGGCGCTTTTCGGATTGCGCCAGTCGATCGTATAGCGGCCTTCGGGCGTCCGACCGTCCCCTTCGAACCGCTTGTGACCTGTGGGCACGCGACCGAACTGAAGGTCTTGCAACACCCGGACCACTTGCCCGCCGGAGTGAAGCTCCATGATCCGCGCGGCCTTGCGCACACGGATGAGGTCGATCTGCGGGAGCGCCGAGGATTCCTGCGCTCCCGTCGCGGCGCCGCCGATTGCCAGCGCCAGGAAAAGCGGGGCGAACCGAAGCAGGCCCCGCATCTTCCGATCAGTCCGCGAAAGGATCGCGCACGAGGATGGTGTCCTCGCGCTCAGGGCTGGTGGATACCAGCGCCACCGGCGTCTCGATCAGTTCCTGCACGCGCTGGATGTACTTGATCGCCTGCGCCGGGAGATCGGCCCAGGATCGTGCGCCCGCGGTCGTGCCCTGCCAGCCGTCCATTTCCTCGTAGATCGGCTCGACCGCCGCCTGGTCGGCGGCGTGGCTCGGGTAGTAGTCCAGCACCTTGCCGCGCAGACGGTAGCCGGTGCAGATGTTCACCTTCTCGAATCCGTCGAGGACATCGAGCTTGGTCAGAGCGATGCCCGTGACGCCCGAGATGGCGCAGGACTGACGGGTGAGCACCGCGTCAAACCAGCCGCAACGGCGCTTGCGACCCGTGACGGTGCCGAATTCGTGGCCTCGCTCGCCAAGGCGCTGCCCGGTTTCGTCATCGAGTTCGGTCGGGAACGGGCCGGAGCCGACGCGCGTGGTGTAGGCTTTCACGATGCCGAGGACGAAGCCCGTGGCCGAAGGGCCAAGACCCGAACCGCTGGCAGCGGTGCCGGATACGGTGTTCGAGCTCGTGACGAACGGGTACGTGCCGTGATCGACGTCCAGCAGCACGCCCTGCGCACCTTCGAACAGAATGCGGGCGCCGGCCTTCTTCACCTTGTTCAGGCGTTTCCACACCGGTTGCGCGAATTGAAGAACGAAGGGTGCGATCTCGCGCAGCTCGTTAAGCAGCGCCTCACGGTCGATAGGCGGCTGGCCGAAGCCGGCGCGCAGCGCATCGTGATGGGCGCAAAGGCGATCGAGCTGCGGTTCCAGCGCATCGAGATGCGCAAGGTCACAGACACGGATGGCGCGGCGGCCGACCTTGTCCTCGTAGGCGGGGCCGATGCCGCGCCCGGTCGTGCCGATCTTCCCTGCGCCGGCGGCAGCCTCGCGCAGACCGTCGAGTTCCCGATGGACCGGCAGGATCAGCGGGCAGTTGTCCGCGATCGCGAAGTTCTCGTCGTTGATCTCCACACCCTGTCCGCGCAGCTTCTCGACCTCGGACTTGAGGTGCCAGGGGTCAAGCACGACGCCGTTGCCGATGATCGAAAGCGTGCCGGTGACGATACCCGAGGGAAGCAGGGAGAGCTTGTAGACCTGCTCGCCCACCACCAGCGTGTGGCCTGCGTTGTGCCCGCCCTGGAAGCGAACGACGGCGTCCGCGCGGCTGGCGAGCCAGTCCACGATCTTGCCTTTGCCTTCATCGCCCCACTGGGCGCCGATCACGGTAACGTTAGCCATGGGTATACTCCTCCACCCTGCCAAGGTGGATCCAATAACGCCCTTCGACAGGACTCGGCGAAATGGATGGACAGTGGGGCGGGAGCGCCCCGGCTTTTCGGTGCGCGCCCTAGGGTGAAGGCAGCGGGGTAGTCAAGAGGGCGGCCCGCTGCCGCCGTAAGCCACTCAGACGAGAGCGACGGCTTCCCCGTTCTCGAGCCGGTGCGAACACCCCAGCGCAATGGGATCGTCCTGGTCGGAAAGCGCTGCCACGGTGCTCCAGCCGATCGCCCTCTGCCGCGCGGCGACGTCACGGTCATGACCGAGCGGGAGGAACAGGCGGCGTTCCTCTCCGGCAGTGGCGGTGAGCGTTTCGATGAGTGGGTCGGGGTAAAGCGAGAAGCCGGTCGCCGGTTCAGGGTCGCGTCCGGCCTGCCCGAGGATCGCGTAGGTGCCGCCGCGACCGAGGCTGCCGGGAACACCGTCGGCGTAAATGGTGAAGCCGAACCAGGACTGGTACTCGAAGCCATGGCGTTCGGAGGGATCGAGCGTCAGGCGCGCCTTCGCGCCGACGCGCTGCGCGATCGCGCGCAGCGCCGCGATCCGGCTGGCGAGAACACCGCCACCCTGAGAGGGATGCACGTCGAAGGCGGCAAGCTGCGCAATCGCGGCCTCGAACGGTCCGATGGCGTAGAGAAGCGGAAGATAGCCCTCGCCACCGGCGTCGACGAGACCGCCTGCATCCTTGGCGTCGAGCATCTGACGCACGGCTTCGATGCTGCGCGCCGGCAGCGGCAGGGGACCGGCGCTGAGGGTGTCGACAAGGTCGGGAAGCGTGAAGTCGACCGAGACTCCGGTCGCGCCCGCGCCGCGCAATGTCTCGATCGCCAGTTCCACGATCTCCGCAGCCGCTTCAGTGGAGTCGGCGCCGATCAGTTCCGCGCCGAGCTGCAGGCGTTCCCGCGCCGGATCAAGACCGTCGCCCTTGATGGTGACCACCTGCCCGGAATAGCTCAGCCGCAGCGGCCGCGGCGCGTGGGCAAGACCCGTTGCGGCAATACGCGCCACCTGGGCCGTCATGTCCGATCGCAGCGCCAGCATTCGCGCCGACACAGGGTCGACGAAGCGGAACATGCGGCGCACCTGCACACCCGCCATACGACTGGCCAGAGCTTTCTCGAACTCGAGAACGGGCGTTTCCACGCGCGCGTAGCCATGGCTGGCAAGGACGTCGTGCGCGGCGCGGCGCACCGACTGGGAAGCCCAGGCCTGCTGCGGCAGGCGGTCGCCCAATCCTTCGGGCAGAAGATCGCGATCGTTTTCGTGCATGATGGCCGCGCCTTAGCGATGCGCCGCGCACTTGTCGAATGGCGAAGCGCCGACAATGCGGCTCGTACCAGCCGGGCCTGCGGAACCGCGCGCCGCGCAGGGTTGTTGCCCTCCTGTACTCTCACGAAGGACTTTGATCATGCCTCACGAGCCGGACGACAGGGACGAAAACAAGCAGGACCAAGAGCAGGAGGCCCTGGAGGAAGCCCAGGAAGACGCTGCGGAACAGCGGGAAGAGGAAGGCGGCTACCAGTAGACTTTGCCGATTGTACGAAAAAGGGGCCGGCGCATGCGCACCGACCCCTCTTCCGTTGGGAGCGTGTTTCGAGCGCTTAGAACGCCAGCGCCTTCACCGTCTTCACGCCGGGCAGCTTGCCGGCCTGATCCAGCACTTCCCCGGCGACGGGGCTATCGACCGAAAGCAGCAGCACCGCTTCGCCACCCGCTTCGCGGCGGCCGAGGTTGAAGGTGCCGATGTTGATCGCGTTCTCACCCAGGAGCGTGCCGATGCGCCCGATGAAGCCCGGCGCGTCCTCGTTCACGATGTACATCATGTTGCCAGCGAGCTCCGCCTCCACCTTGATGCCGAACATCTCGACAAGTCGCGGTTCGACGTTGTTGAACAGCGTGCCGGCGACCGAACGCTCACCTGCCTCCGTCTTCACCGAGACGCGGATGAGGGTGTGGTAGTCGCCTTCCCGCTCTGTCTTCACTTCGCGCACTTCAAGGCCGCGCTCCTTGGCAAGGAACGGCGCGTTGACCATGTTCACCGTGGCCGACTGCACCCGCAGGAACCCGGCAAGAACCGCTGCCACGATCGGCTTCTGGTTCAACTCGGCAGCCGCGCCTTCGCAATGGATCGAGATCCGCGGAATCGAATCACGGGTCAGCTGGCCGACCATGGAGCCCAGCAGTTCCGCAAGCTTCATGTACGGCTTGAGCTTGGGCGCTTCCTCGGCGCTCAGCGACGGCATGTTCAGCGCGTTCGTGACGCCGCCGTTGACGAGGAAATCGGCCATCTGCTCGGCGACCTGCAGCGCCACGTTGACCTGTGCCTCGGTGGTCGAAGCGCCAAGGTGCGGCGTGCAGATGAAGTTGGGCGTACCGAACAGGGGCGATTCCTTCGCCGGCTCGGTCTGGAACACGTCGAGGGCGGCGCCGGCGATGTGGCCCGAATCGAGCCCGGCCTTCAGCGCGGCTTCGTCCACCAGTCCGCCGCGGGCGCAGTTGATGATCCGCACGCCCTTCTTGGTCTTGGCGAGGTTTTCAGCCGAGAGGATATTGCGGGTCTGGTCGGTCAGCGGCGTGTGGAGCGTGATGAAGTCGGCACGGGCAAGCAACGTGTCGAGGTCCGCCTTCTCGACGCCCATTTCCACGGCACGCTCAGGCGTCAGGAACGGGTCGAAGGCGACGACCTTCATGCGCAGGCCGAGTGCACGGCTCGCGACGATCGAGCCGATGTTGCCCGCGCCGATGAGGCCGAGCGTCTTGCCCGTGACTTCCACGCCCATGAAGCCGTTTTTGGGCCACAGGCCGGCCTGGGTCTGCGCGTTGGCTTCGGGCAGCTGGCGGGCAAGGGCGAACATGAGCGCGATCGCATGTTCGGCAGTCGTGATCGAGTTGCCGAACGGCGTGTTCATGACGACGACGCCCTTGGCCGAAGCGGCGGGGATATCGACATTGTCGACGCCGATACCGGCGCGGCCGATGACCTTGAGGTTGGTCGCGGCATCAAGAATGGCCTGCGTGACCTTGGTGGAGGAGCGGATCGCAAGGCCATCATATTCGCCGATGCGGGCGATCAGTTGCTCCGGCGTTTCGCCCGTGATGACGTCGACGTCGCAGCCGCGCTCTTCGAAGATGCGGGCAGCGTTAGGGTCCATCTTGTCGGAAATGAGGACTTTAGGCTTGGTCATGGAAGTGTTCCTTCTCGTCATCCCGGTCGATGCCGGGATCGCTGGCCGCATGCGCGGCACCTTCGGGGAAGCGGTCCCGGCTCACGCCGGGACAACGTTGAAAATCAGGCCTCGGCCTTGAGAGTGGCGTAGGCCCAGTCCAGCCAGGGACCGAGAGCCTCGATATCCGCCGTGTCGACGGTGGCGCCGCACCAGATGCGCAGGCCGGCAGGAGCGTCGCGGTATCCGGCGACGTCGTAGGCAGCGTCCTGCTTCTCGAGGAGAGCGGCAAACTTCTTGATGAAGTCGGTGTCTGCACCCTCGACGGTGAGGCACACCGAGGTGGTCGAACGGCTCGCAGGGTCAACGGCGAGGTGACCAAGCCAGTCACGCTCCTCGACGATCTTCGAAAGCGCTGCCGCGTTGGCATCGGAACGCGCCTTCAGGCCTTCCAGACCACCGATCGACTTTGCCCATTCGAGAGCAAAGATTGCGTCTTCGACGGCCAGCATCGACGGCGTGTTGATGGTTTCGCCCTTGAAGACGCCCTCCGCCAGCTTGCCCTTGGAGACGAGGCGGAACACCTTCGGGAGCGGCCATGCCGGAGTGTAGGTTTCCAGCCGCTCGACCGCGCGGGGGCCGAGGATCAGGACGCCATGGCCGCCTTCGCCGCCGAGCACCTTCTGCCAGGAGAAGGTGGCGACGTCGATCTTCGACCAGTCGATGTCGCAGGCAAACACGGCCGACGTCGAGTCCGCGAAAGTCAGACCTTCGCGATCGTCGGGAATGAAGTCGGCATTGGGCACGCGCACGCCCGAGGTCGTGCCGTTCCAGGTGAAGAGCACGTCGGTGCTCCAGTCAATCTGCGAGAGGTCCGGCAGCTGGCCATAGTCGGCACGGATCACGACAGGATCCAGCTTGAGCTGCTTGGCCGCGTCCGTCACCCAGCCCTCACCGAAGCTTTCCCATGCCAGCGTGGTTACGCCGCGCGCGCCGAGCATCGTCCACATCGCCATTTCGAAGGCGCCCGTGTCCGATCCGGGAACGATACCGATGCGGTGCGTATCAGGCAGCTGCAGCACTTCACGCATCAGGTCGATGCAGTAGGCGAGACGCGTCTTGCCGATCTTGGCGCGATGCGAGCGACCGAGCGATTCGACGTTGAGCTTTGCGGGGGAATATCCCGGCGGCTTCGCGCAGGGACCGGAAGAGAAATGCGGACGCGCAGGCTTGCGCGCCGGAACCGTAATGTCAGTCATGTCTGACTCTCCTTGCAGAGAGCTCGCGCGGCGTTGGGACCGCGTGGCCCGGAGCCGGTCCTAAAGTGGCGCACCGATATGTCAATCGCCTTGCAACCGAATCGCCTGTGCAAAATCGCCGCTGGCGTCTGGCCGGTAGCGCCCGCGCATGGGTAAGGTTCGGTTCAGCCAAGCCATCCAGAAGTTGCCCGATGCGAAAACTTGTGCTCGCCCTGCCTCTCATCGCCCTGGTCGGCGGCTGTATCGAGAGCCCGGCCCCGTCCCGACGCCAACCCGCCCGACCGGCGGCCAAAACCCCGCCGCAAAGCCGGCCCGGGCCTGATCTGCGCCAGTGCCTGTCCAACCTCAAGACACAGCAGGCCGTGTTCACGCCGGTGGAGGATCGCTGGTATGGCAATTCCTGCGCGACGGTGGGCACAGTGAAGCTGGCGGCGTTGAACACCGACAACGCCACCGTGTCTCTTGCCAACCTTGGCCCGGTGACCTGCAGTGCGGCACGGCCCTTTGCCGCCTGGGCGCGCTATGGAGTGGACCGGGCCGCGCACCAGATCCTCGGCACACGTCTGGTCAAGATCGAGACGTTCGGCAGCTATTCGTGCCGGAATGTCGCAGGCACCTCCCGCCGGTCAGGCCACGCCCTTGCGAACGCCATCGACGTCTCTGGGTTCGTGCTGGGTGATGGCCGCCGACTGACCGTGCGCCAGCATTGGAACAACGGCACAGCCGAGGAGCGACGCTTCCTGCGCGTGGTTCACGGCAGCGCCTGCAAGCGCTTCGGAACCACTCTTGGGCCCGGCTACAACGAAGCCCACGCCGACCACTTCCACCTCGAAGCGGACGGCGCCAGGTTCTGCCGCTGAAGGCCTAGATCTCGAGCTGACTTCCCAGTTCGACCACGCGGTTGGTCGGCAGGCGGAAGAACTCCATCGCGCTGGCCGCGTTGCGCATCATCCACGCGAAGAGCTTCTCCCGCCAGATCGCCATGCCGGGCCGTTCGGACGCGACGAGGGTCTGGCGTGAGAGGAAGAAGCTCGTCTTCATCATCTCGAAGGGCGCCCCGCACATCGGCGCATGAGCAAGCGCGGCGGGAATGTCCGTTTCTTCCATGAAGCCGTAGCGCAGGGTCATGCGGTAGAAACCCTGCCCCAGATCGACAACGGTAAAGCGCTCGTCCCGCTCGACGTAGGGCGCGTCCTGGACCTCCACGGTCAGGACGACCACGCGCTCATGCAGGACTTTGTTGTGCTTGATGTTGTGCAGCAGCGCCGAGGGCACACCCATGTTGGTGGAGGCCATGAAGATAGCCGTACCCGGAACACGCGCGGCGCTGCCGTGCGCGCTCTTGGCGAAGACGTTGAGCGGCAGCGCGGCCTCGGTCATGCGCTGACGCATGAGATGGCGGCCTTTGTTCCAGGTCGTCAGCAGCGTGAAGGCGACACCGCCGATGAGCAGCGGGAACCAGCCGCCGTCCGGCACCTTGGCCGCGTTGGCGGCAAAATACGCGCCGTCCACCACGAAGAACAGGACAAGGACGGGAATGGCAAGCCACAGCTTCCAGCGCCACAGGACGATTACGAGAACGCCCATGAGGCAGGTGTCGATCAGCATCGCCCCGGTCACCGCGATGCCGTAGGCCGACGCAAGGTTGGAGGAATTCTCGAACACCAGCACCAGCACGATGACGCCGGTCATCAGCGCCCAGTTGATGAACGGGATGTAGATCTGCCCGGCCTCGTGTTCACTCGTATGGCGGGTCGAAAGACGCGGGATGAAACCCAGTTGCATCGCCTGGTGCGTGATCGAGAAGGCCCCGGAGATCACCGCCTGGCTGGCGATGAAGGTCGCGGCGGTAGCGAGGATGACCAGCGGAAGGCGCAGCGATTCGGGCGCGAGATTGAAGAACGGGTTCTCCATCGCCACGGCTGCCTGCGCATCGTCGAGGCCAAGGATCATGGCCGCCTGCCCGAAGTAGTTGATGAGCAGGCAGGGCATGACGAAGCCGAACCACGAAAGCCGCATCGGCCCTCGCCCGAAGTGCGACATGTCCGAATAGAGCGCCTCGGCCCCGGTCACGGCGAGCACGACCGAGCCGAGCGCCAGGAAGCCCAGCATCTTGTCCGTGAGGAAGAACTGGATCGCATACCATGGATTCAGAGCCACCAGCACCTCGGGCATTTGCACGAGATGGTAGATCCCGAGCACGGCGAGCGTGGTGAAGTAGACCACCATGACCGGCGCGAAGAACGCACCGATTTTGGCGGTGCCGCTCTTCTGGACGACGAACAGCGCGACCAACAGGACCAGTGCGATGGGAAGGACGAACGGCGCCAGGTCAGCCTGGACGACCGTCAGGCCCTCGACCGCGGAGAGCACCGAGACCGCCGGCGTGATCATGGAGTCGCCGTAAAACAGCGAGGTTGCGAACACCCCCAGCAGAACCACCAGCGAGCCGTATCCCGACTTGCGGATAGCGCCTGAAATCAGAGCGACGAGCGCAAGGCTTCCGCCCTGCCCCTTGTTGTCCGCGCGCATCAGGATGGTCACGTACTGAATCGAGACGACGAGCGTCATCGACCAGAAAATCAGGCTGACGACACCCAGCACATGCAACTCGTCGATGGCCAGCGGGTGCGGGCCAACGAAAGTTTCACGAAAGGCGTAGAGCGGGCTGGTTCCGATGTCGCCGAAGACCACACCCACGGCCCCAAGTGCCAGCTTGGTAATATTGCCCGAGCCGTGGCCATCCTTTGGGCGATAATGGGCATGAGACTCGTCGACCGTCGTAGGTACGTAAGACGTGTCCGCTGAAGAATCACTCATTCACGCGTCCTGTAATGGACTGGCAGACACGCTCAGGCGGCTGCGGCAGACCTGCGCCGTTAGCAGCATGATGGGGGGCAGGCAACGATAGTTGCGTCGCGACGCCTATCGGCCATCCAGTGTTCAGGAAGCGGGTGGCGGCGGCTGAACGGCTGCCGATTCGCCACTTTGCCCGGCAAGCGCTTCGTCGAGCCTCATCAACTGCCGGGCAAGAGGGAGCCGCCACGGAGCATCTTCCGGTGCGCTCTTCACCAGGTCGAGCCACAGCTCGCGCGCTTCGACGAGGCGCCCTTCCTGCGCGTAGGCGAGCCCGAGGAAGAAGCGAGGTCCGGGCGCGTCCGGCTCCGCCTCGATCGCGCGGCCATACGCCAGGAGAGCCGGAGGCGTCAGCCTGTTGTCGGCGTGCGCGACCAGGGCGTTGGCCAGCGCCAGCCAAGCGTCGGCATTGTGCGGATCATCATTGATCGCGCCGCGCAGGACTTCGGCGGCGTCGGCGTAGCGGCCATTGCGGGCGAGTGCGTCCGCGATCACGACCCAGCGGTTGTTGGTAGGGATCCCGCTGTTGGTCACCTTCGCCCGTCCCTCCACGAGCGCCGCCGGATCGGAAGCAACCGGCGCGGCCGCCTGCCGGGGCGCGCCCGACAGGGTCGGAGACCCCTGCGTCACGTAGCCCGCGACTCCCAGCAACACCGCCGCCGCGACAGCCTCGCGCGGGCCCGGCCCGATCTTGAAGGCGAAAAGCAGCACCATCAGCACCGCCAAGGCCAAAGCGATCACGAGTACCCAGGTCACTGTACCTCTCCCCGGCTCGAAAAGCGGCGTCGCAGTAGCAGGAAGGCGATCAGCATGAGGATGGCCGGCACCGCGAACAGCGGCCAGGTCAGGCCGGTGAGCTGCGGGGAATAGCTGACGTAGTCGCCATACCGTTCGATCAGCCAGGTACGGATCTGCTCCGGCGTCTCACCGGCTGCTATCCTTTCCCGCACGAGCGAGCGCATAGACCCCGCGATCGGCGCGTCCGAATCGGCGATGGATTGCCCCTGGCACTGCAGGCAGCGCAGCGTTTCCATGAGATCCTGCGCGCTTGCTTCCTTGGCGGGATCGTCCAACTGGCGATAGGCGTAAGGCGCGGTGGACTGCTCCTCCTGCGCGCG
Organism: Novosphingobium panipatense; assembly: GCF_900182875.1. Taxonomy (NCBI): domain Bacteria; kingdom Pseudomonadati; phylum Pseudomonadota; class Alphaproteobacteria; order Sphingomonadales; family Sphingomonadaceae; genus Novosphingobium; species Novosphingobium panipatense. The sequence continues at coordinate 38,873 of NZ_FXUI01000010.1, forward strand.
CGCGGGGGCCCCAGGCAGCGGGAACGCGAGCAGCAGCGCCGCCGTAAGGGCCAGCCGCCTCATTCCTGCGCCTCCTGCAGCTTCTCGATCAGCAGGGCCACGTGTTCCGGCCGGATCTCGCCGATGTGCTGGTAGACGATCATCCCCTTGCCATCGACGACGTAGGTCTCCGGAACGCCGGACGATCCGAGAGCCAGCTGAACCTTCCCGTCGTCGTCCGCCCCGATCCGCTGGAAGGGGTCCCCATTCTGCTCAAGAAAGGTATCGAGGTTCTCAGGCGTATCGCGCACCGAAATCCCCTCAATCGGGACACCGGCCTTGGCCAGCGCTGCAAGCTGCGGCGCCTCCACCCGGCAGGGGATGCACCAGCTTGCGAAGATGTTGACGAGGTGCGGCTTGCCGTTGGCCAGAACCCTGCTGTCGAGCCCCGGACGCCCGGGAAGCGCGGGCGGCAGGTTGAAGTGGGGCATGGGCTTGCCGACCAGCGCGCTCGTCACCACCCGATCGGCCGGGCGGTAGAGCCCGATCATGACCAGCGCGACAAAGCCGAGGAACAGGGCCAGCGGCAGCCAGATCGCCCAGCGGGGCGCGGTGCGTTGCGTGCTCATCGGCCCTGCCTCTCCCTGCGATACGCGATCTTGTCCTTCGCGACGATCCGCCGCAGGTCCGCCGCCACGCGGCCGATGAGCGCCAGAAGGCCGCCAAGTGCAATCAACAAGCCACCGATCCAGATCAGCGGCGCAAACGGCTTCCACCAGAGGCGCAGCTGCCAGCGGCTATCGGCCCGGCCGAGCCCCGCAGTTCCCGCGCCCGGCGCCTCACCCCCCAGGACGGCATAGAGCTGGCCGTTCCAGCGGGTCAGCAAGGCCGACTCGCTCGTCTGCTGCGGCGGCGCCCAGAAACTGCGTGACTGCGGCTGCAGGCGCATGACCTTCCCGTCATCACCATACCGCACGAGCAGGCGCGCTTCGAGCGCTGTCCAATTGGGACCGGCCACCGGCTCCACCGCGTCCAGCTTTACCGCCCAAGGCCCAACCTGCGTCACATCGCCCGGTCGCGCCGCCACCAGCTTCTCCACGGAAAAGGCACTCTCGCTGCTCATCCCGAACAGCGACACCGCAACGCCAAAATGGGCGATCACCATGCCCCAGACCGCCAGCGGCGTGCGGCGAAGGTTGCGGTTCTGCAAAGGCAGGAGCGTCGCCACGGCAAGGCCGACCGAGAGCGCAAGGCCGAGGAACGGCAGGAGGGCAATTCCCCCCATCAGCAGCAGGGCCATGGCTCCGGCCAAAATGAGCATCCCCGGCAGGACCAGCCTACGCCCCACCCGGGAAAAGCTGTCGCGGCGCCAGCGCAGCAGCGGGCCGACTGCAAGAACGACCAGCATCGGGACGGTAAACAGCGCGCCCATGGGATTGAAGTACGGCGGCCCCACCGAGACCTTCGCGCCCATCGCTTCCGCAACCAGCGGGTAGAGAGTCCCGAACAGCACGATGCCCAGTATCGCCGACAGCATCACGTTGTTGAATACCAGCGCGCCCTCCCGGCTGATTGGGGCGAAACGCTCCCCTTCCGTCACGGTCGATGCGCGCAGGCCGAACAGCGTCAGGGCACCGCCGATGTAGATCGCCAGCAACACGAGAATGAAGGTCCCGCGCTGCGGATCGACGGCAAAGGCATGCACACTCGTGAGGATGCCCGAGCGTACAAGGAAAGTGCCGATCATCGACATCGAGAAGGCGACGACACCCAGCATCACGGTCCATGCGCGCAAGGCGTTGCGGGCGGCCAGCACGCCGGCCGAATGAAGCAAGGCCGTTGCGGCAAGCCACGGCATAAGCGAGGCGTTCTCCACCGGGTCCCAGAACCACCAGCCGCCCCAGCCGAGCTCGTAATAGGCCCAGTAGGAACCGGCAGTGATGCCGATCGTCAGGAAGATCCAGGCTCCCAGCACCCACGGGCGCATGGCCTTGGCGAAAGCCGGGCCGACTTCGCGCGTCACCATCGCCCCGATCGCGAAGCTGAAGGCGATCGAAAGGCCGACATAGCCGAGGTAAAGCGTCGGTGGGTGGAACGCGAGACCCAGGTCCTGCAGCAGCGGGTTCAGCCCGTTGCCCTCGGCGGGAGCCGGCGAAAGGCGCTCGAACGGGTTGGAAGCGAACAGCAGGAACGCATAGAAGCCAAGGCTGACGAAGGCCTGCCCCGCCAGCGTCGCCAGCATCGTGCGCTCCGGCAGGCGTTTTTCCACCAGCGCCATGAAGCCGCCGGCAAGGCCCATCACCGTCACCCACAACAGCATCGACCCCTCGTGGTTGCCCCAGCTGCCTGCCACCTTGAAGACCAGCGGCTTCATCGAATGGGAGTTGAGAGCGACCAGCTTGACGGAAAGGTCAGTAACCGAAAAGACGTAGACCAGGCACGTGAAGGACAGCAGCCCCAGCGCCCCCTGCATGACGGCAACCGGGCGCACCGCCGCCGCCAGTGAAGCGCCACGTGCCGTCAGCCCAAGGCTCCCCGCAACAAGTTGCAGGCCGGCCAGCGCCGCGGCCAGCCAGAGGGCGGCAAGTCCGAGTTCAGCAATCATTTCGTCTCGCGCACGACCTTCTCGGCCTGTTCCATGGTCATGTCCTGCATTTCGCGCGGGACGTAGTTCTCGTCATGCTTGGCAAGGAGGTTGTCGGCGATGAAGGTGCCGTCCGCTCTCATCCTGCCTTCCGCAACGACACCCGAGCCTTCGACGAAGAGCGAGGGAACGATGCCCTTGAATGTCACGGGCACGCGCGCCTTGCCGTCCTGCACGGCGAACATGATCGTGACGCCGTCAGCCGCAGTCCTGAGCGATCCGTTCTCGACCATCCCGCCGAGGCGGACGGCGCGGTCAGGCTCCGGCGGCGCGGCGATGATTTCGCTGGGAACGTAGAAGTAACTCGCCTGATTGCGCAGCGCCCATGCCGCCAACAGCCCCGCGGCCAGGAGCACGACGAGGGCAAGGGATAGCAGGACGAGGCGCTGGTGCTTTGCCTTCAAACCACCCGCCATCAGCGGTTCCTCACCGAATCGCGGCGCTTTTCCGCGCGGCGCATCGTCAGCATGGACCACGCCGCCACTGCCAGCGTCGCCCCCACACCGATGACGTAGGAAGCGATCACGAAGGTCCACGGGTTCATCGCTTCACGCATCAGAATGCCTCTACATCGGCGCGCGCCTTGCGCCGTAGCCGTGCTTCGGCCTGTTGATCCGCCAGGATCGCCCGCATCCGCGCCAGCACGCAGCCTGCGAAGACCAGGGTGAAGCCCAGCATGGCGAAGAGCAGCGGGTAGAGGAAATCGCCCGACATGGCCGACTTGCCGACGGTGATGCTGGGCGGTTGATGCTGGCTGTTCCACCAGATCACAGAATAATGGATAATGGGAATGTTCACCGCACCCACCAGCCCGAAGATCGCCGGAGCCTTGTTCTGTCCCCCGTCGGCCGCCTCGCTGGCCTGGGACAGCGCCATCCAGCCAAAATAGAGGAACAGCAGCACCAGCATGGAGGTCAGTCGGCCGTCCCACACCCACCAGGTGCCCCAGGCCGGTCGTCCCCACAGGGAACCGGTGACAAGACAGACCCCGGTGAAGACTGCCCCGGGCACAGCGCTGGCCCTTGCGGCGATCCCCGCCAGGGGGTGGCGCCACACCAGTTCCGCAAAGCTTGCTGCTGCTATGCTCATCCACCCGGCCATCCCCAACCAGGCGGCGGGGACGTGCAGATAGACGATGCGAACCGTTTCGCCTTGCAGCCTTTCGGCCGGGGCCACGAAAAGCCCCCAGCCAAGCGCGGCCGCAGCCACGACAAGCCCCGCCCCCATGCAAAGCGGCATGAGCCATCGGGCAATACGCAGGAAACGGGCAGGATTGGCAAAGCCGTGCATCACAGGCGCGCTTCTATAGCGCCGTTTGAAAGGAGCAAGTGACTCAGATCAAACCGCGCGCTTTTCGTCCGCCTTGGCAGCGGATTCCTGTGAAGTGGTGAGTTGAAGAAAATGGGGCGATCGATGGGGTTCGAACCCACGACCTCCGGTACCACAAACCGGCGCTCTAACCAACTGAGCTACGATCGCCACATGCGTGCCCGACCTTCGGGCTTCGCCTGTTCCACATCCGGAAGCAGCTGCATCCGGTGCGGGAGCGCCCCTTTGCACAGGATGAGCACTCTTGCAAAGCAAATATTCGGCTTCACGGCACAACGCCGCATTTTCCCACGTAAAACGGGCGGCTAGACTGCGAACCATGAATGGCTCCGGCGAATCGTCTGCGGAACAGCTTCTCTCACGTCCTGGCGTTCAGCGCTTCCCGTCGTCCCGGCTTGACCTGTTCACGGCGCGCGGGTTCCTGAGCCCGGCTCAGTGCAGCGCGCTCATCGAGCTGATCGAGACGAATCATCGCCCCTCCACGATCGCCGACTACAACGGCGATGATGCGTTCCGCACGAGTTCGACGTGCGACCTCCCGCAGGAGCATGCCGTGGTGGCGCAGGTGGTGGCAGCGCTTTCATCGCTATCGGGCATCGATCCCGCACACGCGGAACCGCTACAGGGGCAAAGGTATGAAGTGGGGCAGGAATTCAAGGCGCACACGGACTACTTCGAGCCTGCAAGCCATGATTTCGACCGCTACTGCGCCGTCCCGGGGCAGCGGACATGGACCTTCATGATTTATCTGAACGAGGTGGAGGCCGGCGGCGCCACGCGTTTCAAGGTGATCGACAAGCTGGTCCAACCGGAGACGGGAAAGCTCATCGGCTGGAACAATCGCAAGCCCGACGGCAACCCCAACCCATCGACCCTGCACCACGCCATGCCCGTCCGGCGGGGGCGCAAGTACGTCATCACCCAGTGGTATCGCGAACGCCCCTGGGGCTGAGATCGTGCGACAGGGTTGGCCCGAGGCGCGGGCGAAAGGAGGGGTAACGCGCCGCACAGGCTCGCACCTCGCAAGAGGTGGAGCCAGGCGACCGTCCGGGACTTACTTGGCGGCCTTGATCACCGCGCAGGCGATCCGGCCGCCGGCGTTGCCTGAAGGCTGCGAGGTGTAGTCGTCCGCACCGGCGTGGATCATCAGCGCGGAGCCGTCGGCGTCGAGCAGCGATCGCGGGCCAGCCGAAAGCGTGACGCCGGTGTTCATCACCTGCGCCTTCAGAACGCCATCCGCGCCCACGAACTGGTTGGGCATGTCGCCGCCGTGCGGGCCGGAGGCAACCATGTAGCCATGCTGACGGTCGCCGCCCGTGAAGTGCCCCCCTGCACTCTCAAACTTGGTTGCCGTGTCGCACGACCCCTTCTGATGGAAATGGAACCCGTGCTCACCGGCCGGAATTCCGCGCACATCGGCTTTCACGAGAACGCCGGCAGGAGTCTCATGGAGCATGACCATGCCGATCTTCTTGCCGTCCTGCCCAATCACGTCGGCATGAACCATCGGCGCTGCCGAATTACCCTTCGCCATGTGCCCCGCGTGTTCGTCCGCCGCATAAGCCGCTCCGCCAAGCGCCAGCGCGGTGATCGCTGAAGCCAAAAGGATCTGCATCGGTCGTTTCATGTAGTCTCTCCGTTGTTCAGGCTTTGCCCCCGGCCGACGCATGCGATCCGACCGGACATCGCTCAGCCAAGTGTATCAGAGGATGAAAGTTCCGCAGGCAACAAAAAAGGCGGCCCCGCAGGACCGCCTTCCTTGAATAAAGTGATTCGGCGGCGAAGCCGAAATCAGTTCTTCTTGAGCGAGAGACCGCCGAAACGCTTGTTGAACTGCGCGACGCGGCCACCTTCCTGAAGCTGCTTCGTGCCGCCGGTCCAGGCCGGGTGCGACGTCGGGTCGATGTCCAGAACCAGCGTGTCACCTTCCGAGCCCCAGGTCGAGCGGGTCTGGAACGTGGTGCCGTCGGTCATCTGCACCGTGATCATGTGATAGTCGGGATGCGTATCGGCCTTCATGGTATGTCTCTTTCGCATGTGGCCGGTTCCGACCGGCCTGGCTTGGAAAGCGGCGCCCTTACTGCGAAAGGCGCCGGGAAGCAAGAGCAGTCGGACCCTGCCCGCCGCCCTCGTCAGCTATCGGCGATCATCGCGGTGAAGTTGACCTCGCAGGTCACCTTGTCGTCGATGGAGGCCTTGCCCCAGAACTTGCAGACGCGCGAGCGCTTCTGGACAAAGCCGGTGCGCAGCGTGAGCAGGTGCCCCGGGGTGACGGGAGCCCGGAACTTCGCGTCTTCAATCGCCATGAAGTACACCAGCTTGCCCGTTCCGGCTAGGCCGAGGCTCTCGATTGCGAGGATGCCGGCCGCTTGTGCCAGCGCTTCGATCTGCAGGACACCCGGCATGATCGGACGCCCAGGGAAATGCCCCTGGAAGAAATCCTCGTTGAAGCTCACCGCCTTGACGGCCTCGATCTCCTCCTCGGAGATCGAGACCACGCGGTCCACGAGCAGCATCGGGTAGCGGTGCGGAAGCGCCGACAGGATCTTGGCCGTATCGTAGACCGGCGTGGTAGCGTCACTCATGCGCGATGTCCGTCCGATCAGCGGCCCGAAGGCTGCGGAGCCGGGTTGGAAGCCGGAGCGGCGGGAGCGGCCTGCCCCTGAGCCGCCGCAGCCTGAGCACGCTGTTCGCGGATCTGACGCGGTTCCCAACCGGCCGGCGGCACCAACTGCGCGGAAGGCAGTGCGGTGTTCAGCTCGTTCAGGATGTCCTGGTTGAGGTTGTAGGCCCCGCCGTTGACGGCAAGGATCGCGTCCGGCGACAGAAGGATCGAGACCCCCTTCTTGGTCATGGCGGCCTTGACCGCGCCGTCGAGCTTCTCTTCGATCTGCTCGTTCACATAGGCCTGCGACATGCCGACCGGCTGCAGGATGCGCTGCAGTTCGACCTTGCCGTTCTCCTGGATCTGCTGGATCGAGGCGGCCTGCTGCTCGAGAGCGGTCTGGCTGGCCTTGCCACTCTGGCGATCGGCGTTGAACTTGTCGATCAGCGGCTTGATCTGGGCGTTAAGCGCATCCTGGCGGGTGCGCGCCTGATCGAACTGGGCCTTGAACGTGGTCTGACGCTGCTGCTCGGCCGTCTTGAAGGCGTTCGAATTGGCGATGACTGCGTCGAAGCTGGCAACGCCCAGGCCCTGCACGATCGTGCCGGTGGCAGCGGTGGCGCCCTTCTTCTGCGCGAACGCGGGTTGAGCGGCGACGGCGGTAAGCGCGAGGCCGGCGGCCAACGCGACGATCTTGGTCTTGGTAGTCATCAGAACTGGGTTCCCACGTTGAATGTGAAGGCCTTGGGATCGTCGCCCTCCTGCTTGAGGAGGACGCGCGAGAAGTCGATTCGGAACGGACCAAACGGCGAGTTCCAGTTTACACCGATGCCCACCGCGACGCGCGGCTTGACGGTGTCGCCCACGAACTCTTCGACGAACTGGTAGGCGTAGCCACCGGTCGGCGTCAGCGGAGCGTTAGTCGTCGGGTCGGTCGGAGTCGTGACCGGCGTCCCGCTTTGGTTCGGCGTGCCGTCGGCGTTGTTCGGGTAGTACGTCGGCGTACAGCCCGGGTCGCACTGCGTCAGTTCCGGACGCTTGACGCTCCACACGGCGCCGACGTCGGCGAAGATCGACGGGCGAAGGCCCATTTCACGAGCGCCGGAGCCCAGCGGGATCTCGAGCTCCGCACGGCCCATGTAGTAGTACCGGCCGCCAAGAGCATCGTCCGACCATTCGCTGCGCTTGGTCGACGGCGAATCCCGCACGCCGTCGCCGTCGGTGTCGACGAGGAACTTGCGCAACACGCGCGGACCGACGCCACGAATGGCGAAGCCGCGGATCTGCGGTTCACCGAGGTAGAAGCGGTCCGTCAGGCGAATATCCTGGCCCGAGAGCCCCTTGATGGCGCCACCTTCAGCCGAAAGAGAGAAGATGAAGCCTTTGCCCAGGTTGAAGAACTTTGACGCGTTGCCGCGGATGCGGGCATATTTCACGTCGCCGCCCAGACCGGCGAAATCGACGTTGACCGACATCGTCTGGCCCCGCGTCGGTCGCACGCGGTTATCGAGAGTGTCATAGATCAGCGACATGCCCAGGATCGAGCTCAGGCGCTTGCCGATAGCGTCGCAGAGGTATCGCCCGGCAAACAGCGGGTCGCACTGGTAGACGTCCGGGTTCTGACGATACGAGTAATACGTGTCCTTATCCAGGCTCACGTCGTCGTAGTTCAGCGTGTAGCTGCCCACCGCCGTCAGGTACTCGGTCAGCGGCACGCCCGCACGCACCGCGAAGCCGGTGGTGGACTGCTCGTACGTCGTGTTGCGGTTGGAGTTCAGGTACTGGAAGCTGTTAAAGTCGCGGCGGTAGACGTTCACGCCAAGCGAAATGTTCTTGTCGAACAGGTACGGCTCGACGAAGCTGGCCTCAACGCTTTTCGAATAGCGCGAAATACTGCCGGACAGGCCGACCGTCTGCCCGCGGCCGCGGAAGTTGCGCTGCCGGATGGACGCCTGGAAAATGAAGCTTTCGAGGCTGGAAAAACCGGCGGAAAGCTGGAGTTCGCCGGTCGGGCGTTCCTCCACGTTCGCTTCGAGGACGATGCGATCGTCGGCGCTTCCGGGCTTCTGCTCGACCTCGAATTTCTCTTGGAAGTAGCCGAGCGACTTGATGCGGTTCGTCGAACGGCGCACCTGCAGCGAGTTGAAGGCGTCACCCTCAGCAAGGCGGAACTCGCGGCGGATGACCTTGTCCTGGGTCAGCGTGTTGCCGTTGATCTCGATCCGCTCAACGTAGACGCGCGGGGCCTCCTGGATCACGAAGGTCAACCCCATGGTGAGGTTCTCCTTGTCGCGATCGTACTGCGGACGGACATCCGCGAAGGCATAGCCGAACGCGCCGGCCGTTTCGTTCAGGCTTTCGATCGTGTCTTCGACCAGCTTGGCGTTGTACCAGTCGCCCGCTTTCATGGGCAGGTTGGCGGCCATCTTCTCACCGTCGAAGTCGCGCAGCTGACTTTCGACCTTCACGTCACCGAACTTGTAGCGCTGGCCTTCCTCCACCACGTAAGTGATGATGAAGTCCTTCTTGTCGGGCGTCAGTTCCGCCACTGCCGAAACCACGCGGAAGTCCGCATAGCCCTGCGTCAGATAGAACTGTCGCAGCTTCTGCTGGTCGAACGCCATGCGATCCGGATCGTAGCTCGTGCCGGAGCTGAGCAGCCGGGTGAATCGCGCCTGCTTCGTCACCATCTGGCCGCGCAGTTCTCCATCCGAGAACTGGTCATTGCCGATGATGTTGATCTGGCGAACCTTGGACTTGTCGCCCTCAGTGATCTCGAACACGATATCGACGCGATTCTGGTCGAGCGCCACCATCTTGGGCTCGACGGTCGCGGCGTACCGGCCCTGGCGCTTGTACAGCTCGATGATGCGGGCAACGTCTGCACGGATCTTGGAGCGGGTGAAGATCTGCCGCGGCGCGACCTTGATCTCCGGAAGGATCTTGTCGTCCTTGATCCGCTTGTTGCCTTCGAGGATGATCCGGTTGACGACCGGGTTTTCCTGAACCGTGATAGTCACCACACCGGCGTCGAACGCGACCTGTGCATCCTTGAACAACTCGGTCGAGTACAGGTCCTTAAGAGCCTGGTCGGCTGCGGTCTTCGTGTAGTTCTGTCCGACGCGCAGCTTGATGTACGAAAGCACGGTCTGCGCCTCGAGACGCTCTGCGCCCTTCACCACGATGGTTTGGATCGGTTCCCCTTCGGGAGTCGGCGCAACCGCCGGTGCCGGAGCAGCCGGAGCCGCCGCCTGAGCCATCGCCTCTGCGGGAGCGCCCGCGAGGATAGTGGTTGCGAGCAGTACCGCCGCGACTTGCGAAGCCCGGCGCAGGCGAGTGCTGCGAACCATTTCCCGTCCCATCATTCTACGAAAAATCCCGTATTCGCTTTCGCGATGAAAAACAGACCACCGACAGGGAGGCACCAGACCCCGCAAGCAACCGCAGCCATCTGCCCGATGGAGCCGGTCCAATCAAGCAGACAAAGCCCGGCAACATGTGATCGGTAGTGATTCCCCTCCGCTATCCCCCGAAAATAGGGAGAGAAGCCAGATCATTCACGGTGACGAAGACCATCAGCGCCAGCACCAATGCCACCCCCGTCCGGATCGCCCATTCCTGACTGCGCGCGCCAAGAGGTCTGCGGCGAACCATTTCAGCGGCGTAGAAAGCCAAATGCCCGCCGTCGAGGCCCGGAATTGGCAGGAGATTGATGAATGCCAAGTTAATCGAGATGAGAGCGGCGAAGGATACGAACGCCTCCCATCCCAGCGTGAACTGCTGCCCCGAATACTGCGCGATCTTCACTGGGCCGCCCAGTTCGCGAACTGATCGGTCGCCGGTGAATATCTGCATGATGCCGGTCACCATGTCTCCCATCACACGAAAGCTCTGAGAGAAGCCGAGACCGACGGCGCGCAAGGGACCCACCTGTTCCAGACGACCCGCGCGGACGCCGATCTGCCCCACCTTCCGGGGCTTCCCGGTCGCGTCCGTGAGGGTAGCCTCCGCGACCTTGACGGGCAGCGTCAGCAAGGCACCGTCCCGCCGCACGGTGAGGTCGACCGAGCGACCGGCGTTCGGGCGGATCAGCTCGGGGATCTCCTCGAATCCGGAGACGGCGACGCCGTTCACCGATACGATGCGATCACCCAGCTTCAACCCTGCGGCTTCCGCGGGCGAATCGCCGTAGAAGCCGCCCACGACCGGCGGCATCATCCGGACGCCCAGATCGCCTATCCGCGCCGTGTTGCCGAACTGGTCGGTCAGCACCCGTTCGGCGAGCGTGACGGGCACCACCACGGTGCGTCCCTCGCGCTCGACGGCCACCGAAAGCGTCTTTCCGGGAAAATATGCGGCGCGCCCTGCCACGTCGAAGGCACCGTCCACGTCATCGCCGTCGATCGCGACGATCCGATCGCCGATGCGCATACCCGCCTTCTGCGCCGCCGATCCTGCCTCGAAGCCGCTGATCTCGGCGTCGTCCACGAGCCGACCCTGGGTACCGTAGAAAGCGGCGAAGATGGCCACGCAAAGCAGCAGATTTGTCATCGGCCCTGCCAGAACGATCAAGGCACGTTGCCACAGCGGTTTGCTGTGGAAGGTCTGCGCCCTTTCTGCGGGGGTAAGACGCGGGTCGGCGGCGGCCGCCGCGCTCGCCGGGTTCATGTCACCTGCGAACTGCACGTAGCCACCGAGCGGCAAGGCCGAGAGCTTCCAGCGCGTTCCGCGCCGGTCGGTCCAGCCGGCAAGTTCCTTGCCGAAGCCGATAGAAAAGGCGTCTGCCTTCACGCCGAACAGACGTCCGACCAGATAGTGACCGAGCTCATGGATGAGGACCAGCGGCCCAAGCACCAGGAGGAAGGCGAAGATCGTCGTCAAAAGTCCTGGTGAACCGGTCAAGCTTGGCCTCTTTTCAGGTGCTGGTCACGAGCGTGCGCGCCCTCGCCCGGGCCTCCCCGTCGACTTCCAGAACATCCGAAAGCGAGGCAGGCGGCGGTGGCGCGTACGAACCTAGCACGTCTTCCACGTATGCGGCGATACGCGTGAACGAAATCTGACCATGAAGGAAGGCCGCAACGGAAATCTCATTGGCCGCGTTCAGCACCGCCGGTATGCCTCCGCCCGCCTGCGCCGCCTCCCGCGCCAAACGGGTTGCCGGGAAGCGCGCTTCGTCCGGCATGCGAAAGGTCAATTCGCCGATCTCTGCAAGGTCGAGCGGAGCGCAGGGCGTGTCCATGCGCTCGGGCCAGGCCAGCGCGGACGCGATCGGCACCCGCATGTCGGAAGGCCCCAGCTGCGCCAGCGTCGATCCGTCGCGATACTCGACCATCGAATGCACCACCGACTGCGGGTGTACGATGATGCGCAGCCGGTCCAGCCCGACAGGGAAAAGATGGTAGGCCTCGATCAGTTCGAGCCCCTTGTTGAACATGGTCGCCGAATCGACGCTGATCTTCGCGCCCATGTCCCAGTTCGGGTGGCGGACCGCTTCGGCAGGTGTGGCGGCCTGAAGCCGCTCCAGGCTCCAGTCGCGGAACGGTCCGCCGCTGGCTGTCAGCGTGATCCAGCGGACATGCTCGGCGCGGTTGCCCGCAAGGCACTGGAAAATTGCGTTGTGCTCGGAATCCACCGGCAGCAGCGTGGCTCCGTGGCGGGCAACGGCCGCCATCATCACCTCACCCGCCGAAACGAGCGCTTCCTTGTTCGCCAGCGCGATCACGCCGCCCTGCTCGATAGCGGCCATGGTGGGTGCCAGTCCGGCGCAGCCGACGATCGCAGCCACCGTCACCTCGGCACCGCGCGCTGCCGCTTCCACCAGCGCGGCAGGGCCGCCCGCCGCCTCGACACCCGATCCGGCCAGCGCCTCCCGAAGGGCGGGAAGATGCGCCTCGTCCGCCACGACGGCCAGTTCGGCTCCGAACTCCAACGCCAGCTTCGCCAGATCGCCGGCGTTCGAGTGGGCGGTCAGTGCGACCACCCGCCACTGGTCACGGTTGCGCCGGATCAGGTCAAGCGTGGACGCGCCGATCGAGCCTGTCGCGCCAAGAACGGTAAGTGAACGCATGGACCTCATCGCGGTTGGAACAGGATCAGCAGCCCGATCATGAAGAGGACGGCTAGGAGGCCGTCGACCCGGTCGAAAAAGCCGCCGTGGCCTGGAATGAGAGCGCCGGAGTCCTTCGCGCCTGCCCGGCGCTTCATCCAGCTTTCGAAGAAGTCACCGGCCTGTGCCGTGACCGCTGCCAGCGCGCCCATCATCAGGCAGGTCGTAAAAAGGGACAGGGCATCCGCCGTGAGATACCAGCACGGCTGCCCGCCAAGGCAGGCGCGGACGTCGGCCGCTGGGCCTTCAGCATGGAGCCAGATCGCGCCACCCTGCCAGAGGCGCGCTGCCCCGAAGAGCACCAGCGTAGCGCCGAGCACACCGCCCATAAGCCCCGACCAGGTCTTGGAAGGGCTGATGGAAGGCGCGATCTTGGGACCACGGAATGTGCGTCCGGCGAAGTACGCGCCAACGTCCACGGCGATGACTGTCAGCAGGAGAGTGACGACCGGCATCAACGTGAAGACGGGGTTGCGCAGGAACAGAAGCATTGCCGCGCCGACGCCGACGTAAAGCATACCTGCGAAGTTCCACGCGGCTCGCGCGCCCGGAGCGGGCGTGGCGGCGCGGGCAAGCTGCACCCATTCCCACAGCACCCCCACCGAGATCGCGCAGACGAACGCGGTCCAGACCGCCCCGCCCAGCCAGAGCGCCGCCCCCGCGACGACGATCATGACGACCGCCGACGCCGTCCTAACGCCGAGATCGGACAAGCCGCGCTTTGGCCGCTTAGCGCCCGCCATAGCGCCGCTCGCGAGTGGTGAAGGCCTCGAGAGCCTCACGCAGGTGGTCGGCCGTGAAATCCGGCCAGAGAACATCCGTGAACAGCATTTCGGCATAGGCCGCCTGCCACAGGAGGAAATTGGACAAGCGCACTTCACCTGACGTTCGGATGAGCAGGTCAAGCGGCGGAAGGTCGGCGGTGTCGAGTTCGGCGGCGATCGTGTCGGGGGTGATTGCACCCTTGGCCGCCGCCTTGGTGGCCGCCCGGGCGATCTCGTCCTGCGACCCGTAGTTAAGTGCGACGGCCAGTGTCGTGCCGCTGTTGCCAGCCGTGCGCGCCATCGCGCCCTCGACGAGTTCGACCACGTCCGGCTGAAACGCCTTGTAATCGCCAATGATCTTGAGACGCACGCCGGCAGCGGCAAACTCGTCGATGTCGGACAGGATGAACCGCTTCATCAGGCCCAACAGATCGGAAATCTCGTCCTCGGGCCGCCGCCAGTTCTCCGTGGAGAATGCGTAGAGCGTCAGGGCCTCGAGGCCGAGTTCGCGCGCACCACGTACCACGCGCCGTACGGCTTCCACGCCGCGCTGGTGCCCCACGGCGCGCGGAAGCAGCCGCTTCTTCGCCCAGCGCCCGTTGCCATCCATGATGATGGCGACGTGGCGGGCGGATCCCGCGCCACGTGCGATAGGTTCGACCTTGACCATCAGGCTCCCTTCTCGGCGAAGCGCAACCGCTTCACTTGCCGAGAATTTCCTTTTCCTTGCGCGCGAATTCCTCGTCGAGCGCCTTGATCATGTCATCCGTCAGCTTCTGGACTTCGGTCTCGCCCCGCTTGCGGTCGTCTTCAGAGATCTCTTTCTTCTTCTCGTCGGCCTTCAGCGCCTCGATGCCGTCGCGGCGCACGTTGCGCACGGCGACGCGAGCCTTCTCGGCGTAGGAGCTGGCAAGCTTGGCCAGTTCCTTGCGGCGCTCCTCGGTGAGATCGGGAATCGGCAGACGCAGGGTGTTGCCGTCGTTGATCGGATTGAGACCCAGACCGGCCGACCGGATCGCCTTCTCGACGGGTCCGATGTTGGACTTGTCCCACACCTGCACGGAGAGCATGCGGGGTTCGGGCGCCGATATGGTGGCGACCGAGGTAAGCGGCATCGCGCTGCCGTAGACCGTCACGGTGATCGGCTCCAGCAGCGCCGTGTTGGCGCGCCCGGTGCGCAGGCCCGAGAGGTCGTGCTTGAGCGCATCAATCGCGCCCTTCATGCGGCGCTCGAGGTCCGCCTTGTCGTACTTGGCCATGTATCAGGCTCCTTTCTGGACGACCGTCTTGATGCCGCCACCCGCGAGGACGGTGGCAAGGTTGCCCTCCTCACGGATCGAGAACACGACGATCGGAATGGCATTATCGCGGCACAGGGCCACGGCGGAGGCGTCCATCACCTTCAGGTTGTCGGCAAGGACGGTGTCATAGTCGACCGTGTCGTACCGCTTCGCGGCCGGATTCGTCTTGGGATCGCTGTCGTAGACGCCGTCGACACTCGTTCCCTTCAGAAGGGCATCGCACCGCATTTCGGCGGCCCGCAGCGCGGCCCCCGAATCGGTGGTGAAATAGGGAGCACCCACACCGGCCGCGAAGATCACGACGCGGCCCTTCTCAAGGTGACGCTCGGCCCGGCGACGGATCACCGGTTCGCAGACCTGGTCCATCTGCACCGCGGACTGCACCCGGGTCTCGACGCCAAGCTGCTCCAGCGCGTTCTGCATGGCCAGAGCGTTCATGACGGTTGCAAGCATGCCCATGTAGTCGGCCTGCGCGCGGTCCATGCCCCGTGCCGCTCCGGCCATGCCGCGGAAGATGTTGCCACCGCCGATGACCAGGCAGATCTCCAGGCCGGTCTCCTTGGCCGCCTTAACTTCCTTCGCCAGCTCGGCGACGAAAGCGGGATCGATCCCGAACTGCTGGCTCCCCATCAGCACCTCGCCCGACAGTTTGAGCAGGACGCGTTTGTAGGGGGGGGATGACATGCCGCTTGCTCTCCTGGTGGCGGGGGGTGAGCCGGCTTTAGGAGCGCCAGCACCGATTGCCAAGGGGCGAGGTGGCGCAAGGCCCGCGAACGCGCGCCCGGATCGGGACTCCGCATCCTTCCGGGCGGCCGACCGCCTAGTGCCGGTTTGCCCACATGCGGAAGGGCACTGCTCCTTCTCCTCGGCTGCAAAGCGAAGGGAGCGTCCCTCTACGTCATGCCGCCTCGGCCAGGGGGCCGCCAATCGTGCAGACGCTATCCACTCCAAGGACATGCGCCACGCGCCCCATGGCCATCCAGGCAGCGGTGCAATGCGTGAGGTCGACTATCTCCGCATCCGTCATCAGCCCCTTCAGTTCCGCCCAGAACGCCTCATCTTCCCCAAGTGCCCGTGAGTCGGTCCCCATCTTCTGCGAGAACCGGACGGCGACGCGCTCCTTCTCGGTCAGCTTGTCCAGTTCACCGCTTAGCACCGCCTGATACATGGCCTCGTCAGGAGCATCCGCCTGCTCGATGACACCGCCCTCGTGGCCCAGAATTCGCAGATCGCGCTGTGCCCGCCAGTTCATGCAGACCGTGCAGCCGTTGATGACCGCCGTCGCGATACGACACGCCTCGAACAACCGGAGCGGCAGCCTGGAGTGCTGATAAGGAGCAAGACCGAAGGCGCTGCCGGCGCGAACCAACTCGGGCGAATAGTGCAGCGACAGGTCAGGAATGGGGTTCTGCGGCTGAGGAGCCAGTTCTACGCGCATGAGAGCCTCTCCGGTCTGCGCCCGAAGCATGGCGGGCGGCTTGGCCGACCTCGTGCAAGGGTCGGTTCCATGGGAAGGCTACGCCAGCCCTGCGCCAAGTCAATCGGGCATCCGTCAGCGGAGAAACAGAACGGGCCGGGAAGCTGTGCGCTCCCCGGCCCGCCGTTTCATTCAGCGAAATGGATAAATCAGCCGGCTACGGCTGCGGCCACTTCCGCTGCGAAGTCGGTGACTTCCTTCTCGATGCCTTCGCCGAGCTGGAAGCGAACGTAGTCCTTCAGGACGATCTTGGCGCCAGCGTCCTTGCCAGCCTGGTCGACGACCTGCTGGATCGGGGTCTTGTTGTCCATAACGAAGACCTGCGAGAGCAGTGCGTTTTCCTTGGCGTACTTGGCGATCGCACCGTCCACCATCTTGGCCTGGACCGCTTCGGGCTTGCCCGATTCGGCTGCCTTTTCCTCGGCGATCTTGCGCTCGCGGGCGATCAGCTCCGCGTCGAGGTCGTCAGCGTTGAGCGCAAGCGGGAAAGCGGCCGCGATGTGCATCGCAATCTGCTTGCCCAGCGCTTCGAGAACGTCTGCCGGAGCTTCCGACTCGAGCGCAACGAGAACACCGATCTTCCCGAGGTTCGGCGCGGCGGCGTTGTGCATGTAGGGAACGACAACGCCGTTCGACACTTCGACGGTCTTCATGCGGCGAACCTGCTGGTTCTCGCCGATGGTCGCGACGTTGTTGGTCAGCGCATCGGCAACCGTGCCGCCGCCGGGGTATGCCGCTGCCTTGAGCGCATCGACATCGTCGCCCGAAACGCCCAGGGCGGCTTCGGTGGTCTTGCGCACGAAATCCTGGAACTGGTCGTTCTTGGCAACGAAGTCCGTTTCCGAGTTCACTTCGACGGCGACGCCCTTGGTGCCGGTCACGGCAACGCCGACCAGGCCCTCAGCAGCCGTGCGGCTCGACTTCTTGGCGGCGGCGGCAAGACCCTTGGCGCGCAGCGCGTCGATGGCGGCTTCGATGTCGCCACCGGTCTCGTCGAGAGCCTTCTTGCAGTCCATCATGCCGGCGCCCGAGCGCTCGCGCAGGTTCTTCACGTCAGCGGCGGTGTAAGCCATCGCTCAAATCCTCTTGGTTGGTCGAAACTCGCTACGAGTTTCCAAAACAGGTGCGCGCCGGACCCACTGGACCCGGCGCGCGACAATTCCGTGACGAAAGTGTCGTCGTGCCGGGCTATTACGCCTCGACAGCCTCTTCGGCGACCGGCTCGTCGAACGAACCGATGTCAGCACCGCTGTCAACCACGGCGGCGCGGCCGCCCTTGGTCGCAGCCTGGGCAATGGCGTCGCAGTACAGGCGAACGGCGCGGCTTGCGTCGTCGTTGCCCGGGATCGGGAACGCAATGCCCTGCGGGTTGACGTTGGTGTCGAGGACGGCGACGACCGGGATGCCAAGCACGTTGGCTTCCTTGATGGCCAGCTCTTCCTTGTTGGCGTCGATGACGAACATCACGTCGGGAATGCCGCCCATGTCGCGGATACCGCCGAGCGACAGCTCAAGCTTGTCACGCTCGCGGGTCAGCTGAAGGACTTCCTTCTTGGTCAGACCGGTGGTGTCACCGGCGAGCTGCTCTTCCAGCGCCTTGAAGCGCTTGATCGAGCCCGAGATGGTCTTCCAGTTGGTGAGCATGCCGCCCAGCCAGCGGTGGTTGACGAAGTGCTGGCCGCAAGCGCGGGCTGCCTGAGCGATGGGCTCCTGCGCCTGACGCTTGGTACCGACGAACAGCACCTTGCCGCCGGCCTGGACCGTCGACTGCACGAACTCGAGAGCGCGCGCGAAGAGCGGCACGGTCTGCGAGAGATCGATGATGTGGATGCCGTTGCGCGCGCCGAAGATATACGGCTTCATGCGCGGGTTCCAGCGATGAGTCTGGTGACCGAAGTGAGCGCCCGCTTCGATGAGCTGCTGCATGGTAACGACCGGAGCCGCCATAATCCTATTCCTTTCCGGTTGAACCTCTGGAAGACTGGAACCGCGCGGAGACCCCGCTTCGGCACCGGTATGTGCGCCTTCCATGTGGACTACTCGCACGCACTCACGCCGGACAATCCGGCATGACTACACGAGCGGCGTTGCCCTTAGACCCCTTCGCGACGCAAATCCACCCCCAATTCACCGCAAACGCTTGTCACTTTAGCGTCAAAGTACCGATTCCATGCGTGATCAAGGCCTTGAGCGAGGAACTCGTCCGCTGCCAGAAATCTTTTCACCGCATAGCTGCGGACAAACAGGTCACGCAGCGTCGTTGAAGTCGCCGCGTTCGCGCCAGCTTGGGCAGAAGACTGGAATAAGAGGCGGACCGGGCAAAAAAGGCGTTTATCGATGGCTATCGTTGCACCTGCCCTGTTCCTGGTAGCGGCCTTCGCTGCGATCGCCGCCATCTGGAAAAGCGCATCGAATGCTCTTCCCCACATCCGTCTCCTGCGCGAGGCGCTTGCCGAATCGAGCGGGAAGCCAGCGGTCTACAGGACGACGCTGACGACACGCGACGAGCTTTCCGAAGAAGTGGAACAGCGGCTGCGCCCGCGCCACCGTGTGGCCCGCCCCGTCGCCTCGGCGCGGAGCCGCGCTTCCGCCCCGACACATCGTGCAGCCTGAGCCGCGGGCGCTTTGGGCGCCCCCTCACCAGAAGGCGCTTGACAACTCGGGAACAAAATAGGAACTAAGGCCGATCAGAACATTCGGGGAACGGACGCACGTCTCCGCAACGCACCCGCCCGGCCGATGAGGCTGCGGGGCTGAAAGGATCGGTCATGACTGCTCTTGCGATTACCGTCTTTTTTCTGGCGGCCTTCACATCCGGTATCGCTATGATCGCAACGTTGCGGGAATTCGCGGCGACGGCACTGGCGCTGCGGAGCGAACTGGCGGGCCTCTCCGAACCGGCGGAAATTAGCTGGAAGGCGGTCGAGCGGACGCAACTGCCCCCGCTCTCGCCCCTCAGAAAGCGCCAGGTTCGATGGGCGGGGATACGATTGGATCCGCACCCTGGATTGGAGTGTGCCGCCTGACCTTGGCGTACGTGATCACGCCCACGGGGATGAGAACGAGGTATACGATCGTCACCGCAACCAGCGTGAACCAGGGTTCGGTCAGCAATGCCGCCATTGTCAGCCCCACGAGCGCGATGACGCCCAGACGCAAGTGGCTCGGCGGTCGCAAGCGCGACCATGCCAGCGTGGGAATGCTGGAAATCATCAGGAAGCCGACAAGGACCATCCACACGCTGACAAGGACCGGGTTGGCGAACTCCTCAAAGCCGCTGGCGATCCAGAGGTACAGCGGAAGGAAGGCGAGGCCGGCCCCGAGCGGAGCGGGAACGCCGGTCAGGAATCCGGCCTGCTTGTGCGGCTGGTCGAGCATGTCCAGGCGGGCATTGAAGCGCGCGAGGCGCAGAACGCAACAGATGGCAAACGCCAAGGCCGCGATCCAGCCCATGCTCGGCGCTTCATGGAGCGTCCAGAGGTAGACGATCAACGCGGGCGCTACGCCGAAGGAAATGGAATCAGCGAGGCTGTCCAGTTCGGCGCCGAACCGCGTCTGAGCGTTCAACAGCCGCGCAGCGCGCCCGTCGATGCCGTCAAGCAGGCCTGCAAGAATAACCGCTTGGACCGCTTTTTCGAAATCGTCCGCGATCGCGAAGCGGATACCGGTCAGGCCCGCGCACAAGGCCGCCGCCGTGATGGCGTTCGGCACGATGGCGCGCATCGACAGGCCCGGCGCCAGCCGGCGCCGCTGGCCCTCGGTCGCAGGCCGCTCGCGATCGGGACGGTGCCTCACTGAGCCACGCCCTCGATGAGCGGAGCGCTTGCCACTTCGCCAAGGATAGTTTCGCCGGCGACGATCTTCTGGCCCATGAGCACCTTCGGCTCCGTTCCGGCGGGAAGATATACGTCCACGCGGCTGCCGAAGCGGATGAGGCCGACGCGCTGCCCCGCTGCGATGATGTCCCCCGGTTTGACAAACGGCACGATGCGCCGCGCGACAAGTCCTGCGATCTGCGTGAAGCAGATCCGCAGGCCGTCACTGCGCTCAACGAGAATGTGTTGACGCTCGTTCTCTTCGCTGGCCTTGTCGAGGTCCGCGTTCACGAACTTGCCGGGGATGTAGATTACCCGCTTCACGGTACCCGCTATGGGCGTGCGGTTGATGTGGACGTCGAAGACCGACATGAAGATGGAAATGCGCGTCACAGGCTCGCTCGACAGCGGGGCTGCCCCGCTGCCGTCATCCATCGTCAACTCACGCGGTGGCGGCACTTTCCCGATCAGCGTCACGAGCCCGTCAGCGGGCGCCACGATGAAACGGTCGTCCTGTGGGGTTACACGGATGGGGTCGCGGAAGAAGGCCAGGACGCAAAGGGTCAGCACCGCGAGCGGCCACCCGACCCAAGGCCCCAAGAAGAGCCACGCCACCAGCGCGACGACGCCGGCGATGGCGCCGAACTTGCGGCCCTCCCGGTGAATGGAAGGCCACTGCCACGACGCTTCGCCGCGGCCTTGATTATCGAGTATGTCTCCAGGCATTGCTCTCGTCTAGCCAGTGTGTGTCGTTACCGCAATGCCGCGCGAACAGGCGTTGTTCCCTTGCGAGGGGAAAGCCTGTGCTGGAAACGACGGGAGCCATCTGGCTGAGACCTGGTGGTGGACAGGGCTAGATTCGAACTAGCGTACGCTTGCGCGGGCAGATTTACAGTCTGCTGCCTTTAACCACTCGGCCACCTGTCCACACCAGTTCACTGGCTGCTGGAAATCCCCGAAAACACGAGAAAATCCGGCGTTGGTCGAAGCGCTTTTCAGCACCTCGTTGCCGAGGACCGCGCCTTTGCCGAACCGAGCCTTGCCTGTCAATGCCCTCCCTGTCACAGGGGGCAAGATTTTTACCAATTCGCGAATTTTTTTTCGAAAGGACAGTTGATGAGCAAGCGTGGCGAACGCGGCAACGAAGGCGAAGGCCGCGCGGCGAAACCGCTTCGCGGTCGCGCCGGTCGCATGAAGAACGGCCGCGGCAGCGGACGGGCTTCCACAGGCATGGTTCGCCTATGGGGCCGGCATGCAGTCGAGGCAGCGCTGAAGAACCCGGATCGCAGCCACCGCAAGCTGTGGGCGACACGCGAAGGCGTGGAGTCCCTGGACGGCGAGCTGCCTGCCGACTTCCCGATCGAGTGGGCTCAGCCGGCCGACCTTGGACGACTGGTCGCCAAGGACGCTCCGCACCAGGGACTCGTGCTGGAGTGCGCGCCCTTGGACGACATCTTCCTCGATGACGTGCTGGATGGCGATCCGCTCCGCCCGGTCGTGGTGCTGGACCAGGTCACCGACCCCCACAACGTCGGTGCCATCATGCGCTCCGCCGCGGCCTTCAACGCGTGCTGCATCGTCACGCAGGATCGCCACGCGCCGCCGGAATCGGGTACGTTGGCGAAGTCGGCGTCGGGCGCGCTGGAGATCTTGCCGTGGGTTCGGGTGGTGAACCTTGCCCGCGCGTTGGAGGAAATCGCGGAAGCAGGCTACTGGCGCATCGGGCTGGACGGCGAGGGCCAGTCCACTCTTGCCGAGGCCCTGCCGGCGGGGCCTGTCGCGCTGGTCATGGGAGCCGAGGGCGACGGCATGCGCCACAACATCGTGCAGCATTGCGACGCGATCGCCCGGCTGCCGATCAGCGAGGCGATGGAGAGCCTCAACGTCAGCAACGCCGCCGCCATCGCCCTTTATGCAACGGCAACGCGCGAGACTGATGGAGCCGCCCAGGCCGCGTGACGCGATGAAGCGCGAGGGAGGTTCGGAGCCTGTGTCCGTACCTCCCCGCCTTCGGCAGGCGCAGGCCGGAAGACTGCAACGAAAAACGCCGCGCCAACCTCTTCGGGCGGCGCGGCGTCATCAAAAAGCCTGCGAAGCGTTGCAGGTCCGGCGTGTCTTAGTTGACCGCGTCCTTCAGGCCCTTGCCAGCCTTGAACTTGGGCTGTGCGGAGGCCTTGATCTCCATCGGTTCGCCGGTGCGGGGGTTGCGACCGGTGGATGCCTTGCGCTTGGCGACCGAGAACGTGCCGAAGCCTACGAGACGAACTTCATCACCTTTCTTCAACGCGCCCGAGATCGCCTCGAACATCGATTCGACAGCCTTGGCGGCATCGCTGCGAGTAAGAGCGCTCGAATCCGCGACAGCGCTGATGAGATCGTTCTTGTTCATTATGGGAACCCCCTTAAATTTCAGTGGAGCGGACGTTTTTTGGAAACTGAATCGCCTCAATAGCGACGGAATTGAGCGGGTTTTCCTACGAGTGGCAAGGGCCAAAAACAGCCTAAACCCGCAGCTAATCGCGTTTTTTCGCCTGTCCCACGGACCCGCAAGTCCAGTGATACGGCACGCGTTCAGCGGCGGAGCATGGTCATCATCGCAGGAGGAGGCGCAGCGCTGAAACGATGCGGCCGGAGGTTTCCGGGCCACCGTTTCAGCGGAAGAAAACCACCGCCGAGATCGAGGAAAGGCACAAAAAAGGCGGCCCGAAACCGAACCGCCCTTCGTGCGGCCCTGCCACGAGGGCGGGCCGAGGCCTTCGCTTATGCGTTGGCGTCAGTGACGCGACGCTCGGCGATACGAGCGCGCTTGCCGGTACGACCACGCAGGTAGTACAGCTTGGCGCGACGCACCACGCCGCGGCGCACCACGGTGATGGAGTCGATGTTGGGCGAGTAGAGCGGGAAAACGCGCTCCACGCCTTCGCCGAAGCTCATCTTGCGCACGGTGAAGTTCGAGCCCATGCCACGGTTCGAGCGTGCGATGCATACGCCTTCGTAGGCCTGGACGCGGGTGCGGGTGCCTTCGACAACCTTCACGCCGACACGGACAGTGTCGCCCGGACGGAATTCAGGGATATCCTTTGCAGCCTTGGCGATTTCCTCGGCTTCGATCTGCTGAATCAGGTTCATGAACCCAAATCCTCATTTTTACGCCGCGCGCCAGAGGCAGGTTGGACCCGAGCGTCCCTGTGACGCTCCCAGAGGTCCGGCCTGCGTGACCGAGTGTCATCCTCCGCCTGGTGTTTCCGCCAGGCGGCGATCTTCGCGTGATCCCCCGATCGCAGCACTTCAGGGATCGCACGCCCTTCCCACTCCGTGGGTCGGGTATAGTGCGGGTACTCGAGAAGGCCGTCCTCGAACGATTCCTCGGTACCACTGGAAGGCGCGCCCATTACGCCCGGAAGCAGGCGAATGCAAGCATCGAGTACCATGAGAGCGGCGCATTCGCCGCCCGAAAGCACGATGTCACCGACGGAGACCTCCTCCACGTCGCGACCTTCGAAGATACGCTCGTCGAAGCCCTCGAATCGACCGCAAAGGAGGATGACGCCTGGCCCTTCGGCAAGCTGCCGGATGCGCGCCTGGGATATGGGCCTGCCGCGCGGCGTCATGGCCAGAACGGGCGCACCGGGATTGGTCGCCCGGGCATGGTCGATGGCTGCGGCAAGGATATCGACCTTCAGCACCATTCCGGCGCCGCCCCCGGCGGGCGTATCGTCCACGGTCCGGTGCTTGTCCTTCGCGAAATTGCGCAAGTGGACGGGGTCGATGGACCACTTGCCCTCCGACAGGGCGCGGCCGGCAAGACTGACGCCCAGGGGACCGGGAAACATCTCGGGATAGAGCGTGAGGACAGTGGCAGAGAAAGTCATGCCTGCCGCAAAGCGCAATTCGGGCGTGGCAGCAAGAGGCAGTCTTCCTGTCTGACGCTCGGGCGGACCTCGGCGGACATCAGGAGGGCCGCCGCAGCCGCCCTCCCGTCCTGCCTTCAGTCTTCCGCGTAAGCGGCGTTGATGACGAGACGCTCCTCGTTCCACTCCGGAACGGCGCCCGGCGTCATCGGCACCATGAACCGGCGGGGCCGCTTGCCGCCGTCACTTTCGGACACAGGACGCTCGATCTCGAGCACGTCACCGGCGCCGAAATTCTCTACCGCGATGCAGCGTCCCAGCGCTTCGCCGGCCTCCGTGAAGGCCGGAAGCCCGATGAGATCGGCGTGGTAGTATTCGCCATCCTCCAGGGCAGGCATCGCCGAACGGGGTACTGTCAGAGCCGTGCCGCGCAGCTTCTCCGCCGCCGTCCGGTCGCGGATCTCGTCGAAGCGGGCGATCGCGCCGCCCTTTCCGTCGTCGCGCAGCTTGGCGAGTGTGAGGCTGGAATCGTTGAAGGCGCGGTAGCGCTTGAGCGCCGCCACGCCTTCTCCGAACAGCTTCAGGCGAACTTCGCCTGCCACGCCATGCGCGCCGGAAACGGCCGCAAGCGTGACAGAGCGTTCCTTCTGGCCGTCAACCAAGACTTACGCCTCGGTCGTTTCCTCAGTGGCTTCAGCTGCCGGAGCCGCGGCTGCTGCCGCTGCGGCTTCTTCAGCCTCACGTGCCTTCTCGGCCTTTTCTTCAGCGCGCTCCTTGGCCTTCTTGCCGGGCTCCGCCTTCTTCGGGTTCACCGAAGCTGCGCGCTCCTTGATGCCGGCCTTGTCGAGCATACGAGCCACGCGGTCGGTCGGCTGAGCGCCGACGCCGAGCCAGTAGCGAACGCGATCTTCGACCAGACGCACGCGGTTTTCGTCGTCCTTGGCGAGGATCGGATTATAGGTGCCGACCTGCTCCAGATACTTGCCGTCACGCGGCGCGGTCGCGTTGGCGACGACGATCTTGTAGTACGGACGCTTCTTGGCACCACCGCGCGAGAGACGAATCGAAACTGCCATCTGACTTACCTTTCTGTGATTTCGAAAAGAATGTGATTACTTCTTGAGAAACTTGCTGAGGTCCGGCCCACCGCCACCCATGATACCCGGCAGACCGCCGGCTCCGGGGCCAAGGCCCTGACCGCCCAGACCCGGCATTGCGGCATCCAGGCCGCCCTTGCCGAAGAGAGCCGCCAGCCCCTTGAGGCCGCCCATCTTCTTGATCTGCTTCATGGCCTTCGACATCTCGAGGTGCATCTTGAGCAGCTTGTTGACGTCCTGAACCTGGGTCCCCGAACCGTTGGCAACGCGGATCTTGCGCTTGGCGTTGAGCAGCGCGGGGTTCGCGCGCTCCTTCGGGGTCATCGAACCGATGATCGCGTCCATGCGCAGAAGCACCCGGTCGTCCATGCCGGACTGCTGCATCGCCGCCTTGGCCTTCTTCATGCCCGGCATCATGCCTGCCAGTGCGCCCAGGCCGCCCATGCTCTGCATCTGCTTGAACTGGGTGCGCAGGTCGTTCATGTCGAACTTGCCCTGCTCCATGCGCTTGGCAAGGGCTTCGGCCTCCTCGACCTTGACCGCCTCGGCCGCCTTCTCGACGATCGAGACGATATCGCCCATGCCAAGGATGCGGTTGGCGACACGGCTGGGGTGGAAGACCTCAAGGGCGTCCATCTTCTCGCCGGTGCCGGCGAACTTGATCGGCTTGCCGGTGACGGCGCGCATTGACAGAGCCGCACCGCCGCGCGCGTCGCCGTCCATGCGGGTCAGCACGACGCCGGTGAGATCGACCTGCCCGGAGAACGACTGCGCGACGTTGACGGCGTCCTGACCCGTCAGCGAGTCGACCACCAGCAGCGTCTCGCGCGGGTTGGAGATGGCGGCGACGGCCTTCATCTCGTCCATAAGCTGCTGGTCGACGTGGAGGCGGCCCGCCGTATCGAGCAGCAGCACGTCAACCGCCTGGAGGCGCGCGGCCTGCATGGCGCGCGTTGCGATTTCGGTGGGCTGCTGGCCCGCGATGATCGGCAGGGTAGCGACGGAAACCTGCTCGCCCAGGACCTTCAGCTGTTCCTGCGCCGCCGGACGGTTCACGTCCAGCGAGGCCATCATCACCTTCTTGCCCTGCTTCTCCTTGAGAAGCTTGGCGATCTTGGCGGTGCTGGTCGTCTTGCCGGAGCCCTGAAGGCCGACCATCATGATTACGATCGGGGGCACGGCCTCAAGGTCGAGGCCGGGAGTCTCTTCACCGCCCAGCGTCTCGATCAGCGCGTCGTTCACGATCTTGACGACTTGCTGGCCCGGAGTGACCGAGCGCAGGACGTTCTGGCCGATCGCCTTTTCAGTCACGCTGTCGATGAAACGGCGCACGACCGGAAGAGCGACGTCCGCTTCGAGCAGCGCGATACGCACTTCGCGCATCGCGTCGAGGACGTCCTGCTCCTTCAGGGCACCACGGCCACGCAGCTTGTCGAAGACCCCGCCAAGACGATCTGAAAGGCTGTCGAACATGAGGCCGCTCACTCCATCAAACCCGGCGCCGGAACGCCAAAAACGCCGGTGGGCGAAACCTCGCTGACCGGCGTGCATGACCTTATGCGAAAAACGCCGGTGGACGAAACCTCGTCAACCAGCGTGTCGCAGATCATGCGAAACAGTAATGATGAAATGGTGGAGCCGAGGGGGATCGAACCCCTGACCTCTACAATGCCATTGTAGCGCTCTCCCAGCTGAGCTACGGCCCCGTCCATTTCAGCGGATCGACCTGGGTGGTTCGACCCGTTTTCCCTTGCTTTCCGGCGTTTCGAAGAACCGCCTCCGCTTGGGAGGCCGCCCTCTAGTCGGGCTCGAAAATGTTGGCAAGAGGAAAATTTCAGGGCGCCGAATTTTTTCGGCGCCCTTGCACCATCAGTTCTCGATCTCGTCGTCGTCGCCGCCGCCGATGCCAAGATCGTCGTCGCCACCGAGGTCCACATCATTGTCCGGCGAATCGCCGTCGTCATCGATGTCCAGATCATCTTCGGCGAGGTCGGAGTCTTCCTGCTCGGTCGTTTCCTTCTTCTGGATTTCCTCATAGGGAATCGGCTGCTTCGACTTCAGCACCGGCTCGGGGTGCCATTCGTTCCCGCACTCGATGCAGTGGACCGGGTCATCCTTGCCCAGGTCGTAGAAGCGGGTGCCGCATTTCGGGCAGCCGTGCTTGGCGCCCCATTCAGGCTTGGCCATGGAAAGTCCTCGTCTAGCCCGTCCCCAATGGAGCAGGCGAATAATCCGTCGTCTTGATGGATAGACACGCGCACTTAATCAAGTCCGGCAAGAGCAAGCGCGCGGGTCGCATCAGGGCGCGCGCCTTGCCATAGGCAGCCCGCGCTGTCAAAAGCCGCCCCGTTTTCCTGCCCCGTAGCCGAAAGAGCCGACCTCGTGAGCCACGACACCACGTCCATGCGCCCCCACCGCTTCAGGCCTGCAGGTGCGCTAAAAGGGCGCATCCGGGTTCCCGGCGACAAGTCCATCAGCCACCGCTCGATCATGCTGGGAGCGCTGGCCGTGGGCGAAACCCGCGTGACCGGCTTGCTCGAAGGGGAGGACGTGCTTGCCACGGCCGCCGCGATGCGGGCCATGGGGGCGCAGGTCGAGCGCACGGGCGACGGCGCCTGGTCCGTTCACGGGGTGGGCGTCGGCGCGCTGCTGCAGCCGCAGGGGCCGCTCGATATGGGCAATTCAGGCACATCGACCCGGCTGCTGATGGGACTCGTCGCCAGCCATCCGATCACCGCGACCTTCGTTGGTGACGCGTCGCTGTCCAAGCGACCCATGGGCCGGGTCATCGATCCGCTCTCCACCATGGGCGCAAGCTTCGAGGCGACGGTCAGCCCGAAGGGCAGCCAGACGCTGCCGCTCATCCTCAAGGGCGCGTACCCGGCGGTGCCGATCCGCTACCGCCTGCCGATGGCCTCCGCCCAGGTGAAGAGCGCGATCCTGCTGGCCGGGCTCAACACACCCGGCATCACCACGGTGGTCGAGCCGATACCCACCCGCGATCACTCGGAACGGATGCTGCGCGGCTTCGGCGCGGATCTGTCGGTGGAAACCGATGCGGACGGCGCCCGCGTGATCTCCATCCGTGGCGAAGCGGAGCTGAAGCCCCAAACGATCGAGGTTCCCGGCGACCCCTCGTCCGCCGCGTTCTTCATTGTCGCCGCCCTCGTCGTGCCCGGCAGCGAGGTGTTGATCGAAAACGTCGGCCTTAACCCAACCCGCGCCGGCATCGTCGAGGTGCTGCGCCAGATGGGTGGATCAATCGAGGAACTGAACCCGCGCGAAGTGGGCGGTGAACCGGTGGCCGACCTGCTGGTGCGCCACTCCGCCCTGAAGGGCATCGCCATCGATCCGAGCATCGTGCCGAGCATGGTGGACGAGTTCCCCGCCCTCTTCGTCGCCGCGGCCCTCGCGGACGGCGTAACCACGACGACAGGACTGGAGGAGCTGCGCGTAAAGGAATCCGACCGCATTTCGGTCATGGCCGCAGCACTCTGTGCAGCGGGTGCAACCGTGATCGAGCAGGAGGACGGTCTCGTCATCACCGGCACCGGCGGTGAGCCGCTTGCCGGGACGGCCGGCGCGATCGCGACGCACCTCGACCACCGCATCGCTATGTCGATGGCCGTCGCCGGCCTCGTCAGCCGCACCGGCGTCGAAGTGGACGACGTCCGCCCAATCGCAACGAGCTTCCCAACCTTCCAGTCCATGCTTGAAGGTCTTGGCGCATGATCATCGCCGTCGATGGACCAACAGCCTCGGGCAAGGGCACCATTGCCAAGGCCCTTGCGGCGCACTTCGGCCTTCCGCATCTCGATACCGGGCTGCTTTACCGCGCTGTCGGCCGTCAATGCGTGTTGAACGGCGGCAACCCGGACCACCCTTCCGACGCTCTTGCCGCCTGCGCCTTCCCCGAAAGCCTCCTGCTCGACCCTGAGCTGCGTTCGGAGGCCACGGGCGGTCTCGCCAGCCGTGCCTCCGTCCACCCGGCGGTGCGCGAGGCGCTTTACGACCGCCAACGCCGCTTCGCGCTGCAGCCCGGCGGCGCTGTGCTCGACGGGCGCGACATCGGTACGGTCATCGCGCCCGAAGCCATCGCGAAGCTCTTCGTCGTCGCCTCTGTCGACGCGCGCGCGCATCGGCGCTTCCTGGAGATGCATGCCCACGGGCGTGACGTCTCGCTGGAGGAGATCGCCGCCGACCTCGCTGCGCGCGACGAGCGCGACTGTTCGCGCAAGGACGCCCCGCTCGCGGCCGCCAAGGACGCCGTCGTCATCGACACGTCCACGCTGAAGCGGGAGGAGGCCATCGCCGCCGCCATCGCGGCCGTGGACGCGCTGACTCAGACGGCCGGCTGAACCCGCTTCCCGGGCCGTTCGGGCGACCGCCACCCCCGCCCAATTTCCTTGCGTTTTGCCCCCTTCAGGCGTAATGGCCGCGGGTCTGGACAGGCCTTGGCCTGGACGGGCGCCGCGACCGGCATCCGGCCGCCGCGGCAGTTCGGCCCTTTTGGCCCGCCTTTTCGCATGGTGCGGATGGCGGAGAAAAGACCGGCGGACCCAACCGCCTGGCCGGAAAATCGAACGAAGGAATGTCTTAATGGCATCTGTTGCCAATCCGACCCGCGACGATTTCGCGAAAATGCTCGACGAACAGCTCGGCGGTGTCGCCGATGACGGTTTCGAAGGCCGCGTCGTCAAGGGTACCGTCACCGCCATCGAAAACGACAAGGCCGTCATCGACGTCGGCCTGAAGAGCGAAGGCCGCGTGTCGCTGCGCGAATTCGCCCGTGGCGAAGACGATCACGGCCTCAAGGTCGGTGACGAAGTTGAAGTTTATGTCGACCGTGTCGAGAACGCCGACGGCGAAGCCATGCTGTCGCGCGACCGCGCCCGCCGCGAAGCCGCATGGGACAAGCTCGAAAACGAGTTCGGCGAAGGCAAGCGCGTCGAAGGCGTGATCTTCGGCCGCGTCAAGGGCGGCTTCACCGTCGACCTCGACGGCGCCGTTGCGTTCCTCCCCGGCTCGCAGGTCGACATCCGCCCCGTGCGCGACGTCACCCCGCTCATGGACGTGCCGCAGCCCTTCCAGATCCTCAAGATGGACCGTCGCCGTGGCAACATCGTCGTCTCGCGCCGCGCGGTCCTCGAAGAAACCCGCGCCGAACAGCGCAGCGAGCTGATCGACAAGCTGAGCGAAGGCCAGGTCATCGACGGCGTCGTCAAGAACATCACCGACTACGGTGCGTTCGTTGACCTCGGCGGCATCGACGGCCTGCTCCATGTCACCGACATGAGCTACAAGCGCGTCAACCACCCGAGCGAAGTGATCGCCATCGGCGACACCGTGAAGGTCCAGATCATCCGCATCAACAGCGAAACCCAGCGCATCTCGCTCGGCATGAAGCAGCTCGAGAGCGATCCGTGGGAAGGCGCTTCGGTCAAGTACCCGGTCGGCGCGAAGCTGTCGGGCACGGTCACGAACATCACCGAATACGGTGCGTTCGTCGAACTCGAGCCGGGCATCGAAGGCCTCGTGCACGTTTCGGAAATGTCCTGGACCAAGAAGAACGTTCACCCCGGCAAGATCGTCTCGACCTCGCAGGAAGTCGAAGTTGTCGTTCTCGAGGTCGATTCGGACAAGCGCCGCATCTCGCTGGGCCTCAAGCAGGCCCAGCAGAACCCCTGGGAAGCGTTCGCAGAGCGTCACCCGGTTGGTTCGCAGGTCGAAGGCGAAGTCAAGAACGCGACCGAATTCGGTCTGTTCATCGGCCTCGACGGCGACGTGGACGGCATGGTCCATATGTCGGACATCGCGTGGGGCATCTCGGGCGAGGACGCCCTGGCCCTGCACCGCAAGGGCGAGCAGGTTTCTGCCGTGGTTCTCGACGTCGACGTGGAGAAGGAGCGCATCTCGCTCGGCATGAAGCAGCTTGAGCGTGGCGCTCCGGCCGCTGGCGGTGCGTCGGCTGCTGAAGGCAACCTGCGCCGTGGCCAGGTCGTCACCGTCACCGTTCTCGAAGTCCGTGACGGCGGCCTCGAAGTTCAGGCTGGCGACGATGGCGCCACCGGCTTCATCAAGCGTTCGGACCTCGGTCGCGACCGTGACGAGCAGCGTCCGGACCGCTTCCAGGTCGGCCAGAAGCTCGACGCCATGGTCACCGGTTTCGATCGTTCCAAGAAGCCGAACTTCTCGGTCAAGGCCCGCCAGCTGGCCGAAGAGAAGGAAGCCGTGGAACAGTACGGTTCGTCCGACTCGGGCGCGTCGCTCGGCGACATCCTCGGCGAGGCTCTGAAGAACCGCTCGTAAGACCGGTTCCGGCCTCACCGATCGGTGAGACAGTGAAAGGCCCGTCCGGAGCGATCCGGGCGGGCTTTCGCTTTGGGGGAACTCGCCTGCAGCCCCGGCTTTGTTCTTGGGGAGCCTCACCCAAGGACGCCGAGCCATGCACGCGAGCCCCTTCCTCATGTTCCAGGGCGATGCGCAAGACGCGCTGATGCTGTGGAAGCGCGCCTTCGCCAGCGCTCTCGAAGTGACGGAACTCGAACGGCACGGCAGCGGCGAATTCGAAGGCCGGGTGTCTCTCGCGAGCTTCACGCTGGGAGGGACGCAGTGGCGCGTGTTCGACAGTGCCGTCCCGCACGCCTTCACCTTCACCCCGGCCACGTCGATCCTCGTGGACTGCGACGAGGAGGGCCAGCTGCGCCATGCCGCCTCCGTTCTGGGCCAAGGGGGTAAGGTCATCATGCCGCTCAGCGCTAGCGAGTCGGGCCAGCTGTTCACCTGGATCTGCGACATCCACGGGGTCAGCTGGCAGCTCAGACTGCCCTTCCCCGCCGCCGCCTGAGCGACTACATGCGTCCCGCGAGGAGAGGTGCCATATGCTCGAAGTTCATCAGTTCCCCTGCCTTTCGGACAACTATGGCTATCTGCTTCACGATGCGGATAGCCAGGAAACCGTCTGCATCGATACGCCCGACGCCGACGAATACCTGCGCCAGGCGGCAGAGCGGGGCTGGCAGATCACGCAGATCTGGAACACGCACTGGCATCCGGACCACGCCGGCGGCAACCTGGCCATTAAGGCGGTAACCGGCTGCCGGATCACCGCCCCCGCCGCTGACGCGGGCCGGATCGAGGGGGCGGACTGCCTCGTCGGTCAGGGCGACGTCGTGTATCTTGGCGATTGGCGCGCGACGGTGCTGGACGTGGGAGGGCACACCAGCGGCCACATCGCCTACTACCTGCCTGACTCTGGCATGGCGTTCGTGGGGGATGCGGTTTTCGCCCTCGGCTGCGGCAGGATGTTCGAAGGCGATCCGGACCAGTTCTGGACTTCGCTGAAGCGGTTGAAAGCCCTTCCGGCAGAGACGATGCTCTACTGCGCGCACGAATACACGGCGTCGAACGCGCGGTTTGCCCTCCATGCTGATCCGGACAACCGCGAACTTCAGCTTTACGCCGAGGAGATCACGCGCAGGCGAAATAACGGCCTTCCGACCGTCCCCGCCAAGCTGGAGCGCGAGTTGAAGACAAATCCCTTCCTACGCGCTGACGACGCCGACATGCAGCGGCGCTGGGGCTATCCCGGTGATCCCGTCGCCACGTTCGCCGCCTTGCGCCTCGCAAAGGACACGTTCTGATGCGCCTTTCGGCAGTCGCGGCAGGGCTGATCGCCCTTGCCACGCTCGCTTCGGGCACCGTGGCAGCCCAGGCCGCCACGGTAGTGACATCCCCTGCGGCCCTGCCCGCGAAGCACGATACACCGCGTGTGTTTCTGGGCGGCAGCATCGAAATGGGCGCGGCACGCGACTGGCAGGCAGACCTGATCGCCGCCTTGTCGGACGAGCAGGTTACCGTGCTCAACCCCCGTCGCCCGGATTGGGATCCGAATTGGAAGCCGGTGGCATCCGAGCCGAACTTCCGCCAGCAGGTTCAGTGGGAGCTCGCCGCCCTCGAAGGCGCGGACATCATCGTGATGTATCTTGCCCCCGGCACGCAGAGCCCGATCAGCCTTCTGGAGCTCGGCCTGCACGCCCAGAGCGGCAAGATCGTCCTCCTGTGCCCGGAGGGCTTCTGGCGCAAAGGCAACGTGGACATCACCGCCAGGCGCTACGGTATCGAGCAGGTCGCCACGATGGAGAGCCTCGTCAGTGCAGTCCGCGCGCGCCTGAAAACCTGGAAGCGCGGCTGACGTCAGCCGTCAGGAAAGGAGAGCGTGCGGTTCAGCCGCTCCATGACTTCGTCGAGCGGCTCGACCACGGTGACCGAGCGCCCCTCTCCGAACCGGATGCGGGTTCCTTCGGACACCTGTGACACGAACGTGACCTGCGCGGCGTTGACGGCTGTGGCCGTGCGGTCTGCTCCAGTGAACTTCACGAACATGGATCACCTCTCCTTCTTGTCACACAAAGAGTATGACGAGATCGCGCGGTGCGATAGGGGGTAAGGCTCGCCCGGCGCCCCTGGAGCGCGCCACAAGACCTGACGTTTCGGCAACGCTCCGGACACGACCGAGCCATAGAGCACCGGTGCCTGACCATGAAAGAACGCATGAGCTTCCGCCTAGCCATCACCGCCGCTGCCCTGGCCCTCACCGGCTTTGCAGCCGACGCCCGCGCCGCCACGAGCGAGGACGAACAGGCCTGGATCAACCTTACGGCGACGGGCCCGATCTCCGGCGACATCGTCTATTTCGCCGAGTTCCAGCCACGCATCGGAGACGGCCTTTCGCGCGTCGATACGCTGCTCCTTCGCGGCGGCGTGGGAGTCAAGCTTTCGCCTGAGGTGACGCTCTATCAGGGCTACGCGCACGTGATTACCCCTGTCGAGGGCGGCCGCGACGTCAATGAGGAGCGCAGCTTCCAGCAGTTGAACCTGGCGCTCGGCAAGCCGCTCGGTGGCGAGCTTTCCTCCCGCACGCGCCTCGAACAGCGCTGGCGCTCGGACGGCCGCGACGTGGGCTGGCGGCTGCGCGAGATGATCCGCTACGAACACCCGCTGGCGAACACCGAGGACCGCCTGAGCGCCCTCGTTTACGCGGAGGGCTTCGCGGCGCTGAACGATACGGATTGGGGAGCCCGCGGTGGCTTCGATCAGCTTCGCAGCTTCATCGGCGCGGAAGTCGGGCTGTCGGGCTCGTCGACGATGGAAATCGGATACCTGAACCAGACGATCAACCAAACCGGAGGGCGCACCCGAATGAACCACGTGGCCTCCGTCTCGTTGTCTTATCGCCACTGAGACGGCGGTTGGCCGAGGTCGCGCCCTCCCGCTCCTCCAGCGGGAAGGCGCGGCCATTCAGAACGGCAGGTTGTAAAGCCGAACCGCGTTGTCCTGCAGGACCTTCCTGCGCACTTCGGGACTGTGGCCGCCAAGCACGTCCTTAAGATGCTCCTGCACCCCCGGATAGAGTGAAGTCGGGTGAGGGAAGTCGGTTTCGAACATGACGTTGTCGACGCCGATGATCTCCAGCAGGTGCTTGGGGGCGACCTTCTCGAACCAGAAGGTGCAGAAGAAATGATCGCGGAAGTAGTCCCAGGGCTGTTTCTTGAGCACGTCGCGCATGATCGGCAGCATTTCGCGGAACTGATGCTCCAGCGCTTCCACCGCGAAGGGAACCCAGCCTGCA
This sequence comes from Novosphingobium panipatense, assembly GCF_900182875.1. Taxonomy (NCBI): domain Bacteria; kingdom Pseudomonadati; phylum Pseudomonadota; class Alphaproteobacteria; order Sphingomonadales; family Sphingomonadaceae; genus Novosphingobium; species Novosphingobium panipatense. Next base: position 73,472 of record NZ_FXUI01000010.1, read on the forward strand.
CCGCTCTCGATGAGGCCGATCTTGAGGCGGGGGTGACGGTCCAGACGGCCGGAGACCATCCAGTTACCAAGGGTGGCGGCATTGCCGATCGAGAACATCGTCGCGACGACGGACAGCGTCTGCTCGAATTTGAAGCCTTCCCAGGTTAGCGTGTTCGGGTCGATCGCCGCATTCAGGTGGAAGTTGAGCGGCATGCCGGTCGCCTCGCACATCTCGAGGAACGGCGTCCAGTACTCGTGATTGAAGCTGGGCACGCCCACCCGCTCGGGCGTATCGGGCAGCACGAAGCCCTTAAGGCCGATGTCATGGCAGCGCTTCGCCTCGGCTTCCAGGGCCTTTTGGTCCCAGAACGGCAGGTGCGCCATGTTGAAGATGCGCTGGCCTGACGCCTCCTGGAACTCAGCCGAGGCGTCGTTGTAGATCTGCACGATGCGCAGGGCGAGCTCTGGATCGCCGAGGCTCATGAGTGAGCCAGCCTGAGTGACGCCCGAGTTCTGGAAGCAGATCTGCGCGTAAACGCCCATATCGTCCATCGCCTGCAGGCGGGCCTTGAGCTCGTGGCCGCCGGGGTGCGCCTGCTCCAGCTTGGGGAAGGCCAGGCGGCCAAGCAGCTTGTTGTTGTCGGCACGGATGACGTTGCCGCCGAGCGTGCCGAAGTCACGATCGCCCACCAGCCAGCGATCGGTGCCGTTGACCCGCTCGACCCTCGGCATCTTGGCCTTCCACTCTCCGGTGGCGCGGCTGGTGAAGAGGTCCGGCGCCTCAGTGATGTGCGTGTCGGTGTCGACGATCTTGATGCCTTCGAACATCGGGTCGAGGCCGCCCGACTGCGAAGCGTAATCGACTTCGCGGATCACGCCGCCTTCAGTGTACCCTTCAGCCGACCAGTACTTGCGCGCGTTCTGCGCCATTTCCTGGTTGTCAGACTCGGCCATCGCTCAATCTCCCAAAAATCAATGCCTCTCATTTCGCAACCACGTCCGGTTCGCACAATCGCGCAGGGCAACGCCGGGACGATGGTTGCAGCCGAAGCCTCAAGAACGGCGGTATTCTGCGGGTTTCGCCACTGCAGCCGCCTTGCCAGGCATCGGACGTCCGGGCATCCTTTTCGTCTGGGGAGAGAAGCATGCCACAACCGCGAACGCTTGACGACATCCGCGTCGATTACGATGCACCTGACAACGTGCCCAAAGACCGCATCGTCGATCTGTCCTTCGCCAACGGCAGTGTGCCGAACGATCTGGTCGATCCTTACGAGCCGTTCGCCTGGCTGAACGGACCTGAGATTCCGCGCCTGCTCTTCAACCCGCCGGTGCAATATGGGCTGGGGGCGATATCGGGCAACCAGCGCGGCAACTGGGTCGTCTCGCACTATGACGACATTGAGCGCGTCTACACCGACAACGATCATTTCTCGAACGCCGGCACCGCCGAGTTCCAGCGCCTGATCGGGGAGACGTTCAAGTCCATCCCGCTCGCCATCGACCCGCCCGATCACCAGAAATACCGCCTCTACCTGATGCCGCACTTCTCCCCGGCACGGATCACCCGTGACCTTGAGCCGCGCATCCGCCGCATTGTCGTCGAGATGATCGACGCCGTGGCCGACAAGGGCGAAGTGGACATGGCGTGGGACTTCGCCCGCGTCTATCCGGTGCGCATCTTCATGGGCCTGATGGGCTTTCCGGAAAAGATGTTCGAGCAGTTCCTGGACTGGGAGTGGGACATCCTGCACTCCGGCGAACTGCCAAAGATGCAGGCGGCGCTGCGCGGCGTTCTCGATTTCCTGCGCGGCTTCATCGCCGAAAAGGAGCGTGAGCCGGACGAACATCTCGTCTCCGCCATCGTCCACGGCAGGATCGAGGGCCGCGCCCCAACCGAGGACGAGAAGATCGGCATGGTCTGGTTCCTCTGGCTTGGCGGGTTGGACACGGTCGCCGCCACGATCGCCCAGATGTACCGACGCATGGCGCTGCAGCCTGAAATCCAGCAGCAGATCCGGGAGCGGCCTGAACTGATCAACGGCGCGGTCGAGGAATTCCTGCGGACCCAGCCGATCCTCTCGTCCGCGCGGTCGGCGACTCGCGATTTCGAATGGCACGGGATTCACGTGCGAAAGGGCGATTCCTTCCAGTGCCTCAACCCGGCGGGCAACTTCGATCCCACGCGGTTCGACGATCCACGGACCTTCAACCCCGAGCGCAAGGCCAACCGCCACTTCACCTTCGTGGGCGGCGTACACATCTGCCTTGGTGCGCATCTGGCGCGGCGGGAACTGCGGGTGCTTCTGGAGGAGTGGTTCCAGCGCATCCCGGAATTCCGCGTCAAGCCGGGAGCTGACACCACGGTGTTCCCGGGGCTGCTCTCGATCCGCAACCTGCCGCTCGTCTGGGACGTCCCCGTCTCCACGCCCTAATCAGGCCTCCCGCGCCGCGTCGGCCTCGGGAGCATCAGTCCAGGTGGTAGTTCGGCAGGCCGTCAAGGGCGTGACGCAGCGCCTCGCTCCAGCTGGTCGAGACGGAGCGGAAGTACGGGTCCGCCTCGTCGATCCGGCGTTCGTGAAGAGGGGCGAACTTGTCCCGCTCGATCACCAGAAGATCGAGCGGCAGTCCCACGGACAGGTTTGCCTTCAGCGTCGAATCGAACGAAACGGTCAGCAGCTTGATCGCGCTTTCGAAGCTCATGGTGCGGTCATAGCCGCGGATGAGGATCGGCCGGCCGTACTTGGTCTCCCCGATCTGAAAGAACGGCGTATCGAAGCTGGCTTCGATGAAGTTACCTTCCGGGTAGATCAGGAAGAGCCGCGGTTCCATGCCCTTGATCTGCCCGGCCACGATCATGGACGCGCTGAAGGTTCCCGCCGCGCGTTGGCCATTGTCCGAGGCGCGTTCCGAAATGATGTCCTGCAGCAGGTTGCCGACGATGGAGGCCACCCGAAACATCGTAGGCGCCTCCAGAAGGGAGTTATGTCGCTCCGACGGCGCCTTGTTCCGGTCTTCCAACTGGCTGATGACAGACTGCGTGGTGGCGAGATTGCCAGCGCTCATCACGGTGATGATCCGCTCGCCGGGGACCTCCCAGTGATACATCTTGCGAAAGGTTGAGATGTTGTCGACGCCCGAGTTCGTTCGAGTGTCGCTCATGAGGACAAGCCCCCGATCAAGCATCATGCCGACGCAATAAGTCATTTCTACCTTCTGAACCCTACGCGACCCGTTCCCACGCCCCCACGACGCGGGGCGGCCCTTTTCAGCCGCCTTGCACCTGCTGCTGCCCATCCGAGGTGGATTGCTGCTGCTGCTGTCCTACCTGATTCTCACCTACCGTTAAATGAACGTGCAGGCGGGTTTCCCCCGCTCCCCGCGTTATGCCGGTGATCGGGGCGGCTTCGGAATAGTCGCAGCCGCTGGCGACGCGCACGTAGCGCTCATCGGGACAGATGGCGTTCGATATATCGAAACCCACCCAGCCCAGACCCGGGACATGGGCTTCGGCCCAGCCGTGTCCGGCCTCCTGCTCCACCCTGTCGTCCATACGCAGGTATCCGCCGACGTAGCGCATCGGGATATCGATCAGGCGCCCTGCCGCCAGAAATATATGCGCGTGATCCTGGCACACGCCCTTCCCCGCCGACAGCGCCTGCTCCGCCGTGGTCTGCGCGTCCGTCGTGCCGGGGACGTATTCCACCTGCTCCCCGATGACGCGCGACAGGGTGTGCAGGTAACTGAGCACATTGGTCCGATCCGCCTCTATGCCTGCCAGCAGCTGCCGCACCTTCGGCCCGGGCTTCGTAAGGGGCGTCGGCCGCAGGAAGCACCAGAGCGGCATCAGACCCGTGTTGGCTCCGATCACCCCGTGGTTGTCAACGGTGCGCACCGTCCCTTCACAGGTGACCACCACTTCGGGACTGCCGGGATCAATGGAGACAAGATCGACGTGGTTGTGGTGCTGGTCTTCGTATGATGCCTGCGGTGTGGCGCCGGTGATATCCATCCGCCACTCGATCACGTCCTGGCCATGAGTGGACTTCGGCTTCAGCCGCAGCCGCTGCAGGCCGTGGGTCACCTTGTCAGCGAAGACGTAGCGCGTGGTGTGTTTGATGGTCAGGAGCACGTCGACCCCTCCTATTCGATGAACCGGTAATCAGCGGCGATGGCGCTGCTGAGTTCGACGGTCTTGCCAATGAACTCCTGCAGGAATTCGTGCAGGCCAGCGTCGAAGATCGTGTCGATGGTAGTCTGGTGCAGCTTCGCGCGCGAATCGCGCAGCAGGGCATGTGCTGGCCCTTCGCGGCCGTATTCCTTGGCCAGCCCGGCCATGTTGCTGCCGATCTTTTCATAGCAGAACACCAGGCTGCGCGGGAACTGCTCGTCCAGGATCAGGAACCGGGCGATGCCGCGCGGGTCCATGGCGCCCGCGTTCAGCCAGGAGTAGGCGCGATTGCCCGCGACCGAGCGCAGCAGCGTGTCCCACTGCACATTGTCGAGGCTTGACCCCACCCAGGCTGCGGACGGCAGCAGCACGTAGTACTTCACGTCAAGGATGCGCGCGGTGCTGTCTGCACGCTCTATGAAGGTACCAATGCGCGAGAAGTTGAAGACCTCGTTGCGCAGCATCGTTCCCTCAAGCGCGCCGCGCACCAGCGTTCCGGTGCGGCGGATCTGCATCAGGACTTCACCCAGGCTGGTTTCGCGCACCGGACGCGAAAGCAGGTCGCGCAAGCACATCCAGCCCTCGTTCGTGGTTTCCCACACGGCGTTGGTCAGGCTGGTGCGGACGAGGCGCGCGTTGGTGCGGGCATTCTCCACCATCGACAGGACGGACGCCGGATTGCTCTTTTCCCGCAGCAGGAAATTGAATACCTGCGGGCCGGTGAAGGTGTTGTGAAGGGCGCAATAGCTCTCGAGCTGGCCGGTCGTGATGAGAACCGACTTCCACTCCTCGTCCTGCGACTGCCGGCTTCCGCGTGTGAGGGCGAGGTGAAAGCCCACATCGATCAGACGCGCGGTATTCTCCGCCCGCTCCAGGTAGCGGCTCATCCAGTAAACGCCGTTCGCGGCACGCCCCAGCATCAGAAATCGCCTCCGGTCACTCGTCCAGCACCCAGGTGTCCTTCGTCCCGCCTCCCTGCGACGAATTGACCACCAGCGATCCTTTCTTGAGCGCCACACGGGTAAGCCCGCCGGGTGTGATATCGACACCCTCGGGAGAGACGAGGACGAAGGGGCGAAGATCGACGTGTCGCGGCGCCAGCCCTTCCCGGGCGAAGATCGGCACCGTGGAGAGGGAGAGCGTTGGCTGGGCGATATAGTTCCCGGGCTTGGTGCGCAGCTTCGCCTCGAAGTCGGAAAGTTCCTTCTTCGAAGACGTGGGCCCAATGAGCATCCCGTAGCCGCCCGAGCCGTGCACCTCCTTGACGACGAGATCGGAAAGATTGTCGAGCACGTAGCCCAACGAATCCGCTTCCGAACACCGCCACGTCGGCACGTTCTGGAGGATCGGTTTTTCGCCGGTGTAGAACTCCACGATCTCCGGCATGTAACTGTAGATCGCCTTGTCGTCGGCAATGCCGGTTCCGGGCGCATTGGCGATGGTCACCCCGCCGGCGCGGTACACATCGAAGATGCCGGCCACGCCCAGCACCGAATTCGGATTGAACGTCAGGGGGTCGAGGTAATCGTCGTCCACCCTGCGATACAGGACGTCGATCGCCTTGTATCCGGTGGTCGTGCGCATGCAGACACGGCCATCCATGACCCGCAGGTCGCTGCCTTCCACCAGCTCCGCGCCCATCTGGTCGGCCAGAAACGCGTGCTCGAAGTAGGCGGAGTTGTAGATGCCAGGCGTCAGAACCGCAACGACGGGCCCTTTGTCCCCCTTCCACCCGGGCGGTGCGCAGGCCCGCAAGGACCGCACCAGCCGGCGGGGGTAGTCGGACACCGGCCGCACCGGGATGCGCGTGAACAGTTCCGGGAACATCGCCATCATCGTCTCCCGGTTCTCGAGCATGTACGAGACGCCGGACGGCGTGCGGGCGTTGTCTTCCAGCACCATGAAGTCGTCTGCCCCGGTGCGGACAAGGTCAATACCCACGATGTGCGTGTAAACACCGCCGGGCGGGGTGAAGCCGATCATCTGCGACAGGAACGCTTCGTTGTTGCGCAGCGCTTCCACTGGCAGGCGGCCCGACCGGATGATCTCCTGCCGATGGTACAGATCATGGAGAAACGCGTTGAGCGCACTCACGCGCTGCTCGATCCCCCGTGTCAGCTTGCGCCATTCCGGAGCGGTGATGATGCGGGGAATCATGTCGAACGGGATCAGCCGTTCTTCACCCGCATCCTCGCCATAGACGTTGAAGGTGATGCCGATGCGGCGGAAGAAGCGTTCGGCCTCGGCGTCCTGGCGACGCAGCCACTCCGTATCCTGCCCGTCGAACCACTGGCGAAAGTTCGCGTAAGCCGGCCGAACAGAGCCGTCCGCAGCAAGCATCTCATCGAACTTCGTTCCGCTTTCGGCCGCCATCGTGTCTCCGCTGTTGCACGGGTTGTGCAACAGTGATGACAGCTTGCCAAGAACTTCTGCTGCACCCGCGAAGATTATTCCGCGACAGCGGCAGCGGCATGATCCGCCGTTTCCGGACGGAGCAGGCCCCGCGCAGCAAGATCGGCACGCAACGCCTCGGCGTCGTGGAAGTGGTGCACCTGCCACCCAAGAGCGCGGGCACTCGCGATGTTGGCCGCGTTGTCATCGATGAAGAGCATGGCTGCGGGCGCATGGCCGAAGCGGCGGCACGCAAGATCGAAAATGCGAGGGTCCGGCTTGGCGATCTTCTCGTCGCCCGAGACGACGATGTCCCGGAAAAGGTCGAACAGCGATTCCCCGGCACGATAGCCATGCCAGAACGGGCTTGCGAAGTTGGTGATGGCGAAAAGCGGCACGCCGTTGCCGGCCAGCTCGCGCACGATTTCGTGACTGCCCGGGATGTTGCCGGGAATCGTCTCTGCAAAGCGCGTTGCGTAAGCGTCGAGCAAGGCGTCGTGGCCGGGGAACTCGGCCTTGCGGGCGGCCACCATCTCCGCAAGCTCGCGCCCGGCGTCATGCTCGAAATGCCAGTCCTGGGTCACCACGTTTGCCAGGAACCAGTCGAGCCGCTCCTCATCGTCGATGAGCTTTGCGAAGAGCAGGCGCATGTCCCACTCGATCAGGACCTTGCCGACATCGAAGACGACAGCCTCGACGGGCGGATGAACTGGGTGGATCGCAGACATGACAAGGCCCCCGCGGATGGCGGGGGCCTCATACACGTGACGAAACCGTCCGCCCTGTAGTCGCCCGCCCTGGAAGGCGGGCTTCAGGATCAGCCCTGGCGGGCCTTGAACCGGCGATTGGTCTTGTTGATGACGTAGGTACGGCCGCGACGACGGATCACGCGGTTGTCCCGGTGACGGTCCTTGAGCGACTTCAGGCTGTTGCGAATCTTCATGGTCTATCTCGTCCGTGTCGTCTTGGCGGTTACCGACCGCCGGAAATTCGAAGTCGGGCCGTTAGTGGGAGCGCCGGATAAAGTCAAGCGGCAGCCGGCGTTGCAGGGTCCGCCCCGCTGCCTTATCTCTCATTCATCTCCGGGCAAGCTGACGCCTACATAAAGCGGCTTGGTCGCGCCACGCCACCGGAATTCGGACCTTTATCTTCATGAAAACGCTTAAAGGCGCAGCAATCGCCGCCGGTCTCGCCGCCATGCTTCCCGCCATCCCGGCTCAGGCGCAGTGGGGTCCCGGCTGGGGCTCCACGCGCGGCGGCACCTGGGGACGGTCCGGCTGGAACGACCCGCTGCGCGATTCGCAGCGCATGTCCGGGCCCGCAGCCAGCCGCAACGGGGACAGCCGCGAAGGCAAGGTCGAGGTCACCCGCTTCGTCAGTCCGGACCCGGCAGCCGCCGGCCTCGGCAAGGGGCCTGTGTCAGTCCAATCCGAATCGGGTGACGGCGGCCTTGTCGAGGCGAGTCTGCGCCGGACATACGAAGCCGCCGTCATCGACGCGCTTGTCGGCGCGGGCTACGACACGCTTCACCCGGACGTTGCCCAGCCGCAGATCGCCAAGCTGCGCATATCCCGGCAGGTCCTGACCCCCGCTGAGGAAGAACATCGCCCCGTCAGCGGCGTGGCCGCCATGGAAGTGGGCACTCATGGCCAGTCCTACGGCCTCGGAATAAACGTCGATCTGTCCAAGCCGCGCTCCGCCCTCGTCTCCACCCGCCTCGATACGCAGATCATCGACCGTGAGACCGGCAAGGTCCTGTGGGAGGCTTACGCGACGATCGCCACGCGCGAAGGTGACGGCAAATGGCCCGACGGCATGATCGCCACCAAGCTGGCCAACGCCCTTTTCAACGAGTTCCCCAAGGCGGATGTCCTCGCCCCCTCGGGCAAGGGCCGTGCCAGCTGAGGCGAAACCGCAGGCCCTTTTTGCCGGGCGGGCGAAACCGTGCCCGGTCCTGGCTTGTTTATGGCATTGAGCGGATGCACCGACGGGGAACTGTCATGCTTGGAGAGGATAGATGAGCCAGCGCACCCTTCCCGTCCCTTTCCCCCTGAAGCGGCTTGCCGCGCTGGCACCCTCCTTCGCCGCGCTTGCCCTGTCGGCGTGCGTCGCACCCGTGGGCCCGGTGGAAGTCACGCGGTTCCATGCGCCTGACACGACCCGCCTCGGCCGGGGCACCATCCGGGTGGAACCCGCGCCGGGGCAGGCTGACGGCCTCGAATTTCGCACCTATGCCAGCGCCGTGGCGCAGGAGCTGACACGGGTGGGCTATACGGAGCCGCTTCCGGGGCAAGCCGCGGCCGGTCAGGTCGCCCTGCTGACGCTCGAACGCAACCGGTATCAGCCGCAGCGGTCGCGCGGTCCCGTGTCGGTGGGCGTCGGCGGCGCCACCGGCGGGTACGGGTCGGGCGCAGGGCTGGGCATCGGTTTCGATCTTTCCGGTGCCCCCAAGGAGCAGGTCGAAACGCGCGTTTTCGTTTCCATCCGGGATCGCAACGCACCATCCACCGCGACAGCCTTGTGGGAAGGGCGCGCCGCATTCGTGGTGAGGAGCGATTCGCCGCTCGCGCAGGCGCCGCTTGGCGCGGCGAAAGTTGCCGAAGCGTTGTTCAAGGGGTTCCCGGGGCAGTCGGGCGAAACTATTCAGGTGAAATGACCAACATACAGATCAGCGCCGCCTTCGATTCCGGCAACATCGAAGTCGTTTCCGTCGATGGTGCCGAAGCCCATCTCACCATCCGCAGGGATCATCAGTCCGACTTCTTCCAGTGGTTCCACTTCCGCGTGTCGGGCGCGGCTGGGCGCGAACTGACGCTGCGTATCAGCGGTCTCGACGCCTCGGCCTATCCGATGGGCTGGCCAGGTTACGACGCCGTCGTTTCGGAAGACCGGGAGTTCTGGTCCCGCGCCGCCAGCAGCTTCGAGGAAAAGACGGACGCTGGCACCCTCACCATCCGCTACAGGCCGGAAGGCGATCTGGCGTGGTTCGCCTATTTCGCCCCCTATTCGATGGAGCGGCATCACGATCTGGTGGCGAACGTCGCACTCGCCGAAGGCGTCACGCACCGCGCCCTCGGCGTGACTCTTGATGGCCAGCCGATCGACTGCCTTGAGATGGGCACCGGTTCCACGCAGGTATGGCTCTATGGACGCCAGCACCCGGGCGAAACCATGGCCGAATGGTGGATGGAAGGCGCCCTGGAGCTTCTGGCCGACCCCGCCAGTTCGATCGGGCGCGAACTGCGCAAGCGCTGCCGCTTCCACGTCGTGCCGAACGCCAATCCGGACGGCTCCCGCCGGGGGCACCTGCGCACCAACGCCGCAGGCGTGAACCTCAACCGCGAGTGGGCCGAGCCTTCGGCCGAAAGGTCGCCCGAGGTGCTGGCGATCCGCGACGCCATGGACCAGACCGGCTTGGATTTCGCCATGGACGTTCACGGCGACGAAGCCATTCCCGCCGTGTTCCTTGCGGGGTTCGAGGGCATCCCCTCGCTCAAGGACACGCAGCAGGCCGGTTATGCCCGCTACGCCGCGCTGCTTGAGCGACGCACGCCGGATTTTCAGACGAAGCTCGGCTATCCGCTCACCCGGCCCGGCACGGGCAATCTGACCATGTCGACGAACCAGCTGGCCGAGCGCTTCGGCGCGGTAACGATGACGCTGGAGATGCCCTTCAAGGACCACCTCGAGGCCGCCGACCCGCGCCAGGGCTGGAGCCCGGAACGGTCCGCGCAGCTGGGCCGCGATTGCATGGGCGCCCTGCTCGAATGGCTGATCGAACGCGAGACGGCCTGAGCCGGTCTTCGACAAAACACTGAAACGAGGGCCGGCGGATCTGCCGGCTCTCGTTTTGATTCAGGGTCAGAAGGCGGCGCGGCGACGATGATCATCGTTCGACGGGCGGTGCGCCCACTGCGGCTCCGCGAGTTCGCCGTGCGACGCACCCACGATGGACTGCAGCAGGATCCAGCCCTCCGACCATTCGCCGCGCGGCTCATCCGCGATGGGGCAGGTGCCCCAGTCGCGGGCTAGCCGCAGCATGGAGCGCTGCGCTCCGCCGTCGAGATCGCCGACAAGAAACGAGGTGAACGGCAGCGGCTGACGTGGGCAGGCACCGAAGGCGGCGAGGCGCGGATCGGCGCCGGGCAGATCCACGTTGGGAGCATCGACGATCAGCGCGCCCAGCACGGTGCCGTCGTCCGCCTGCTCTTCGTACTCGACCCACCAGGCGAGAGCGAGAGCCGCAATGTCGTCCGTCACGACGACCACGGGTCGACCCGCGCGGTGGATCGCAAGATTGAGCTTGTTCACCCATGTGTTGCGATGCGGCTCATCCCAGAGACCGAGCTCCACCAGCTGGCAATGCTCGCTCAGCTGTGCCCAGCGGTTCATCCAGTGCCCTGACGACAGCGGAGTTCCAGGTACGAGCAGGATCAGCGGCGTCGTGTCGTCGCGGGAAGCGCGAAGGGTAGCCATGGCAATCTCCGTCCATCGTTTGCCGGCACGTGATCTGCACCGGGACGAGGCGAGCTATATCTCAACCTCTGAGATAGACAATTCACCCTGCGACGTTTCGTTCCCGGCAGGCGCCGGCCCGCTCAGGTGAGGTTCGCCGGTCCGAAGGCATGGGGAAGAAGATGCGAAAGGCGCGTCTCGAGCACGACGCCGCCTCCATCGCACCAGATCACCGGGTCCGTTCCGCCAAGCTGCGCGATCTCGTTCAGCACCTGGCGGCAGCGGCCGCAGGGCGTCACCTGCGCGCCCTCGCCCGGCGCGCCCGGAGCCCCGCCGGTCACCGCCACCGCCTCAAGCGCCGGGCGATCGCCCTTCGCAAGGATCGATGCAACGGCAACGGTTTCGGCGCAGAGCGAAAGGCCATAGCTCGCGTTCTCGACGTTGGCGCCGGTCACGATGGTCCCATCGGCGAGCAGCAGCGCCGCGCCCACGTGGAAGTTGGAATAGGGCGCGTAAGCGGAAGCCGCGGCGTTGCGGGCGGCGGCGATGAGGGTGTCCCGGGTGTCAGTCATGGCAGCACGACTACCCAGCGCAGCCCCCCTTGCGCAACCTCGTTGGCGAGCGCGTGGTTGGCCGTCCACATCGTCCATGGCCGCCCGGCGTAGCCGGGTTCGAGACGGTCCTGAACCAGCCACAGATTGCGATCGAGCTTGTGAGCGATGGAATAGCGCGATTGAAACGCCGGCGTCACCTTGAGGATGACGGGCTTGCCGGTATGCGTCTCGACCTGGTTGAGGAAAGTCATCAACTCGCTCTCTACCCGCGCTTCCGACACTTTTACCGGGCAGGCATCCGCCAGCATGTCCAGTTCGACGGCGGGGGGGAGCAACCTGGCATCGCGTGGGACCGTGGTGACGAAGTTGGCGGCCTGCGTTCCGGCGGGCTGGCAGGGATCGTACCGGTGCAAGGCACCCACCTGCATCCCGGCTGCCTTCGCCGCCTCGAAGTTCCGCACGAAGCCGGGATCGCGCGCAAAGGCGCTCGCGCTGGCGTCGATGTAAGCGAAGTCCGCCCCGATCGCCTTCAGCGCGGGCCAGCTCACGTCGCCGTCCACGGCGCCGATCTCCACGCCCTGAAGCGGATAGATGGCGCGTTCCGGCGTCCAGTGCCGCAAGTGCCACCAGCCCCAGGCCCCCGCCACGATGGCGAGAAGCAGCGCCGCCCCGAGCACGCGCCACATCATTCGACCGCCGCCGCTCGCGGCTTTTCCCTTGCGCGCCATCGGTTCGTCAGCCGCGGATGTGCAGGACGCAGATAAGCGTGAACAGGCGGCGCGCCGTGGCATGGTCCGTCTCGACCTTGCCCTTGAGGCGCTCGATCAGCAGTTCGGACGCTTCGTTGTGAATCGCGCGACGGGCCATGTCGATGGTTTCGATCTCCTGGGCGGTCGCCTTGCGAATCGCCTGATAGTAACTCTCGCAGATTGCGAAATATTCCCGGATCGGCCTGCGAAAGCGCCCCAGGCCGAGCACCAGTGTCTCCAGCGGAGCACCCTCCTCGGATGCGATTTCCAGCGAAAGCCGCCCGTCGCGCACCGACAGCCGCAGCCGGTACGGCCCCTTGTGCCCGCCGTTGAACGAGCGCAAAGGTTTGAAGACGTTGTCTTCTATGAGGTCGAAGACGGCAATGCGACGCTCCTGTTCGATGTCGGCGTTGCGCCACAGGATGGTCGCGTCGTCGAGCTCGATATGGGAGAGGCGCGGGTCGGACATGGTCGCTCGGCCTTTACGCGGTAGCGGCATGGCTGGGCAAGTGGCTGACGACGACGCCAAACCCGGCAGCGCGGGCGGCATCCACAAGCTGTGGAATAATATCGCCCCTGGCACCGCTTGCTCCGCGCGCGAGCCCGGAGCATTGTCCCGCGCTTATGGCACAGTCTGCTCTCCTCGCCCGCCCCGAAACCGCGGAAGTCCGCGCCCTGCCCGCCAACGTCGAAGCCGAGGCGGCGTTCCTGGGCGCCGTCCTGATCGACAACCGCGTGATCGAGGAACTGCAGACCCCGCTGACCCCACAGCACTTCTTCGAACCCGTCCACGCCCGCGTCTATGAGCGCATCCTGCAGCTGCTGGACCGCAAGGCGGTGGTGACGCCGGTTACGCTGCGCCCCTATTTCGAGGCGGACGAATCGCTCAAGGCGCTGGGCGGCGTCTCCTATCTCGCCCGCCTCACGGCGGACGGACAGGGCCTGCTTGCCCCGCGTGAACTGGCTGAGCAGATCTACGATCTCGCTCTCCTGCGCGAACTGATCTCGGTCGGCCGCAACCTCGTTGAAAGCGCCATGGACACCTCGGAGTCGGTGGAACCGCTGCAGCAGATCGAGCAGGCCGAGGCGGCGCTCTACAAGGTGGCCGAAGGCGCCGCGACGCAGAACGAGGCACAGAGCTTCGGCGCCGCCACGCGCACTGCCATCCAGGCTATCGAGAAGGCGTTCAATTCGGGCGGCCACATCTCCGGCAAGACCACAGGCCTGACCTCGGTGAACCAGAAGATCGGCGGCCTCCACGATTCCGATCTCATCATCCTTGCCGGTCGCCCCGGCATGGGCAAGACCTCGCTCGTCACCAACATCGCCTTCAACACCGCCCAGCGCTATGTCGACGACACCGTGCGCGACGGCATTCCGCCGGAAAAATCGGTGGGCGCGCCCGTCGCCTTCTTCAGCCTCGAAATGAGCGCCGACCAGCTGGCCACCCGTATCCTTGCCGAGCAGTCGAACATCAGTTCGGAAGCGCTGCGTATGGGCAAGATCAGCCGCGAGGACTTCCAGTCCTTATCCTTCGCGAGCCAGCGTCTTGCCGAACTGCCGCTCTATATCGACGACACGCCGGGCCTGACCATCGCGGCGCTGCGCACCCGCGCACGCCGGCTCAAGCGCCGCCACAACATCGGCCTGGTCATCATCGACTACTTGCAACTGCTGACGGGTTCGGGCCGTGCCACCGACAACCGCGTCAACGAAATCTCGGAGATCTCGCGCGGCCTGAAGACGCTGGCAAAGGAACTGCACGTTCCGGTAATCGCGCTGTCCCAGCTTTCCCGTGCGGTGGAACAGCGCGACGACAAGCGGCCGATGCTCTCCGACCTTCGCGAATCGGGCTCGATCGAGCAGGACGCCGACATGGTCTGGTTCGTTTTCCGCGAGGACTACTACGTCAAGGCGACGGAGCCGAAGTTCCCGAGCGACACCGACGGTCCGGACGTCAAGGACAAGTGGGAAACCTGGCGCGCGCGGATGGAGGAGGTCACCGGCCTTTCCGAACTCATCATCGCCAAGCAGCGTCACGGTGCCACCGGCAAGGTGCGCCTGCGCTTCGAAGCGCGCATCACCAAGTTCTCGGACCTTGCGCCCGATGACATGCGGGCCGCATTCGAAAGCGACTGATCGGGCGGCGTGGCCAGCGGCGAGCTGGCTTCCTAAAGCGCACGCACCATATACCGGGCATCCTCCCCGTAGCTTGCCAGCTTCGCCGTGAGGCTGGCATCGGGGACGACCGGCTCAAAGCCCATCGCGCGCCAGAACGGCACCGAGTCGTTAACCGAGACGAGAGCAAGGCTGCGCCCACCCATCGCCCGCAGCATCGCGGCTGCCTGCTCCACGATGGGCCGGGTGTGCCCCTTGCCGCGCAGGGGATCCTGCAGTGCGAGATCGTGGAGATAAAACGCCTCGCGCTGGTCCGGCAGCCCGCCCAGGGCGGAATTGAGCGGCGGCACGGCGCCAGCAGGCCAGGGATAGACGATGAGATAACCGCGCACCTCCTCACCCGAGGCGAGCACGAAGCAGCCTTGCGGGAACAGCGCCAGCCGTTCCTCGAAGCAGCCCTGCGCCTCGAAGTGATCCGGGAAGCAGGCCGCCGCCGTTGCCACCACGCCGGGAATGTCGGCAGGCTCCATCGCTCTCCATGCAAGACCGCTCATGTCACAGGCTCGCCCGCCAGTTCGCCAGTCGCGCGACCGCCTCGTCCACGACGGCATCCGGCTTGGTGAAGCAGACCCGCACGAGGTGAGTCGGCGCCCCTTCGCCTTCGAAGAGGGCGCTGACGGGCACGGTCGCCACGCCTCCTTCGCGCACCGCCCGTTCGCTGAAGGTCCGGTCATCCAGCTCGATGCCGGATGCAGCGAGATCGATGCACAGGAACCAGGTGGCCGCATTCGGGAGAACGGCAAACCCTGCGCCCTCCAGTCCCTTCCCTAGCCGTTGTCGCGAGGCCGCCCACGCGGCGTGGAGTTCGTCCAGCACGTCGGTCATGCCCAGCCCGGCGGCCACGGCCCATTGCAGCGGCACCGGCGTCGTGAAAGTCAGGAACTGGTGAACCCGGCCAAGCGCCACGGCGAGGTCCCCCCGGGCCACCATCCAGCCGATCTTCCAGCCGGTGAGGCCGAAGATCTTGCCTGCGGAGCCGATCTTCACGCAGCGCTCGGCCATGCCCTGCATGTCCATGAGCGAGCGGTGCCGCTGGCCGTCGAAGCGCACCTGCTCCCAGACCTCGTCGCAGATCGCCACGAGATCGTGGGCCATGCAGATCCGCGCGATGGTCCCCAGCTCCTCGGCACTCGCCACGGTTCCGGAGGGATTGAGCGGATCGTTCAGCACCAGAAGCCGCGTCCGGGGTGTCACCGCCGCCTCGATCGCAGTGGCTTCGTATTGGAACCCGGGAGCCTTCAGCGGCACGGAGACAGGGGTTCCCCCGGCACGCCGCACCAGCGGGGCGTAAGCGTCGTAGGCCGGCTGGAAGAGGATCACCTCGTCTCCCGGCTGGACGAGGCCGAAGATCGCGCACGCCAGCGCCTCCGTCGCACCGGATGTCACCACCACGTCGGCCGGCTCAAGGTCGAGCCCCTGCTGCGCCGTGTAGAAGTCGGCGATGGCAGCGCGCAGTTCCGGCAACCCGCCGCTGGGCGGGTATTGGTTGGAGCGTTCCACAAGCGCATCCTGCGCCGCCTTCAGCAGAGGAGGCGGCGCAGGGCCGTCCGGAAATCCCTGCCCGAGGTTCACGGCCCCGAGCTCCCGTGCCAGCGCGGACATCCGCTCAAACACGGTCGTGCCCATCTCGGCGTATAGGGGATGGATCCGGCTTCGGCTCTTCATTGCGGCAGTGTACTCCCTTGGCGCAGGCACGCGGGCGCTTCCTTGCGCGCTTAACGCGCGGTTTCGCGATTTGCACGGCCCTCGGCGCCGTCTGTCGAGAACGCGGCGGCGCCCGGTCCTATCCCGGACCTCTGCCCGATGCTTTGCCGGGAAGAGGAAATGCACGCATGTCCTACGAATTGAACCGCAGGCTGGCCGCTCGCCGCGATCCCCTCCCGACGTCCGCGACGGTCGATCCGGTCACGGCCGACATCATCCGCGGCGCGTTCGAGACGGTCTGCTTCGAGAGCGCCACGTATCTTGGACGCGCGGCCTCCTCGCCCATCATCAACCAGTCGAACGAGCGCAACGCCGCCATCGTCGATGCCCACGGCCGGCTCGCGATGGGCGCAGTGGGCACGCCGCACCTCACCTTCGTCAACCAGATGGAGACGCGCTGGGGCTTGATAAATCAGGAACGGTACGATTGGGGCCCGGGCGACGTCTTCCTGGCCAACGACCCGGACCATGGCGGCGGCCACCTTCCGGACTACTGCGTCTATGGCCCGGTCTACGACGACAAGGGCGAACTCATCTGCATCCAGACTCTGCAGGCGCATCAGGGCGATACCGGCGGCAAGGATCCCGGCGGCTTCTCGCTCGACGCGACGGACGTGTTCACCGAAGGCGTGATCTACCCCTGCCTGAAGCTGGTCCACCGGGGCGAACTGCGGCGGGACGTGTTCGACACGGTGGTGCGCAACAATCGCTTCGCCACATTCGCGGGCGACATCGCGGCAATGATCGGCGGTGTGCAGCACGCGGTCCGGATGCTGGAGACCCTCATCGCCGGGTGGGGCGCGGACGTGATCAAGGCGGCCATCAACCAGTCCATCGAACACACCGAGCGGCGCGTGCGCGAGGAAGTAGCACGCTGGCCGGACGGCACGCACGCGGCCACGGTCTTCATCGACCATGACACGGCCGGAACCAAGGACATCAAGGTCCACGTCACCTGCACCATCGCCGGGGATCAGTTGACGGTGGACCTCACCGGCACGGACGACCGGCCGGAACTGGTGGGCGTCTGGAACACCTTCGCCAACACACGCAGCTATGTCATGTGCCAGGTGGTGGCCGCCATGGACCCGACGATCGTCAAGAACGAGGGCTACTTTAACGCGGTCGACATTGTCGTGCCGGAGGGCTGCATCGCCCAGCCCCCGCCGAACAAGCCCGCCGCCCTCGGCTCGTTTCATCCGGCCTGCGAGATCACGGAAGCGGTCTGCATCGCGCTCTCCAACGTCGCGCCGGAACGCGCGCAGCCGCAGCTCTACAAGATCGGTATGCCCAACATGGTCGTGGGCTTCGACGACAACGGCATGATGTGGATGGATCAGGGTGTCGATTGCCGGTCGATGGACGTTTCCGCCGTCCAGGGCCTCGACGGGTGGGGTTCGTGCCCCAACGCGCTCGGCAGCCTGATCCTGTCCGAAGCCGAGGACGCGGAAAGCCGCTTCCCCATCCTCAACATCAGCCGTGAGATGACAACGGACGGCGGCGGCGCGGGGCAATGGCGCGGCGCGCCGGGATCGCTCAACGTGAAGCAGGTACTGAAGCCCACTTCGGCGATGGCCTGGATGGTTTCGGCGGATCACCCCCTCAGCGGCATGTGCGGCGGGGATAACGCCATTCCCTACAGCAACCGCTTCGAAGTGGGTTCACCAAACGAGCGACAGATTGCGCACACCGCGCAGGATCTGCTGCCGGAAGGTGCGGTGATCGCCTACCAGCACGGCGGTGGCGCGGGCTTCGGACCGCCCCTGCAACGCGATCCCGAAGCGGTGAAGGAGGACGTGCTCGACGAGTACGTCAGCCTCACCGCCGCTCGCGGGAAGTACGGGGTCGTGCTCACGGGCAGCCTCCAAGACTATTCGCTGGAGGTGGACCACGCGGCGACCCAGGCGCTGCGGGCGCGGATGAGCGCAACTCTGGAAGCCGCCGAATAAGGCATTGGAACAGGACGGCCGCTCGCGAGAAGCGGGGCCACAGGGGGAGCCCGCGCGCGCCAGCCGCCGCGGGAGAAAAGGCGGGACATGAATTATCGCGTCGGCATCGACATCGGCGGCACCTTCACCGACTTCGCGCTCCTGAAAGATGACGAGGTCATCCTTCACAAGAATCTCTCCACCCCCGAGGATCGCTCGCTGGGCGTGATGCAGGGGCTTGGCGCCCTCGCCGCCAAGGAAGGCCTTTCCCTGCAGGAATTCCTCTCGCGCTGCGAGGCGATCGTCCATGGGACGACGGTGGCCGACAACACCCTGATCGAGATGAACGGAGCGGTCACCGGCCTTGTCACGACCGAAGGCTTCCGCGACGAGATCGAGTACCGGCGCGGGTTCAAGGAGGACATCTGGGACGTTCGCCTTGAACCGCCCAGGCCGATCGCGCCGCGCCGCCGCCGCCTTACCGTGCCTGAGCGCGTCCTGCATGACGGCACCGTTCACAAGTCTCTCGACGAAGACGCCCTGCGCGAAGCCTGCCGCAAGCTGCGTCTGCAGAACGTCGAGGCGGTGGCGATCAGCTTCCTGTTCTCCTTCGTGAACCCCGCGCACGAACGCCGCGCGCGCGAGATCGTGCAGCAGGAAATCCAGAACGCCTACGTCTGCGCCAGCCATGAAGTGCTGCCCCGCGCCCCGGAATACGACCGCACTTCGACCACGGTGGTCAACGCCTATGTAGGGCCGCGCGTCACCGGCTATCTCGAGAAGCTGGTGCAGCGCCTCGTCGAAGGTGGGTACGAACGGCAGCTCATGGTCATGCAGGCGTCAGGCGGTGTGATGACCAAGGCATACATCGACGGCGCACCGGTCCGGGTTCTCGCCTCAGGGCCGGCCGGCGGCGTTATCGGCTCGGCCCATTGCGGCACAGCCAAGGGGTGTCCGGACCTGCTCTGCGTCGATATGGGCGGGACCAGCTACGACATGTCGCTGGTGATAGACGGGCAGGCGCCAGCGGAAGCGGGCTGGAACATGCATCACCGCTATCTGGTCGGTGTTCCGATGGTAAAGGTGGAGACGCTGGGTGCGGGCGGCGGCTCGATCTGCCACGTCCATGGCGGCGCCTTGCAAGTCGGGCCGCGCTCGGCAGGGTCGGATCCGGGACCCATCTGCTACGGTCGCGGCGGGACCGAGCCGACCGTGACCGATGCCCTCGTCATGCTGGGTCTTCTCTCGACGGATGAAGGTTTTGCAGGCGGAAGTTTCACCCTCTCCCGCGATGGCGTGGCGGAAGCCTTCCAGGCCATCGCCGAGGAGATGGGCCACGGCGACCCGGAGCAGGCCGCCTTCGACTGCTGGCGCGTGGTGAACGCCAACATGAGCCAGGGCGTGCGGCGCACCACGGCGGGCAAGGGAATCGATCCCAGGAACCTGGTAATGCTGGCCTATGGCGGCAACGGCCCCGCTTTCGCCGCCATACAGGCGGAAGACCTCGGCATTACCCGGGTTCTGGTGCCCCGAGCCTCGCCCACGTTCTCGGCCCTCGGCACTCTCGTCGCCAATCCCACCATCGATGAGGAGCGATCGTACATCGCCTCGGCGGGCGCCCTCGATGTGGAACGCATCAGAACGCTTTGGACGGAACTGTCGGACCGGGCCCGCCGGTATTTCGAGGGTGCCGGCTTCGTGCCGGGGGACGTGCGGGCGAACTATCAGCTCAACATGCGCTACCCGGGGCAGAACTTCTCGCTTTCGTTCGATTTCGCCGCGGACGCGCCGCTCGGTGATCTGTCGTTCATCCAGAAGGATTTCGCCGAGCGCGCGGTGGCGTTGTTCAACGCGCGCCACATGGCGGAGTATGCCCATGTGCGCGAACACGAGGTGCCGGAAATTTCCGGGGTCCGCCTCGCCGCCCATGTGGTCACCCCCTCACCCAAGGCATCCGGCGGCTTCGTGTCGAGCGGCGTTGCGCCTGTTCCGGCCAAGGAACGGCGCGCCAACCTCGGGAGGGGATTCGGTCAGGTGCCGGTCCATATCGGCCGCGACCTTGCTCCGGGGATGGAGGTGACGAGCCCGGCCATCATCGAGGAAACGTTCACCACCATCGTCGTCTACCCCGGATGGAAAGCCCAGATCGATAGGGCGGGAGACTACCAGCTCGTGCGCAGTTGAGCCAATCAATCAACCGCTTGCGACGGCGACCCACCGTCACGCGGTAAAAGGATCGTCCGTGATGGTCACGCCAGCTTGAGATTCCCCTCCATGCGCCTACATTGGGGTGCGAAAGGACGGTTTCCCGCACAATGAACGACGACCAGCCCAACGGCAATCCCTGGGTAAAGAGCCTGCTCGTATGGGGCGGAATCTTCTTCGCGCTCCTGATCGTGGTGTCGATGTTCGGATCGCGCGCCACGACCGGCCCGGCGATTCCCTATTCCGACTTCCGCAGCAAGGTCGCCGAAGGCAGCGTTGCCGCCGTCGAGATTTCCGAGGACCGGATCGACGGCAAGCTCAAGAACGGCGAGAGCTTCAGCACCGTGCCCGTTCCCGGCGACACCACGCTGACCGACCTGCTTCAGCGCAACGACGTCAAGTATTCCGGCAAGGAGGCCGAACAGGGCAGCCTGCTGCTTTACATCCTGGCACAGACCCTGCCATTCCTGCTGATCGTCGGCATCGCCTTCTTCGCGCTGCGCCAGGTCCAGAAGGGCGGCGGCTCGGGCGCGATGGGCTTCGGCAAGTCCAAAGCCAAGATGCTGACCGAGCGTTCCGGCCGCGTCACATTCGATGACGTCGCCGGCATCGACGAGGCGCGTGAAGAGCTGGAGGAAATCGTCGAGTTCCTGCGCGATCCCAGCCGCTTCTCCAAGCTGGGCGGCCAGATTCCCAAGGGTGCGCTGCTGGTCGGTTCGCCGGGCACCGGCAAGACGCTGCTCGCCCGCGCGATCGCGGGTGAGGCGGGCGTGCCGTTCTTCACGATCTCGGGTTCCGACTTCGTCGAAATGTTCGTCGGCGTCGGCGCCAGCCGCGTGCGCGACATGTTCGAACAGGCCAAGAAGAACGCGCCATGCATCGTCTTCATCGACGAAATCGACGCGGTGGGTCGTCACCGCGGCCACGGTCTTGGCAATTCAAACGATGAGCGCGAGCAGACGCTGAACCAGCTCCTGGTGGAGATGGACGGCTTCGAGGCGAACGAAGGCATCATCATCATTGCGGCGACGAACCGCCCCGACGTGCTCGACCCCGCATTGCTGCGCCCCGGCCGCTTCGACCGTCAAGTCGTGGTCCCCGTGCCCGACATCGAGGGCCGCGAGAAGATCCTTGCTGTCCACATGAAGAAGGTGCCGCTGGCGCCTGACGTGAACCCGCGTGTCATCGCACGCGGCACCCCGGGCTTCTCGGGCGCGGACCTTGCCAACCTTGTGAACGAGGCGGCCCTGCTTGCCGCACGGCGCAACAAGCGCCTCGTCGCCATGCAGGAGTTCGAGGACGCCAAGGACAAGGTCATGATGGGCGCGGAACGCCGCTCCATGGTCATGACCGAGGATGAGAAGAAGATGACCGCCTATCACGAGGCCGGTCACGCGATCGTCTCGCTGAACGAATCGGCTTCGGACCCGATCCACAAGGCCACCATCATCCCGCGCGGCCGCGCGCTGGGCATGGTCATGCGCCTGCCGGAGCGTGACAGCTATTCGTACCACCGCGACAAGATGCTTGCGAACCTCTCGGTCGCGATGGGCGGCCGCGTGGCGGAAGAGATCATCTTCGGCTACGACAAGGTGTCCAGCGGCGCATCCTCGGACATCCAGTACGCCACCAGCCTGGCCCGTTCGATGGTCACCAAGTGGGGCATGTCCGACAAGCTCGGCCCGCTGCAGTACGAGGACACCCAGGAAGGGTATCTCGGCATGGGCGGCACCCAGCGCACGATGGCGTCGGACGAGACCAACCGCCTGATCGACAGCGAAATCCGCCTGCTGGTGGACAATGCGCATGCCCGCGCCACGCAGATCCTGCAGGACCAGAACGAAGCCCTGCACACCCTGGCTCAGGCCATGCTGGAGTACGAGACGCTTTCGGGCGACGAGATCAAGCAGCTGCTCGAAAGCGGCCGCATCGACCGTCCGTCTGAACCGCGCGGTTCGGCGACGCCCCGTCCGCTATCCGGTTCGGCGATCCCCAAAGCCGGAAAGCGCCTCTCCGGCGGCGCCGCACCGCAGGGCGCCTGAAGCCACGACCTTAGAGTTCTCCCCTGGGAGAATGCAGGAGGGGGCGTTGGACGCAAGTCTGACGCCCCTTTTGCATGCCCACTCGAGAGCACCGCCCGCCGCAGAGCGGGCACTCCACCTCAGAAGCTGGTCTGGGCCATGATGAGGACGAAGAACAAGGCCAGCGCGGTTGCGGCAAAGCCGATCAAGAGGAACGTGCGCCAGACTGCGCCCCTGCGGCTCAACGCGTAAGCCCCCCGCAACTGACGATACATATGGACGGGAGGCACGAAGAACAAAAACGGCGCCACGCTCCCTGCTCCCACCGCACCAAGGACCATCGCAAGGATGACGATCATCGTCATGAAGCAAAGCGAATAAGTTACGAAGACTGTGTGATCGTACAAGTGGAAGCGGCCGCTGAAAGGAAACAGCAGCCAGAGGAAAGGGACGGAGATCGGTATCAGCGCCCAGCTGTACTTGTAGGCATAAGTCTGGATCTTGTAGATCGCGAGATCGGGGTTGGCGCGGAATTTCTGAACCGCCTTCGTCAGTCGGGGGAACCGCGTACCGTTGATCTGAACGTCGACGTTCTCGCCCTGCGCTGCGCGGATCGCCGCAAGCGCATCGCGGTGCTCCCCTATCTCCTCATCCAGCTCCTGCGTCGTCTGGCCCTTGCTCGCGGCCAGCTTGCGGCGGTCCTGTAGCCGCGCAAGTTCCCCTTCCAGCTCATCGACCTGCCGGGAAAGCGCCCGGTCGTCACTGCGCACATCAGCCGGCCTCTCCCCACCCTGCGTGCTGTGGAAGACGGCGAACATGAGAAAGACGCTGAACAGGAAGAGCGCGATCGGCGACACGAAGCTCGCACGCCGCCCCTCGACGTACTGGCGCGTCAGTTCGCCGGGCTTCCAGGCAAGAAGCGGAAGAGTCCGCCAGGTCTTGCCTTCGAAATGAAAGACGCCGTGCAGCAGGTCGTGGAAGAACGCGCCCAGTGTGCGGTGGACATGCGCGGCCTGCCCGCAGGCATGGCAATGCGTACCGACGAGGGCAGTGCCGCAATTCAGGCACGCGCTTTCGTGCGTGTGCCCGTCCTGCACGAGCCTCTGCTCCTTCTCCAGCGCGGAAGCGGTCAGCACCCCCTGCCCCAGATCCGCTACACCCTCGCCGATCCCACTCATTTCGTCCCCCTCGAATGGGGCGTGAAACTAGGGCGACATTGTTGCTGGCGCAATGAAAAGGCATCGTGTCGTCACCGGCCCCGTCGGAAGGCTGAACCGCTACGGTGCCGGGACGCAGAAAAGGGGCTCATCCCAAAGGACGGCCCCCATCCGTTATCACGAGAAACGAAGCGCCGGCGGACCGGCGCCCGGCATCAACCGTCGTAGTCGCCACCCAGCGAGGTGTTGCGGGTCGGAGCGGACGCAGTGATGCGCAGCGCTTCGGCCGACTGGCTGAGCGAACCGATCTCGTCCATCTCGTCGTCGTCGTCCGGCAGGACGCGCTGCATCGACGTGACGAGCGTTTCCTTGAGGTTCGCGGGAACGACGGTCTGTTCCGCGATTTCGCGCAGGGCGACGACCGGGTTCTTGTCACGGTCGCGATCGACGGTCAGTTCCGCGCCGCCCGAAATCTCACGTGCGCGCTGCGCCGCGAGGAGGACGAGGTCGAAGCGGTTGGGGATCTTGTCGACGCAATCTTCGACAGTAACGCGCGCCATGGGCACTCCCGGATTAGAATCTGTGGGATCGGAAAAGGCGCCAAGTAGAGCGGCAGGCCGTGAAAGTCAAGGAAACCGGCACTCGCTTCTAGCGCACCCGGCCGCTGCCGATGCCTCGGCCGTCAGCCGGCGGCAAGCCGGACCGGCTTCTCCATTTCAAGCCGGTTGCGCCCTTTGGCGCGCGCGACGAACAGCGCCATTTCGGCCCGGCCCATCGTCGAATCGAGGCTGGTGGCGATTCGCGCCACGCTGGCGCTGGCCGTCACCGCGAAGGTGCCCTCGCCCACGGTCTGCTTGAGGTCCGCCAGCGTCGTCACCACGCGGCGGCAGATGCCCTCCGCCTCAACGGGTGTCACGCGCGGTAGGATCACGGCAAATCGTTCGGAGCCAATGCGCGAAATGAGATCATCGGTGCGCAGCAGTTCGCGCAGGAGATCCCCGAAGACCGTGAGGACCTCATCGCCCGCACTCTGCCCGTACTGCATGTTGATCGTACGGAAGAAATCGATACTGAACAGCGCCAGGCAGCCGTCCATGCCCGCGTCAAGCATGTGCCTGAGCATCGAGACGAAGGCCGCGCGGTTCGTCAGGCCGGTGAGTGCATCGGTGTACGTCGCGGTGAACAGGCGTTCGCTCAGGGAGCGCAGTTCATCCACGCTACGCATGACCCCCAGCACGCCATAGGGCGCCCCGTCCGCCCGCAGCAGGGCGCGCAGGCGCAATTCGAACCAGCGTTTGCGGCTGTCCTCTGCAAGAGCGGGGAATTCGAACCAGTCCACATCGTCACCGGCGAGGGCGCGGGCGTGTGCCTTGGCGACCTGCTGCCGCGCCTCGGGCGCCACGAGGTCGAGGAGCAGGCGCTGCGGCGCAAGGCCTTCTCCGCCCGCAGCGTCACTCGCTTTGTGGCCGAGGCGCTCCATGCCGGGGCTCGCATGAACGATCGCGCCGTCCGGATCGGTCTTGAAGATGATGTCTGTCGAACTCTCGGCCAGCATCCCATAAAGTACGGAGCTTTCCTGGAATGTGAAGTTCATGCCCATGCCGGCCGTGCCTCGGTTCTTCGATCATACCGATCGGCCACAACGGCCTCCCACCAATCGATTCTGCTCTCGGCGCCAGCAGTAAAGCACTTCCCAGACAAAGTTAACAATCTTAACCATGAATAGGATGAAATCGGACTGAAGACCAAGTGCGTTAGCTAACGAACTTTACTTAGTCGTAAAATTGTCCATTTTTTACCAACCGTTACCGCAAGTTCATAATGATAGAACTTTGACCGGAGGGATTGGTTTCTGGATTGCTGCCGTTCGAGCGCAACGAACTTCAGAGCTCGATCATGATACGGACTTTGTCCGGCGTCGTCTCCACAGCGGCGGCGATCTGTTCGCGGCAACGGGTGATGAGGTCCGTAAGTCCGGGCACCGCACGACTGGAGCGCAGGTCCGCCGCCTCCACGCCGAGAGCTTCCGCGATCGCGTCGAGACGGTCCTCGATCGGCCGAGCGCGTCCCTGCTCCCACGCCCAGACGGTCGGCTTGCTGACGCCGAGCCGCGCGGCCAGTTCGCCCTGGGTGAGGCCGCGCAGCTTGCGCAGGCGATGGAGCCGCTCGCCGAGGCTCTCTCCGCCGATCGCGCTGGGGCCCGCAGGCGTGGGGGCAGCGCCAAGGCCAAGCTCAGTCTGGACGGCGCTGCGCAACTGCGCGGCGCGCAGCGTCGCACTGGGGATGCGGCCTTCGAAGGCACAGCCATAGAGCGCGCCGCTCGCCCAGATCACGCGGGCACGGGTCTGCGGGGCTTCGGGAAGATCCAGCTCGAGCGCTTCCCCGATCTCAAGCGAAACCTTGCTTTCCAGCAGCACGCCGGTTTCGGAGAAGTTATGAAGGATGACCTGCACCGCCTCGCCGTTCTCCAGCGCGCCCTTCGTCTCCAACAGCAACCTGCGGCGTTCCGCACGCGGCTTTCCTGCTGCTTCCATCGTCTCGAAGTGTGCCGCTATCGGCATTCTGTGGCCTCCCGTTGCCCGGCAAAAGTCCACGAGTTGGGTTAAGATTTAGTTAGTGATCCCCTCCCTCTCCCTCGAAGGGAGTATAGCTTTC
The DNA here is from genome assembly GCF_900182875.1 of Novosphingobium panipatense. Lineage (NCBI taxonomy): Bacteria > Pseudomonadati > Pseudomonadota > Alphaproteobacteria > Sphingomonadales > Sphingomonadaceae > Novosphingobium > Novosphingobium panipatense. Next base: position 99,621 of record NZ_FXUI01000010.1, read on the forward strand.
CGCCATTTTCTTGACGGTCCTGCGGGTTAAAGCTGCCCTTAGCCCCCGCAAAGCCAATATGGCTGGCATCGCCGCATGGTCAGGCCCATCTGCGGCAGACCATGACACAGAATCGCGCAGACACCGCCCGTAAGGGCAAGGTCCATCTCGTGGGTGCCGGCCCTGGCGACCCCGATCTTCTGACCCTGCGCGCCGCCCGCATCATCATGAATGCAGCGCTGATCGTGCATGACGGCCTCGTCGATCCGTCCATCCTTGCCATGGTGCGGCCCACGGCACGCCTCGTCTCCGTCGCCAAGAGCCGTTCGCGGCACACGATGAGGCAGGAGGACATCAACGCCCTGCTCGTCCGCGAAGCGCTGGCGGGGCATGACGTGGTCCGGCTCAAGGGCGGTGACCCCTTCATCTTCGGCCGCGGCGGCGAAGAGGCGCAGGCCTGCAAGGAAGCGGGCATCGCGGTGGAGGTCGTGCCGGGCATCTCGTCCGCGCTCGGTGCCTCGGCATCCGCGCAGATTCCACTGACTCACCGCGAGCACGCGTCCATCGTCAGCTTCGTGGCAGGCCAGTGCAAGGGCCTGTCGGACCAGGACTGGTCGGGACTGGCCGGTCCCGGCCGAACGCTGGTGATCTTCATGGGCGTGGCAACGGCGGCGCAGATCTCCGAAAAGCTGATCGCGGATGGCCTTGCCCCCGATGCCGCAGTCGCCGTGATCGAGAACGCCACCCGCGCCGACATGCGCGTGCTGCGCGCGCCGCTCGCCGGGCTTGCTCACCTTGTGGAGAGCGAAAGAGTGCAAAGCCCCGCGATTATCGTTATCGGCTCCGTCGCCGCTGCAGCGGACAACACCATACGCGCCCTGGCGCGGGAGGCAGTACAGTGAAGATCCTGACGGGCAACGACCTGAAGACCGGCGCGGTCATCTGGTGGACCGGCGTGGGCTGGTCGCTCAACGTGAATGATTCCACCGATGTCGGCGAGCATGGCGCCGCCATCATCGCGCGCGAAGAAGGCGCGCAGAACGTCTTCGCCGCTTACGTGGTCGATGGCGTGAAGACCGACGAGGGCGTGCGGCCATCGCACATCAAGGAGCGCATCCGCGCTCTCGGCCCGACCGTGCGGCCTGACCTGACGCTCAAGCCCTCCGACCCCGAAGCCGTGAACTGGGTAATCTGATGTACAAGTACGACGAATACGACCAGCAGATGGTCGACACCCGCGTCGCGGAATTTCGCGACCAGGTCCGCCGCCGCATCGCCGGCGACCTGACCGAGGACCAGTTCAAGCCGCTGCGCCTGCAGAACGGCCTCTACCTCCAGCTGCACGCCTACATGCTGCGCGTGGCGGTGCCCTACGGCACGCTCAATTCCACGCAGATGGCGCTGCTGGGCGACATCGCGGACAAGTACGACCGCGGCTACGGCCACTTCACCACGCGCCAGAACATCCAGTACAACTGGATCAAGCTGGAAGACACGCCCGACATCCTCGCCGAACTGGCGAAGGTGGAGATGCACGCCATCCAGACGAGCGGCAACTGCATCCGCAACATCAGCTCGGACCAGTTCGCCGGCGCCGCCGCCGACGAGATGCTGGACCCGCGCCCTTACGCGGAACTGCTGCGCCAGTGGTCGAGCTTCCACCCGGAATTCCTGGTGCTGCCGCGCAAGTTCAAGATCGCCGTCATCGCGTCCGAAACGGACCGCGCCGCGATGCGCCTGCACGACATCGGCATCAAGATGGTGAAGAATGACGCCGGAGAGATCGGCGCCCAGTTCTACGCCGGCGGCGGCATGGGCCGCACCCCGATGATCGCGCCGCTGATCCGCGAATTCGTGCCGATCCATCAGCTGATCACTTATGCCGAGGCGTGCCTGCGCGTCTACAACCGCTACGGCCGCCGCGACAACAAGTACAAGGCGCGCATCAAGATCCTTGTCCACGAACTGGGCCGCGACGAGTATGTGCGCCAGGTCGAGGAAGAGTTCGCGCACCTGCTCACCCAGCCGATCGAGCCCCCGCTCGCCGAGCTGGAGCGGATCAAGGCGCACTTTGTCGACCCCGCGTTCGACGCCGCCGCGCCGGACGAGCTGGACCTCACCGATCCGGACTTCCGCCTCTGGGTGGAACGCAACACCACGCCGCACAAGCAGCCGGGCTACATCATCGCCACGGTGTCGCTGAAGCCCGTGGGCGGCATCCCCGGCGACGCGACGGCCGACCAGATCCGGCTGATGGCCAAGCTGGCAAAGGATCACTCGTTCGACGAACTGCGCGTCACCCATGCGCAGAACATCGTGTTCCCGCACGTCAGGAAGTCCGATCTCTACACCGTCTGGAAGGCGCTGGACGAGGCGGGTCTCGGCACGGCGAACCTCGACACCGTGGGCGACATCATCGCCTGCCCCGGCCTCGATTACTGCAGCCTCGCCAATGCCCGCTCGATCCCTGTCGCCCAGAAGATCTCCGAACGCTTCGGCTCGGCGCGGAAGCAGGCGGAAATCGGCGAGCTGAAGCTCAAGATCTCGGGCTGCATCAACGCCTGCGGTCACCATCACGCCGGCCACATCGGCATCCTCGGCGTCGACAAGAAGGGTCTGGAAAACTACCAGCTTCTCTTCGGCGGCAGCGAAGGTGCGGATACTTCCCTCGCCCGGATCATCGGCCCCGGCTTCACCGAAGACGGCGTCGTCGATGCCATCGAAAAGGCCACGCAGGTCTACCTCGCCAACAAGCAGGGCGAGGAGCGTTTCCTCGACACCTATCGCCGCATCGGCATGGAGCCGTTCAAGGAGGCCATCTATGGTTGACGTCCAGTTCCGTTTCCGCAGCGATGACGCCGTGAACGATCCGGCCGTGACGGTGGATTCGATCGGCGAACAGTCGAACGCCACGGCCGTCCGCATCGAACCGGGCGACGACGCGCGCGAGCTGCTGCCTTACCTCGATCGCCTGGCGCTGGTGGAAGTGAACTTCCCTTCCTGGACGGACGGACGCGGCTACTCCTCCGCGCGCATCCTGCGCGAAGCCGGCTACACCGGCGAACTGCGTGCCGTGGGCGATGTCGTGATCGACATGCTCCGCCATCTCCAGCGCTGCGGCTTTGACGCCTTCGCGCCTGAAAAGGCGCTCAACGAGGCCGACGCCAAGGCCGCGTTCGAGCGCTGGGAAAATGTCTACCAGGCCACCGCGATAGACGGTCGCCAAGCCATCTGGGCGAAGCGGCACCCAGCCGCCTGAGCCCGGAGCGAAGGAACCTGCCCCATGTTCCGTACCGAAGCTGACAATGAAGCCCGCACCCCTGCTCGGGTGATCCAGCGCATCGACACGTCCCCTCGTTTCACCGAGGCCGACGCGGTGCGTCTCAACCGCCTCTTCCGCGGCACCGACACGAGCGAGATGCTCGAGACGCTGCTTAAGGAACGCATGGCGGGGGATGTGGCGATCGTGTCCAGCTTCGGTGCGGAAAGCGCCGTCCTGCTCCACCTGGTCAGCCGGGTCGACAAGGGCGTGCCGGTGCTGTTCCTCGATACCGGGAAGCACTTCCCGGAAACACTCGCCTACCGCGACCGGCTGGTGGAGCGCCTCGGCCTCACGAACCTCGTGAACCTCACGCCGGACGCGACTGAGATCACGAAGAAAGACGAGAACGGCCTGCGCTGGTCCTGGGACCCGGACGGCTGCTGCGAGATCCGCAAGGTCAAGCCGCTCGCCACGGCGCTGGCGGGCTATGACGCCTCGTTCACCGGCCGCAAGGCGTTCCAGGCGGCGACCCGATCCAGCCTGCCCCGCTTCGAGGTCGACACGGCCGACGCGCAGGGACGGCTCAAGATCAACCCGCTGATCGACTGGTCGGCCGAGCGTCTGGCTGCCTACATCGCCGAGCACGACCTGCCGCCGCACCCACTCGTGGCGGAAGGTTATCCCTCGATCGGCTGCATGCCCTGCACCAGCAAGGTCGCACCCGGCGAGGATCCCCGGTCCGGCCGCTGGAAGGGCTGGGACAAGACGGAGTGCGGCATTCACGTTCCCGGCAAGGACAATGGTCCCGCAAGCGAGTTGCCGCCGGACTTCGACCCGGTTTTCTGACCGACCAGCAGGCGCGCGCGATCCGCATCCGTGCACATTCCTCACAGTGGCGTTGCAGGAAACGCATCGCTGCCCGGGTAGTGCGTGTCACGAAACGTTTCTATTTTGCACCGCAACATGAATCAATCCTCCCCCACCCGCGCGACGCATCCCGCGCTCGTCATCCTTGCGCTCGCCATGGGCGCCTTCGCCATCGGCACGACAGAGTTCGCGGCGATGAGCCTTGTCCCCTTCTTCGCACGTGATCTCGGCCTGACCGAGCCCGAGGCCGGCCATGCGATCAGCGCCTATGCTCTTGGCGTCGTTGTCGGCGCGCCGGTGATCGCGGTCCTTGCCGCCAAGCTGGAGCGGCGCCTGCTGCTCATCGGACTGATGGCGGTGTTCGCGGTGGGCAACGGCATCTCGGCGCTGGCGTCAAGTTACCCGCTGCTGCTGCTGTGCCGCTTCATCAGCGGGCTGCCGCACGGGGCCTACTTCGGCATCGCCGCGCTGGTCGCCGCCTCCCTGGTGCCCGGCAACAAGCGCACGCAGTCGGTGGCGATGGTCATGTCGGGCCTGACGGTGGCGACCATCATCGGCGTTCCCGCCGCCAATTGGCTGGGACAGGCGCTCGGCTGGCGGAGTGGTTTCGCCGTCGTCTCCGGCCTTGCCATCCTCACGATGGCGCTGGTCGCCCTCTTCGCCCCGCACCAGCCGGCCGACGCCGACGCCAGCCCGCTGCGCGAACTGAGCGCGCTGCGCCGTCCGCAGGTGCTGCTCACGCTGCTCACCGGCGCCATCGGCTTCGGCGGCCTGTTCTGCGTCTACACATACGTCGCCTCGACCATGATCGAAGTCACGCACGTATCGGAAAAGTTTGTCCCCGCCGTGCTCGCCGTCTTCGGCGTCGGCATGACCGCAGGCAACCTGTTCTGGGCCTGGATGGCCGACCGCGCGCAAAGCCGCGCCGCCATCAGCGCTCTGCTGTTCAGCGCCGTCTCCCTTGCCCTCTTCTCCGTGATGGCGGGCAACGTCTGGACGCTCTCTCTCGTTGTTCTGCTGATCGGCTTCGGCGGCGGCCTCGGCACGATCCTGCAGACCCGGCTGATGGACGTGGCCGGTGATGCGCAGGCGCTTGCCGCCGCTGCCCACCACAGCGCCTTCAACTTTGCCAATGCCCTCGGCCCCTGGCTCGGCGGCATGGCGATCTCGGCGGGGTTTGGCCTCACCTCGACCGGCTGGATCGGCTCGGGCCTGGCGCTCGGCGGGTTGGCGATCTTCCTGGTGACTCTATCGCTTCACAGGCGCGAGACGCTGCACGCCTGCGCGGCCTGACCGTTCAGGCCTGCAGCCGCCGTTCCAGCAGCATGTGAACGGCTTCGGGCGTCGTCTCGAGTTCGGCGACGAAGTAGTTCTGAACGGGCGCGCCTTCCTCGAAAAGGGGGGCGCCCCGCCCCAGCGTGCGGGACAGCACACGCAGCCAGATGGCATCGGCCTGACCAGAGCCCAGCGCCGCACCCATGGCTCCAGCCTCCCCAACGACCAGCACCGGCCTGTCGCCCGCCGCGTCCTGCGCGGCGGCGAAGGCAGCGGCATAGTCCGGCATGAAGCGGAAATTGTCCCCCGACGGGGCAGCAGGGGCCGTCTCGCTCACGACGAAGACCGGTGTCCCGGGCGGATAGGCCTCGGCCATCCACCCGACGTCGCCCGGAAGTTCGTAGGAGCGGCGGCTCATCACGATCGCCCCGCAGGCCATTTCGAGCCGACCGGACAGGCCGCTGCCGTCGAGGTCCGCGGTGGAGAGCACATTCCGGCCACCCGCATCAGCCCAAAAGCCATCCAGGCTCGATGCTGCGTCGACGATGAGTCTGCCCATAGATTTCGCTCCGACGACCGTTGGAATCGCGTTCGATCTGGCTGCAGTGGACCCAACACCTGAATTGCGGAGCGGTTTCCCAACTCCGGCAAACAGTTGCCGCAGCGCGACAGCCGCCCTCCGCGCCGTTTGGAGACGCGGGGGCGTGCGGGCACTCTTGCCGCAGGGGGAAGCCGGCGTCAGCCGATCATCATGAGGCTGGCGTTACCACCCGCCGCCGTGGTGTTGACGGAGACGGAAACCTCTTCGAGCAGGGATGCGCAATTGGGGCCGATACCATTCCGGTCCCACAGGTGAACCGGCACGATCGGTCCCGGCAGCCGCGCCACCGCCTCGCAGGCCTGGCGCACAGCCTGTGCGTCGCCCTCGACCACGCAGGCGGCATAAGGCGCGTCGTCCGCGTGGCGGAGGCGGGCCTCCACCGCTTGTGGCAATCCGGCCGGAAGGTCCGCCGTCTCGACGGTCGCGGTGTTGCCTGTCGCCAGCACCGCCGCGATCTGGCCCAGAAGACCCTCGCGCGTAGCGGGGCGGAGCAGAACGCGCCCACGGGGATGAAGCGCGTAGACGTTGCGCTCACCCACCGGCCCCGGCAGCAGCACTTCGCGGCCCAGCGCGGTGTCCTGGCCCAATCGGCGCGCGAAGGTGGCGGCCGAGGTTTCGCCCTGCGCGTCAAGCCACGCCGCGTAGGCAGTCAATTCCGCAGGCGCATGCTCCGCAGGCGCAAGCACCACTGGCGCCTGCTTCATCAGCCGGCCGAGGTAGAGCGGGCCGCCCGCCTTGGGCCCGGTGCCGGAAAGGCCACGCCCTCCGAACGGCTGCACCCCGACGATGGCGCCGATGGTGTTGCGGTTGACGTAGAGGTTGCCCGCCCTGACCGCCGCCGTCACGCGCGCGACCGTCTCGTCGAGGCGGGTGTGCAGGCCGAAGGTCAGGCCGTATCCCGTGGCGTTGATGCTGTCGATCAGCGCGTCCAGGTCCTTGCGGCGGAACCGCACGACGTGAAGCACGGGGCCGAAGACCTCACGCTCCAGCTGGTCGATGGCGTCGATCTCGATGATCGTGGGTGCCACGAAGGTGCCGTGCTGCGTCTCGGTTCCAAGCGCGGTCTGCTCGACGCGGCAACCCTTCGCGCGCACCGCATCGATGTGGCGCATGATGCCGTCGCGAGCTTCCTGGGTGATGACGGGACCGATATCGACGCTGAGACGGTCGGGCTTGCCCACGCGCAATTCGGCCAGAGCGCCGCGCAGCATGGTAAGCGTGCGATCCGCCACGTCCTCCTGCAGGCACAGCACGCGCAGAGCCGAGCAGCGCTGGCCCGCGCTGTCGAAGGCGGATCCGATGACGTCCGCCACCACCTGCTCCGCCAGCGCGGAACTGTCCACGATCATGGCGTTCTGGCCGCCCGTCTCGGCGATCAGCGGGATCGGGCGCCCATCCGCCGACGTGCGGGCCGCCAGCTGGCGCTGGATAAGGCGGGCGACTTCGGTGGAGCCGGTGAACATCACCGCCGCTGTCTCCGGCGCGGCGACGAGCGCAGCGCCAAGCTCGCCGGGTCCCGGCATGAACTGCAGCGCATCGGCGGAGACGCCGGCGGCGTGGAGGATACGCACGGCCTCGGCTGCGATCAGCGGGGTTTCCTCGGCAGGCTTCGCCAGCACCGGATTGCCCGCGACCAGCGCGGCCGCCACCTGCCCGGTGAAGATCGCCAGCGGGAAGTTCCACGGACTGATGCAGACCACCGGCCCCAGCGCCGCCTGCTCAGGTCCGACCGTCGCGCGCGCCTGCTGCGCGTAGTAGCGCAGGAAGTCGATCGCCTCGCGCACTTCGGCAACGGCGTTGGCCGCGGACTTTCCGGCTTCGCGGATCGCCAGCCCCATCAGCACCCCCATGCGGTCCTGCATGAGATCGGCCGCCCGGTCCAGGAACGCGGCGCGGTCCGCCACCGGCACCCCGCTCCAGTCCGAGACGGCGGCGCGAGCAACGGCCGCGGCGGCCGCTTCGGGCGCAGCCTCGATGACGGTGCCGACGATATCCGCATGATCGGCGGGGTTGCGAACAGGACGCGGCTGGCCTTCGCCGCTTTCCGGGGCCGCGCGCCACTCCGTACCGGCGGACGCGACGAGCGCGTCGGCCAGCCTGGCGAGGGCGATCTCGTCCGTCAGGTCGATGCCGTCCGAATTGCGGCGATCGGGGTACAGGTCGGCAGGCCGGGCGATGAGGTCATGCCGGGCGCCGGGCTGAGGCATCGCGCGCACCACCTCGACCGGGTCGGCCACCATGGATTCCACCGGCACCGCCGGATCGGCGATGCGGTTCACGAACGACGAGTTGGCGCCGTTTTCCAGCAGGCGGCGCACCAGGTACGCCAGCAGCGTCTCGTGCGTGCCGACCGGCGCGTAGATGCGGCAGGGGCGGTCCAGCTTGTCCTTGCCCACGACCTGCGAATAGAGCGCCTCGCCCATGCCATGCAGGCACTGGAACTCGTACTTGCCCACGGCGAAGTCCGGACCGGCAAGGTGGTAGATCGTGGCGAGGGTCTGCGCGTTGTGCGTCGCGAACTGGGGGAACACCGCGTCCGGCGCGGCCAGCAACTGGCGGGCGCAGGCCACGTAGGAAACATCGGTGTGGACCTTGCGGGTGTAGACCGGGAAGTCGGCCAGCCCGTCCACCTGCGCCCGCTTGATCTCGGCGTCCCAGTAAGCGCCCTTGACGAGGCGAACCATGATCCGGCGGCCCGCCCGGCGCGCGAGATCGACGATCCAGTCGATCACGAAGGGGCAGCGCTTCCCATAGGCCTGGATCACGAACCCGAGGCCATCCCAGCCTGCCAGTTCCGGATCGAGCGCGAGGTTCTCCAGCAGGTCAAGCGAAAGTTCGAGGCGGTCCGCCTCCTCGGCATCGATGTTGAAGCCGATGTCGTAGCCCTTGGCCATCAGCGCCAGCGCCTTCACGGCGGGGAGCAGTTCGCCCATGACGCGATCGGCCTGAGCGCGGGCGTAGCGGGGGTGCAGCGCGGACAGCTTGATGGAAATCCCCGGGCCCTCGTAGATGCCTTTGCCGCCCGAAGCCTTGCCGATGGCGTGGATGGCGTTTTCGTAATCCGCGTAGTAACGCCGGGCGTCCGCCGCCGTCGTCGCCGCTTCACCCAGCATGTCGTAGCTGTAGCGGAAGCCCTTGCCCTCCAGCTCGCGGGCGCGCTTCACGGCTTCGTCGATGGTTTCGCCGGTGACGAACTGTTCACCCATCATGCGCATGGCCAGATCGACGCCGCGCCGGATGACGGGCTCACCGGCGCGCGCGATCAGCCGCGTGAGCGCCGCGCCCAAGCCCTTGTCGTCCACCGAACCGACCAGCTTGCCGGTAACCACGAGGCCCCAGGTCGCGGCGTTGACGAACAGGGACTTGCCGCCGCCCAGATGCCCGCTCCAGTCCCCGTCCGCGATCTTGTCACGGATCAGCGCGTCACGGGTGGCGTCGTCGGGGATCCGCAGAAGCGCTTCGGCAAGGCACATGAGGGCGACGCCCTCCTGGCTGGACAGCGCGTATTCCTGCACCAGTCCTTCGACGCCGGTTCCCTTGTGATTGGCGCGCAGCGTCGTGACGAGCGCGGTGGCGGTCCGGCGCACCGCCGCGCGGGTCGGCTCGTCAAGCGTGGCCCTGTCCAGCAGCGGTGCAAGGCACTCGGCTTCATCCCGGCGGCGCGCATCGGCAATGGCAAGGCGCAGCGGGGTCATTGCACGGACGGCGGGGGCGAACTGGGAGAAAGGAGCGGTCATGTTTCGAGCCGTAACCGATTCACGCTTGGCGATCCGACTTTTCAAGCGCATGTAGCTATACGCTTAGACTTATTTTCCATGATGCATCAGGCAGATTGAATGGCAAAACGCCCTCAGACGGTCGAAATGGATGACCTGGACCGTAAGATCATTGCAATTCTGCGCACCGACGGCCGCATCACCGTGACGGATCTCGCCAAAGCCGTCGGGATGTCCAAGACTCCGTGCCAGGTGCGGTTGCGACGGCTGACGGAAGCCGGGGTGATCCGCGGCTTTCGCGCGGTGGTGGATCCCGCCAGCCTCGGCCTCGATCATGTCGCCTTCGCCGAGGTGAAGCTGTCCGACACCCGCGAGGTGGCGCTGACCGAGTTCAACCGGGCGGTGCGCCGCATTCCCGAGGTGGAGGAATGCCACATGATCGCCAGCAGCTTCGACTACCTGCTCAAGGTCCGCACCGCCGATATCCGGCGCTATCGCGAAGTGCTGGGCGAAAAGATCTCCAGCCTCCCCCATGTCTCCAGCACGTCGACCTTTGTGGCGATGGAGACCGTTAAGGACGCGAGCAGTTGAAGCCGCTCGTTCACACGCGGCTTCATTGACAAGTATAACCATTTAGGTTAGTTACACACTATCCGTGGATCCTGCGGCCGCAGGTGAGACGGTGTTTCGGGTCGGCGTCGTGGGCAGCACGCGAGCGTACAAGCCGTGGTCCACGCCCACAGCGTCCTCCCGGAG
>NZ_FXUI01000011.1:0-101796 GCF_900182875.1 Novosphingobium panipatense
TCATGGTTGTGGCCGATCACACGGACCACGTTCTACCATTTGCGAGGAGCAGCCACTCCACCGACTCGTCGTGGAGCCCCAATCACCCCATCTGTAATGGCGGGCAACGTAAAGGAACGCTTCTGTCCATGCCTCGCCCCTGAATGGGCGTGTGTCCTGTTCTGCCTGATCGCTCACAGCCTTACCCCCTCGACGACCAGCCCCGTCAACCTGAACGCTTCCCGCTCCTCCCCGGCATTGAACAGGCAGTCCACGTTGAGCCGTCGCAGGTCATGCCGCGTGTTCACCAGATCCAGCCGGACCTGCTGCAGTTCCTGCTCGGCGTTGAGCAGGTCGACCAGGGTGCGCGTACCCATTTCGAAGTACTGGAGGCGGTACAGTTCGCCCGTCTGGCTCATGCTGCGTTCGCGGCCGGTCAGCGTGACCACCAGATCGTTGAAGCTTCCGATCTGCCGCTGCGCTTCCGACAGCAGGCGGCTCACTTCGTTCCGGATGTTCGCTTCGGCGGCATCCGCAGCTTCAAGCGCATAGTTCGCGCCCCGGATCCGCGCACTGTTGGCCCCGCCACTGTAGAGCGAACTGGAGACATTTATGCCGAAGTTGTACTCCGCGCGGCGGGAGAACGGGTCATTAATGTCGGTGGATGTCCCCGCACCCAGCGAAACCGTCGGCAGGGCGTTCGCTCGATTCCGATCAAGTTCCGCCTCCGCTTCGTCCCGCTGCGCCTGCACCTGCATGAGGGCAGGCACGCGCGCCCAATCCGGCTCGCCTCGCTCGCATGAGCGTTCGAGCCAGGGCGGCACCTCGGTGGAGACGGCGGGCGCCACTTCAACTCCGAGCAGGTGAACGAGATTGCTGACCCAGCGGCGCTGCTCCGCTTCGATCTGCTGCAGGATTGCTTCGCCCGCCTGGATGCGGGCCTGCGCCTGCAAGGCGTCCGACCGCGTCGCCGCACCTTTCTGGAAGCGCTGGTCGACCAGGCCGCTGATGCTGCGGATCCGCTCCAGCTGTTCGAAGACCACGGATTGAAGCGCCCGGCTGCGCTGTATCTCGATGATAGCGTAGCTGGTGTCGCGAACCAGGCTATCCACTGCATAGAGAAGTTGCGCCCTGCCGACTTTCGTCCCGGCCTCGGCCAGGGCAACGGTGCTGGACACCTTGCCAAAATCAAAGATCATCTGCGATGCGGAAAGGTTGGCTCGGGGTCGCCAGCGGGCTCCCCCGATGTTGTTGTAGCCGGTCCCGATCCCTCCTTCGATCTGCGGAAGGTATCCGGCTTCAGCCACTGCGATCTGCTGCTCCCGTGCATTGAGCCGGCCGACCGCTTCCGTCACGGCGGGATGCCATTCGACAACCTGCCTCACTGCATCTTCAAGCGTCAGCAAACGGCTATCGTCCGTTTGCGCGCCCACCGAACTGCAGGCACAGCCAAAGGCAATGATCACTAATGAACGAACTAAAGGAATTGCTCTGCCACTTGTAGAGCTTCGTCTTTTCATGATCCCCCTGGCACCCTCACGGAGTGATATTTTCACTTCCCTCTTGAACCGGGTGAGTTCACCTCACCTCCACCCGGTTCTCATACTATGTGATGACTAGATCAAGCTATGATTGCTCCATTGCTCATCCAGATTAGTGGATGGGGACATTTGCAGATAGCCAAGCGGATCATCCACGGACGCCGTCCGGACGTCGGCCGCCGCTGCGGCCGTTGTGGCGGGATCAACGGCAGCAGCGACATCCGGCTCGGCACGGGCGAGATAGCCCTCGAGCACCTCTTCGACGGAACCCTGCCCTTCGAAGATCTCGTATTCGAAGTACCGGGCGGGAGCGGCACCCTCAGGTTCTCCGGAAGCGCTGAACGCCTGAAGATCGTCGAGTGGCACGGTCTCCGCGCCAAGGCTGAACGCCGCCATTGACGTCGGGGCCGCCGCTGCGCCCCCGGCTCCCGAGGGCTGCACCGTGATCTGCAGCGTTCCTTGCGCCACCTCCTCGGTGGGGTGGACGAGGCGATAGGTGAACGTCTCGATCCGGGCCACGTTCGAATAGGTCAGGTCCGGATCCAGCGTATAGGTATAGCTGCCGTTTGCAGAGAGGCTCAGAGTTCCATAAATTCCGTCGATCTGGAGAGGTGGCCCGTCCTCGACATCGGCAAACCCGCTGCGATCCGGATTATAAACCTGCACTTCGGTCAGCAGTGACCCGGGTTCGTCATTGGCAAGGATGTTCCCGGTGGCGGGGGTGGATCCCACGGCAACGAAGCGGTTCAGGTACGTCACATCGACATCACTGGTGACCGTGGCAACTGCCAGCGCCGAATTCAGGCTCGCCCGGACCCGGTACGTGCCGGCACCGAGACCCAGAGTTCCAAGATCGATGGTCGCGTCGTTGCCCAGAACGGTCAGCAGGGTTGAAAAGCTCTGCTGCGCGACCGGTGTCCATCCAGTGCCGCTTTGCCTTTCCACGAAGAGCGTGCCGTTTCCAAGCGCGGAGGCGGTGACGTCAAGGCTGACCGTGCCGCTCACCGCCGTATTGGATCCGATCACGAAGGAACCGCTGGTGTACCCTCCTGTGCCGAGGAGCGAGACCGTCGTGCCCGATGCATTGAAGAAGTTCGGATCCTGCACATTGGCCCACTGCACGGTGGCTGTGCCGAGATCGTTTCCTACCTGCACGGGGGCACCGTCAAGCGCGACTGCCAAGGTTGCGGAGCTGGATGAGACACCGTCCGAAAGCGTATATGTGAACCGATCGGTCTCACCCACCGCGCCGGGATTGCCAATAGTGGAGTAGGTGTAGGTGCCATCGGCAGCGATCTGCAGAACACCGAAATCGCCGACGATCGTCGCCACTCCGCTCGTCGGCACAGCGATGGTGGTGCCATCACCGTCCGAGATGCTGACGATCACGGCACCCCCTGCAAGATCGTCCGCCCCGCCCTGCGCGTTGCCGGTCAGGACGTTGCCGCTGACCGCCTCGTTTGCGAACTCGTACTCCGTGACGGTCGCGGCGACGCTGGTTCCCTGCAGCAGCGTAAGCGTGTTGCTCAACAAGGTATCCGCGACCGCGCCAAGCACGGTGTCGAGCAGGCCCGGCAAATTGATCAGCGGATTGTTTAGCAGGGTGGTGAGCACACCCACCAGTCCACCCACACCGGCGCCGGTGGTCGAGTCGAGAACTGGCTCCAGCAATCCGCGCGCCACGCCGCCCAGCGGGCCCAGGGCACCTGCCACCGCGTCGAGAACGAGCTCCTCGTTCTCTGGTCCAAGCACGACACCGGCCGCGCCCAATTCTTCCAGAGACACCCCATTCCCGTCCGGGTCCAGCAACTGCTCGAGCGCGCCCTCATCGTTGCGGACGACCACGCGGTAATCGCCGGGCGGAAGCCCTTCTACAATCGCGACGAGCGTGTTGTCCCCTGTCAGGCCAAGCACTTCCAGACCGGCGACGTCACCGAGTGGGGAGTTGGGTGTGACCGCCGAATACACGACATTCCCGGCCGCATCGATCAGGTCCACCCGGAACGCGTCCGCCACGGCCACCAGAGCGGTCTGGCTGATTTCGATCCGGACCGATGCTGTCCTGTCATCCGCCACAGTGATGGCAAGGGCGTTGTCCACGCCCACGTCCGATTCCAGCAGCCCGAGGACTTCCACATCGGTATCCGCGACGGTCGGGTAGGTCACGCTCGTCACGGCACCCAAATCAAGGGCCGCATTGTCATCCACCGCCAGCGGCAGGTCGATGGTCACCGCCGGCAGGGTACCCGTGCGGCTGATATTGCCGGCGATGTCCGTCTGGCGCACCTGCACCGCGCCGGCGGGGTAGGTGCCCGGGGCCAGCTCGAAGCTGGTACCGGTGCCTGCCTGCCATGTCGCTCCGCCGTTGGTGCTGTACTGCCAGGTGGCGCCCGGCTCCAGACCGCCGACCGCGACGGTCGCGTCGCTGGTCACGCCGTCGTCTGGCGAGGTGCCGGTGTCCGTTGCGAGGGCGAGGCTGGGCGGTGCTGCGGTGAGGTCGATGGTCACAGGCGCCAGTGCGGCGGGGGCGCTGACGTTGCCTGCAAGGTCCGTCTGGCGCACTTGCACCACGCCGGTGCCATACGTGCCCGGGGCCAGTTCGAAGCTGGTGCCGGTGCCTGTCTGCCATGTCGCTCCGCCGTCGGTGCTGTACTGCCAGCTGGCGCCCGGCTCGATACCGCCGACCGTCACTGTCGCGTCATTGGTCACCCTGTCGCTGGCGGACAGCCCGGTGTCGGCGGCAAGCACCACCGTCGGGCTTGCCACGGCGGTGTCCACCGTCACCGCGCCCAGCAGCGCCCCTGCGCTCTGGTTGCCGGCGATGTCCGTCTGGCGCACCTGCACCACGCCGGCGCCATACGTGCCCGGCGCCAGTTCGAAGCTGGTGCCGGTGCCTGCCTGCCAGCTCGCTCCGCCATTGGTGCTGTACTGCCAGGTCGCGCCCGGCTCCAGGCCGCCGACGAGGACGGTCGCATCCGCAGTGAGCCCGTCGCCGGCAGAGGCTCCGGTGTCCGTCGCAAGAGCCGCAGTGGGCGCAGCGATGGTCGTGTCCACCGTCACCGCCGGCAACGGGAACACCGCGCCCGGCGTTCCGGCCGCATCCACCTGCCGCACCCGCACTTCGCCCGCGCCATAGCTGCCCGGGGCCAGTTCGAAGCTGGCGCCGGTACCCGTCTGCCATGTTGCGCCGCTGTCCGTGCTGTACTGCCACGTGGCGCCCGGCTCCAGACCGCTGACCGTCACCGTGCTGTCGCTGGTGATCGCATCGCCCGGAACGCCTGTGTCCGCGATCGTCGCCGTGAGCGCCGCAGGCGCGGCGGTGTCCACCGTCAGCGCCGGAAGGGTGAACGAACCTCCCGCGTTACCGGCAAGGTCCACCTGCCGCACCTGCACGGTCCCGGCCGGGTACGTGCCCGACCCCAGCTCGAAGCTGGTGCCCGTGCCCGTCTGCCAGGTCGCACCGCCATCGGTGCTGTACTGCCAGGTCACACCCGGCTCCAGGCCGCCGACGCTCACCGTGCCGTTGTTCGTGATGCCATCGCCCTGCGTGCCGCTGTCGACGAACGTGGCGACAGGAACCGCCGGACCTGTCGCATCCACCGTCACCGGACCCAGGTATGTGGGATCGCTGATCACGCCTACCGCATTGACCTGCCGCACCTGCACATCCGCATAGGTGCCTTGGGCAAGTTCGAAGCTGGTGCCGGTGCCTGCCTGCCAGGTCGCTCCGCCGTCCGTGCTGTACTGCCAGCTCGCCCCCGGCTCCAGATTGCCGATCGCCACCGTGCCGTCACTGGTCACCCCGTCATCGGGAAGCCCCGTGTCGCTCACCAGCTCGGCCGTCAGGGGGCCCGTGCTCGTGTCCACCGTCACCGGCGGCAGCGAGAACGCGCCGCTCGCATTGCCCGCGACGTCGATCTGACGCACCTGCACCGCGTCAGCCCCATAGGTCCCGTCCGCCAGCACGAAGCTGGTGCCCGTGCCCGTCGTCCAGGCGCCGCCGTTGATCCGGTACTGCCAGGTCGCGCTCGGCTCCAGACCGCTCACGCTCACCGTCCCGACGTTGGTAACGCCATCGCCCGCCACGCCGGTATCGGGAATGGTGGCCGCAGGGGCCGCTGGCGCAGCCGTATCGATCGTCACCCCTGCAAGCGCGACCGGGCCGCTGATGTTCCCGGCATCATCGATCTGGAGCACTTGCACCGCCCCGGTGCCATACGTGCCCGCAGCCAGTTCGAAGCTGGTGCCGGTGCCTGCCTGCCAGGTCGCTCCGCCGTCCGTGCTGTACTGCCAGGTAGCGCCCGGCTCGAGGCCGCCGACCGTCACCGTCGCATCGCCCGTCACCCGGTCCGTGCCCGACACCCCGGTGTCGCTTGCAAGAGCAAGCGTGGGCACCGAAACGCCCGTATCGACGGTCACCGCCGGCAGCGCACCCGTGCCGCTGGCATTGCCCGCAAGATCCGTCTGGCGCACCAGCACGGTGCCGGCAGCATAAGTGCCGGGAGCAAGTTCGAAGCTGGTGCCGGCGCCTGCCTGCCACGTCCCTCCGCCATCGGTGCTGTACTGCCAGCTGGCGCCCGGCTCAAGACCGCCGACCGTCACCGTCGCATCGTTCGTCACGCCGTCGCCCGCCACGCCGGTGTCGCTTGCAAGAGCAGGCGTGGGGACCGGAACGCCCGTGTCGATGGTCACCGCCGGCAGGGTACCCGTGCGGCTGATATTGCCGGCGATGTCCGTCTGGCGCACCTGCACCGCGCCGGCGGGGTAAGTGCCCGGGGCCAGCTCGAAGCTGGTACCGGTGCCTGCCTGCCATGTCGTTCCGCCGTTGGTGCTGTACTGCCAGCTGGCGCCCGGCTCGAGGCCGCCGACCGCGACGGTCGCGTCGTTCGTGATGCCGTCGGTAGTCGATACGCCTGTGTCGCTGGCGAGTGCCCCCGAAGGCGGCAGGACGCTGATGTCGATGGTGAGGCTGGGTAGTTCGAACGTGTCGCTGACGTTACCTGCCGCGTCGATCTGACGAACCTGCACCACGCCGGCTTCGTAGCTTCCTTCAGCAAGCAGGAAGCTGCTGCCGCTGCCGGTGGTCCAGCTTGCCCCTGAGTCAGAGCTGAACTCCCAGCGAGCACCAGTTTCAAGATTGCCGACAGTAATTCTGCTGTCGTTGGTGATACTGTCGCCAGCTACGCCGGTGTCCGCAAATGTGGCCGTTGGAGTAGCGGGAGGGTCGATATCGGCATCGGCATCCGCATCCGCGTCAGCATCAGCATCCGCGTCAGCATCCGCATCCGCGTCAGCATCCGCATCAGCATCAGCATCAGCGTCAGCGTCAGCGTCAGCATCTGCATCCGCATCAGCATCAGCATCAGCATCCGCATCAGCATCTGCATCCGCATCTGCATCAGCATCTGCATCTGCATCAGCATCAGCATCAGCATCAGCATCAGCATCAGCATCAGCATCTGCATCTGCATCCGCGTCAGCGTCAGCGTCAGCATCCGCATCAGCGTCAGCATCCGCATCAGCATCCGCATCAGCATCAGCATCCGCATCAGCATCAGCATCAGCATCCGCATCCGCATCCGCATCGGTATCGTCATCCCCGCCCGTGCCGGCGGCGGCGGCGATCAGGCCGGCGGTTCCCAGAAGGCCAAGGGCCGGAAGAATGCCGACACCCTCACCTGCTGCAGCGATGGAAGCAGCGGGTTCGACCAGCTCTTCCAGTTCCTCGATGCTGATGAACTCGAGAGTGTCGCCCTGCCGGACGGCCCAAAGCTCGCCGTCCGTGTCCTGAAGCACCACTTCGCTGACATTGCCGGCGGTGCTGTCACCGTAGAAGTTGACGACGCGGATCTCCTCACCCGATCGCAGGCGGATAAGAAGATCGTTACCTTGCCGTTCGAGAGCCGACAGATCCGCTCGGTTGGCGTATACCTTGATGACGCTCGCGCCATCTATCACGACGGAATCTTCGGAAACCGTGCGTGTCGCACGAGTTGCCTTGTCGAAAATCTCGACTGCCATGCCAATCCCTACATCATTGTTCAGGCCGTAGCCCGGCAGGGTAGATCAAGAGGTGACTTCATCGAGAGAAACGATGAACCCGCCTAATGCACCTTTTGCCGAACCTGTTGGACTAAGGGATAATGCCGCATGCCTCCGCTGCGCGATGATCATTCCGCTATCGGGCTTAATTTAAGCAAAACAACCGAGTGTACGCACCTGATACACGAGAGGACTTTATTTAGTTATATAACTAAAGTTGGAAATAAGGAGAGATTTAGCCACTGTGATCGCGGTAGCAATAGACCTCTTCAGCTTCACAAACGGCTATACGCCGCTTTTCGCCGGCACATCGCGATCGACCAAGATTGGAATGGCACCGGCTCAGGCACCAGAAGGAACCAGAGAGTGGCCGGTGAGCTGCAAGCCCGCGCATGGTGCCGGACGTGCATAGACTGACATCCCGGCACGTCTCCTCAGTTCCACGGTGCCGGCGGCAAGGTCATCAAGCGCCTGCATCGTGTCGGTGAAGCCCGCCTGCCACCGATGCGCGGCGGACCGACCGGAGAAGTCAAAGGCTTTGCCGCTCACTTCCGGGTCCTGGTCGCGGTAAGCGAGGTGGACAAGGGTGATCGGCCGTCCTTCGCCTTGCTTTGCGCGTTCGTCAAAGATGGTCTGCCAGGCAGCGATGGTGCGACGGCTCTGCGTAGCGAACAAAAGGTCCTGCATGCGCAGCACCGATTCCGAGAGGCGGCCCGGCCGACGGCCGTGCAGCGGGAGAAGGTCGAGAGCGAAGCACAGCAACGGGCCGTCGCCCGGTTCGTGCAGTGCGCAATCGAGCGGCAGGTTGGCCGACATGCCCGGGTCGCCGAAGAGCCGCCCGTCTATTTCCACAGGGGCGAAGGCGGGCAGCAGGGCGGCGCTCGCACGAAGATGGTCGGCGTGTACAGGCTGCCTGCGGCTGTCGAAGGCAACGTCCTCGCCCGTCTCGATGTCAATCGCCGTTGCTAGGAAGGCGGGTGCCGAGGGCGCATTCAACAAGTCGAAATCCAGCAGACGTTCGAGTTCCGCGCGTAACGGAAGCGTATCGTGAAGGCTGACCTGTTCGGACAGGCTGAGGCCGGGCGTCAGCCAGGAGAAGTAGCGAGGCACGAAAACGCCCGGACGGCCCGCAGCGAGGGTCATCATGGCTGCGAAGGATCGCCGGATGTCTTCCAGAATCCCGCCCGCTTCCATCGCTGGCGAACCTTTCGCTGCCGGTGTCCACAAGGCCCGCAGCTTCTTCAGGCGATCGAGGGGCGCGTTCCCGCAAATGATCGCCCCGTTTATCGCGCCGACGGAGGCACCCGCCACCCGGTCTGGCAGAAAGCCACGCTCATGCAGCGCCTCATAAGCACCTGCCTGGTATGCTCCGAGCGCGTTACCCCCGCTCAGAACGAGAGCAAACTCCACCGCTCCGGCCGTCACCGGGGATTTCCCTTGCGGATGGCTCACCCCGAGCATCGGGTCGAGGCGGTCCCGTGCTCGCGGCTCAGAGGAACGGCTTGCCGCCCGTCACCGCTATGGTGGCGCCGGACACGTAGCTGGCCTCGTCGCTCGCGAGCATGACGTAGGCGGGAGCGAGTTCCTTCGGCTGCGCGGGGCGGCCGATGGGGTAGCTAGCGCCGAACTGCGCGACCTCTTCCGGCGGCATCGTGGCTGGTATCAGCGGAGTCCAGACGGGGCCGGGCGCGACGCAGTTCACGCGGATGCCCTTGGGCATCAGCATCTGCGCAAGCCCCGCTGTAAAGTTCTGGATGGCGCCCTTGGTCGTGGCGTAGGGCAGAAGCGTTTGCTTCGGCATGTCGGCATTAACCGAGGTCGTGTTGATGATCGCCGCCCCCGGCTTCATGTGCTTCACCGCTGCCTTCGCCAGGTAGAACATGGCGTGGATGTTAGTGCGGAAGGTCTTGTCCCATTCCTCATCCGAGATGTCGGCAATGTCCTCGAACGTCATCTGGTGCGCGGCGTTGTTCACCAGCACGTCGATCCCGCCGAACGCCTCCACCGCCTGCTCGATAATCCAACGGCAGTGTGCCGGATCGCCGATGTCGCCCGGGACCGACACGGCCTTGCGACCGGCCTGCTCCACCAGATGCACGGTCTCTTGCGCGTCCTCATCCTCGTTCAGGTAGGAGATCAGGACGTCGGCACCTTCGCGCGCGAAAGCGATGGCGACGGCGCGGCCGATGCCGCTGTCGCCCCCTGTGATCACGACCTTCTTGCCCGCAAGACGTCCATGGCCCTCATAGCTGTCCTCGCCATGGTCAGGTCGCGGGTCCATCGCGGCGGTGGTGCCAGGCGGTTGCTGCTGCTGTTCCGGGAGCGGCGGCTGCAGACTGGCCATGGGCGGAAATCCTCCTCGAGAGCTGCTTGAAACCAATCGGCCGCGACGAACGGCATCGCGACCATGCGGCTTCAAATAGCCTTCGGAGCAGGTCCGGTTCCCACTGCTTATCCTGTTAAATGCAGCCTGCAGCGTTGCGCCTTTTCCCGAGGATCGGGGACGCTGGAGCAACGTCCCCGATCACAAGGCTCAGAGGCCGTCCAGGCCCTTGCTGACGAGGACGTTGACGGTCACGCGGCGGTTGCGTGCCTTGCCTTCTTCGGTGTCGTTGCTTGCAGCCGGGTCCGCCTCGGCCATGCCAGTGGGCGTTAGCATGCGGTAGGGCTTCCAGCGGCAGGCCTGCTGGAGATAGTTCACGACGCGGGCGGCGCGCTTCTCACTCAGCTCCTGGTTGAACTCCTCGCTGCCGGTCGAGTCCGTGTAGCCAACGACCAGAAGCAGGGCGTTGTCCATGCCTTCGGCGGTCTTCGCCGCGGCGCACAGATCAGCCTTGGCCTGTTCGGACAGCACGGACTTGCCGGTGTCGAAGTTCACGTCGGTGGTGCTCTTGACGTTGTACTTGTCGATGTCGCCCATGCGGCTGCGCAGCGCGTCCGTCGCGGCGGTCTGCTCCGCAAAGCGCTGGTCGGTGCCGTTATGAATCATCGCCGCCGTCTTGAGATCCTTGTTCTTGATGTCGATCTCGCTGGCCACCAGTACATTGCCCGCCTGCATGGTCTTGACCTCGACCGGGAGGCCGTTGAGCAGCGATGCTGCGGCGAGCCGGCTGCGATTGAGGCTCAGGAAGCCACCGCTCGCGGTGATCTTCGTGGCATCGGTGATCGTGATGACGGACTTGCTGCCGTTCTCCGCCGTGACCTGCATGCGGTCGCCGCTGCGTGCGGAGATGATGCCTTCGATTTTAGGCCCCTTCGTCATCTCGGCGGCCGACGGTGGCGACGTATCCGTCACCGTCGTCGTGAGTTCACCCTCCTGCTGCTCCTGCTGATCGGCTGCGAAAGTGCCCGTCGCGGGCACCGCCAGCATGGCAGCCAGCAGGAGAACTTTGGGGCTTTTGGAAATGACACTCATTGCGGTACTCCTTGGAAACTCAACCGTCAGGCTGGCAATCACCGCTTCGCGTCGGTCCGCAATTATGCGGACACCGGTCGGCAGAACCCCTCCACCCTGTTGTACTAGGCCCCCGCACGGGCGCCTGCACTTCGGACTTTAGGGGTGTTCAGGACAACATTACGGGTAGATGAACGTTGCAAACGTCGCCCCTGCTCGTGCCGCTGATAGGAGCGTGCCGTGCGACAAACCGACGCAGGCAGGGGCTGCAGGGGGCACGCCGAAGCTGCCAAACAGCCCCCTGAGAGCCCGCCTGCGACAATCGATGCGGCCGTCACGGAGCGTCGGCAGGACGCCCCGTTTGTACCGCAGACGCTCACCGCGCGGGCGATGGCTGCTCTGTGATCCACCTGTCCACGACGCGTTCCAGTACCGTGAGAGGCATGCCTCCGCCACCAAGCGTCCTCTCGTGGAAGCTGCGGATGTCGAAACGGTCGCCCAGGGCTGCCCTGGCCTTCTCGCGCAGGCGAACCCACTCGTTATGGCCTACCTTGTAGGCGCAGGCCTGCCCGGGCCAGACGCAATACCGGTCAATTTCGGAGGTGGCGCCGCCCTCCGCCTGACCGGTGTTGTCGATCAGGTAGCGGATCGCCTTTTCCCGGCTCCAGCCCTTGGCGTGGATACCGGTATCGACGACGAGCCTGACCGCGCGGAACAGCAGGCTCTGGTAGAACCCCACGCGACCCAGCGGGTCGTTCGCGTAAGCGCCAAGTTCGTCGGCCAGTTGCTCGGCATAAAGTCCCCACCCTTCCGCGTAGCTGGAGAAGAACAGCAGGTTCATCAGCTTGGGCGCGGCAGCGCTCTCCTGCTGCAAAGCGATCTGCAGGTGGTGGCCCGGCATGGCCTCATGATAGGTAAGGGTGGGCAGCGAAAATCGGGGCCAGGTGGCCGTGTCCGTCAGGTTGATCCAGTAGATCCCCGGACGGGTGCCATCCAGGCTGGGCGGGTTGTAGTATCCCAGCGACGCCCCTTCCTGGATTTCCGGCGGCACCCGCTTGATTTCGACGCCCGCGCGGGGCAGGCGGCTGAAGGCGCGCGGCAGCAGCGCCTCCATCGCCGCCATCTGCGTGTTGAGGTCAGCCACAAGCTGGGCTTTCGCCTCATCGGTGTTGGCGTAGATGTTCGCGGGATCGGCCCGCAGGGCGGCGATGCGTTCGCCGACGGTGCCCTGCGTCATGCCCTGCGCCTTCAGCAAGCCATCCGACAGCGACGTCAGTTCCGCCACCTGCTCAAGGCCGACACGGTGGATCTCTTCCGCCGTGAGCCGGGTCGTGGTGATGAAGTTGAGGCTGTTGGCGTAATATTGCTGTCCCTGGGGCAGGCGGGACACGGATGCATCATGGCCAGCCTTCGGCAGCGTGGCCTTCAACACATCATGCTGCCGTTGCAGCGCGGGATAGACCCGCTCGGCGACGATCTTCTCGACGCGCGCTCCCCACGCACCCGGGATTGCGCTCTCTCCCGTTCGCCGCACGATCGACTGCACCAGCGTGGATTCTCTGGCGGGTGTGGCGAGCATCCCCGCCTGGAGCGCGATGGTCTTGTCGAGGATGAAGTCAGGCGGAATGACGCCCAGCGCGAAGTCTTCCCGCACTCGATCGGTCTCGGCATCCAGCACGGCCGCGAACTGATTCACGCGCGATACGTAAGCCTCCGCATCCGCCGAGTTTTTTATGGTATGCTGCGTATCCAGGAAGTCAGCCGTGTTGAGATACGCACCATTCGCCTGGCTGACACGGTAGACCTGCGGCCATCCACCCTGTCCGTAGGGAATGGAATAGGTCCTGATGACACTGTCGAAGTTGGCCTCGATCGTGTCGTAGTAGATCGCGTCCTGCGCCGTCATCGCGGACCGATCCAGCTTCGCAAGTTCGGTGCGGGCGGCACGCAAGCGTGCCTGCTCCTTCGCCTGGTAGTCGCGTGTGGGAATTGTCAGCCGGGCCTTCAGTGCGGCGCGGGGCCCCTCATCAAGACCAAGACCGGTTGCCGTCTCGGGCGAAGCATCGACTTCGGCGTTGAAATAGCCGTCCATGAAGGCTTTCAGGGCCGGGTTTGTCGCGCCCTCGGCGGTTTCGCCCTGCGCTGCCATCTGCGCGAAGACCCGGCCTCCTGCAAGGAGCGCGGCGCCTGCCGTGGCAGACGTTAGAAGACGGCGACGTTCGATCATGGAAGACTCCCTCATGCTTATGGGGCCAGCCTAGCACTACTCGAATCGACATGGCACGCGCTAAGGTGATTGCCTCTCCCGGGTCATGCCCTGCAGCGTTTCAGCCTGCTAACCGGCATCCAGTGCATCGGCCGGCACGCGCAGGCGATAGCCTATTCCCACCTCGTTGCTGATGATTTGCGGGCGCTGAGGATCAACCTCAAGCTTCTGGCGCAGAGTGCGCACCAGCACCCGCAGATACTCGATGTGGCGCTCGACCTCGTTGGGCCAGACATGGGCCAGCATCTGTTCGTGCGTGATGACCTTTCCCGGGAACCTTGCAAGCTGTGAGAGGACCGCGAATTCCTTGCGCGTCAAATGAAGGTTGGCGCCCGCCTTTGTGATTGTCCGGTCCAGCAGATTGATTTCCAGATCCCCGATCTTCAGGGCCGGAGCCCCGCCGCCGCGGGTCATACGGTTGCGCAGGGCCACCCGCACCCGCGCCAGCAACTCGTCCGTGTCGAAGGGCTTGGTGAGATAATCGTCTGCCCCCAGATCGAGCGCCGCCACCTTTTCGGCGGTTGCCTCGCGGGCCGAGACGATGATCAGCGTTGTGTCAGGCAGCATCTGCTTGACGAGCGGCACGAGTTCTAGTCCGTCACGGTCTGGAAGGCCGAGGTCGAGCAGCACCACGTCCGGCCGTTCCTGCCGGACTTTGTTCAAGGCCTCGCCCGCGTTCTCGGCCTCCAGTGTCGAGTAGTCGGCACGTGCGAGCGCCGCGTTTATCAGTCGGCGAATATGAAGCTCATCGTCGATGACGAGAACCTTGTGGCGGATATTCATGGAACGTCCTCGCTGTCGAGATGCGCGATGATGAGCCGATCGGGAATGCGGATGGTGAAGCGGGCTCCCGTGGTTCCGCCGTCCGGATCGACGTCGTTCGCAGCTTCCACGGTCAGGCCCATGGCTTCGGCGAAACCCTTGACGATGGCAAGCCCCAGGCCCGTCCCATGGCGCACGCGGTCCGAACCTGCAAGCCGTGTGAAAGTTTCGAAGACGCGCTGCTCCTCTCCGGCCGGCAGACCGGGACCTCGGTCGATGACGGAAAGTTCAAGGGCATCCGGCAGGCGGCGGCAGCGGATCACGATGGGTGTGCCCGGGTCCCCATAACGGCCGGCATTATCGAGCAGATTGATGAGGCAATGATGCAGCAGCACCGGATCGACGCGGACGAGCGGGATATCCGGCACGATATCGACCTGCACGGCACGCTCCTGAAGCGATGCCCGCGTATCGTGCACGGCGCCCGCGACGGCGTCGAAAAGATCGGTCGCCTCGACCTTCATCGGCAGGGCGCCGGCTTCAACCCGGGCCATGTCGAGCAGATTGGCGACGAAGCGGTTGAGGCGCTGCGCCTCAGTGTCGATCGCCAGGACAAGGTCGTTCGAGGAGTGCTTCCTTAACTCCTGCGCCGCCGACAAGATCGTCGTCAAAGGTGTCCGCAGATCGTGGCTCACGGAGGAGAGCAGTGCCGAACGAAGTTTGTCGCGTTCGCCGACCTGCCGGGCTTTCAGGCTTTCCTCCTCCAGCGTCATTCTGTCGAAAGCGATCGAGGCTTGGTCAAGGAGACTCATGAGCAGCGGCACCTGGTCCGACCGCAGCGGTTCGCCCGCGTCGTCGCGTGCGATGCCTAGGACGCCGAGCACCCCCCGGCTGGTGCGCAGGGGATGAAAGAGCCAGTCGGAGGCGGTGAGGGTACTCGATCCCCGCCCCGCAGGCTGCTCGTTGTCGATGGCCCATTGTGCGGCAGCCAGTTCGATCTGGTCCAGCCTGTCTTCCGGTGGGTAGGCAGCCTGCAGGTCCGGGCCCTGCGCCGACGGGAGCAGCAGGGCCGTGCGAACATCCAGGAGGCGCGCGATATCGGCGCAAATCGCCTGCATGAGTTCCGCCTGTGTAACGGACGCCGTGAGTTGCCGTGAAAAGCTGGCAAGCGCCGCGTTCTGCCGCGAGCTCGATCCCGCAAGGTCCGCCTGCGCCCGCACCCGCGCCGCGAACTGACTGGTTACGATCGCCACCCCCAGCAGCACGAGGATGGAGATGACGTTCTCCGGGTTGTTGACCGTCAGCGTGCCTGTGGGGGGCAGGAAGAAGAAGTTATAGGCGAGGCTCGATGCGAGCCCTGCGAACAGCCCGGCCCGCAGGCCAAATGTCGCGGCGGCGAACATCACCGGGATGAGGTAAAGCAGCGCGATGTTGCCGAGGTCTATGGCCCGCACCAGCCCGCGGCCCAGCGCCGTCAGCCCCGCCACCACCGCCAGAGTCCAGAGATAGTGAGAGGGCCGGCCCCATACGCCCGGAGCACGCGACCGTCGGCGGCCTCTGGCCGGCTCGTCGCTCGCCGGCATGACATGGACCGCCACCTCGCCGATGGTCCGGACAAGATGGTCGACAACCGAGCCGTGGCGAAGCTCGAACCACCACGAGCGGGGAGATTTCCCGACGACGATTTGCGTGGCGCGGGCTTCGCGGCAATATTCGCGGACGCCGTCCACCACTCCCATCGCCGGTATGCTGGCCGTCGACGCGCCGAGACGGGACGCCAGGGCCAGGGTGTCCGCCAGCTGGCGCCGGTCAATGTCGGTGAACTGCTGATTCCTCTGCGTCTCGATATGAACGACGGACCATGGCGCCCTCAGCGCGTCGGCCAGCCGCTTCCCGGAGCGGACCAGCCCCGCCGCGTGCGGCTGCTCGCTCACGCACACGACGACGCGTTCGCCCACCGCGAAATTGCCGGCGAGCGCGTTAGCGCGGACGTGCTCCACCATCTGCGCATCGACGGCCTGCGCGGCATGGCGCAGCGCCAGTTCCCGCAGGGCAGTCAGATTTGACTTGGAGAAGAAGTGGCTCAGCGCTCGCGTCGCCTCGTGCGGGACGTAGACCTTGCCATCCTTCAACCGCTCGATCAGTTCGTCTGGCGGTATGTCCACCACCTCGATCTCGGCACGTTCGAGGATCGAGTCCGGCACGGTCTCGCGCACCCGGACTCGCGTAAACGAGGCGACGACATCGTTCAGGCTTTCCACGTGCTGGATGTTCAGCGTCGAGTAGACGTCGATGCCGGCGTCGAGCAGCTCCTCCACGTCCTGGTAGCGCTTGGGGTGGCGGCTGCCCGGCGCGTTGGTGTGCGCCAGTTCGTCCACCAGTGCGAGTTGGGGCGCGCGGGCAAGGATGGCATCCATGTCCATCTCGCCCAGGCTGTGGCCCATGTGCTCCACCTGCCGGCGCGGCACGACCTCGTGCCCTTGGACCAGCGCTTCGGTCTCGCGCCGGCCGTGTGTCTCCACCACGCCCACGACGAGGTCGACGCCCGCGTCGCGACGCTGGCGTCCCTCGGAGAGCATCTCCCAGGTCTTGCCCACGCCCGGCGCGGCACCGAGGAAGATCTTCAGGCGCCCTCGACCCTCCTGCGCAGCCGCGCGCAGGAGGGCATCGGGAACAGGGCGACCACGTTCGGTCATGCGTTCTTGGCTCGCTCGGTAGCGTTCAGGGTTATGGAGCCGACCTTGCGCTCAAAGCATCGAGACGTCGATTGAGATCAAGGACATTTACACGGGGTTCTCCAAGAAAGCCGAGCAGCGGCTGTTCGATGGTTCGCCCGACAAGGCGCCGGACGGCCTCCACCTCCAACCCACGGAGACGAGCGATGCGTTCGACCTGGTAGAACGCGGCCTCGGGCGTTATGTGCGGGTCGAGCCCGGAGCCGGATGTGGTGACGAGATCGGCGGGAACGGGCCGACCGGGCTGGGCGGCCGCCATGGCTCCTGCCTGCTCTTTCACGCGATCGCTCAGAACCTGCGATGTCGGGCCGAGGTTGGAACCGGAGGAAGCAAGGCCATCGTAGCCGCTGCCCGCCGCCGACGGCCGCGTATTGAAATAGCGCTCCGACGTGAATGCCTGACCGACAACGCTGGACCCGATGACCTTGCCGTTCTCGACTATCAGGCTGCCGTTCGCCTGAGCCGGGAAGAGCGCCTGCCCGAGCCCGGTCATCGCCATTGGGTAAAGCAGGCCGAGCAGCAGGCCGAAGAGAAGCGTCATGACCAGTGCCGGACGCAGGGACGAAACTATGTCGTTGTTCATTTTTTGCCGCCTCCTCAGGCGAGACCCAGGCCGCCGACGGCCAGATCGATGAGCTTGATGCCGATGAACGGAGCGACGAGGCCGCCGAGGCCGTAGATCGCGAGGTTGCGCGCCAGAAGCGGCCCTGCGCCCATCGGCCTGTACGCTACGCCTCTGAGCGCCAGCGGCACCAAGCAGGGGATAATCAGTGCGTTGAAGATGATCGCGGAGAGGATCGCGCTTTCCGGGCTCGCGAGTCCCATGACGTTGAGTACGCCAAGCCCCGGGTAGAGCGCCACGAACATGGCCGGGATGATGGCGAAGTACTTGGCCACGTCATTCGCGACCGAGAAGGTCGTCAGCGCCCCGCGCGTCATGAGCAGTTGCTTGCCGAGGCCGACGACTTTGATCAGCTTGGTCGGGTCGCTGTCGAGATCGACCATGTTTCCGGCCTCGCGCGCGGCCTGGGTGCCGGTGTTCATGGCGACGCCGACATCCGCCTGTGCCAGTGCAGGCGCATCGTTCGTGCCGTCGCCGCACATCGCCACAAGCCGTCCGCCCTGCTGTTCCTCACGGATCAGCCGCAGCTTGTCCTCGGGTGTCGCTTCGGCGAGGAAGTCATCGACGCCGGACTCCGCCGCGATCGAGGCGGCGGTGAGCGGGTTGTCGCCCGTAATCATCACGGTGCGGATACCCATCGCCCGCAGTTCGCCGAAACGCTCGCGAATACCCGCCTTTACGATATCCTTGAGGAAGATCGCCCCCAGCAGCCGGCCGTCGACGGCAACCGCCAGCGGTGTGCCGCCCACCCGGGCGATATCGTCGGTGATGCGGCGCAACTCGGTTGCCGCGGCCGTTTCGCCCGCGCCGGGATTTGCCCTGAGGATCGCCTGCACAGCCCCCTTCTGGATCACCCTGCCACCGGTATCGACACCGGATATGCGGGTCTGAGCCGTGAAGGGGATCACCTGCGTCCCCTCCGGGAGGCTCGCCATCACGGAACCGACCTTCTCACGCGCGAGAACCACGATCGAGCGACCCTCCGGCGTCTCGTCCGCAAGGCTGGCCAGCAGCGCCGCCTCCGCCAGCTCGGCCACACCGGTGCCGCTGACGGGCCGGAACTCCGTCGCCTGACGATCACCCACCGTGATGGTGCCCGTCTTGTCCAGCAGCAGAACGTCGATGTCGCCGGCCGCCTCGACCGCGCGGCCGGACTTTGCCAGGACGTTGAAGCGCACCAGGCGGTCCATGCCGGCGATGCCGATGGCCGACAGCAGCGCCGCAATCGTCGTCGGGATCAGGGTTATGAGCAGGGCGGCCAGAATGGAGACAGGCACCGATCCGCCCGCGTAGGCGGCAAAGCCGGGGATGGTGGCGACCGCGATCAGGAAGATGATCGTCAGCCCAACGAGCAGCAACGTCAGGGCGATCTCGTTCGGGGTCTTCTGCCGCTCCGCCCCTTCAACCAGAGCGATCATGCGATCGAGGAAGCCCTGCCCCGGGTTCACCGAGACACGCACCCGTATTTCGTCCGAGATGACGCGGGTGCCGGCGGTAACGGCGGAACGATCGCCCCCCGCTTCGCGGATCACAGGCGCGCTCTCGCCCGTGATCGCGGCCTCGTTGACCGACGCGACGCCCGCCACCACTTCGCCGTCGGCCGGGATCAGGTCGCCGGTCTGGACAAGAACGACATCGCCCTTCTTTAGCTGGCTCGCCGGTACGCTGTCATAGCGCGTGCCGTCACCCTTCAGGCGCCTAGCGGTAAGTTCGGCCTTGGTGGCCCGCAGCGAGGCGGCCTGTGCCTTCCCGCGCCCTTCGGCAAGGGCCTCGGCGAACGTGCCGAAGAGGACGGTCAACCAGAGCCACAGCACGAGCTGGACCTTGAAGCCCGCGTCGAGACCGTCGTTGCCGACGACGAGCAGCACCGTCAGCAGGATTGCGACGACTGCCGTTGTGAACATCACCGGGTTGCGGATCAGCTCCCGCGGGTCAAGCTTGCGGAATGCGTCGCGGATCGCAGGAACGATCAGGTCGGCGGTAAAGAGGGATTTGGTATCGGACCGAGCCATGGGGTGATCCTTAGAAAAGCTGGCCACGGATCATTGCGATATGATCGGCAATGGGACCTAGAGCGAGGCTGGGGAGGAAGGTCAGGCCGCCGACGATCAGCACGATGCCGATCAGCAGGCCAGTCCACAGGGGTCCGGTGGTGGGGAAGCTGCCTGCGGTCGCGGGGGTGTACTTCTTGGCGGCAAGGCTTCCGGCCACGGCCAACATCGGAATAATGATGAAGAACCGTCCGATCCACATCCCGACGCCGAGCAGGCCGTTGTAGAACGGCGTGTTCGCACTGAGCCCGGCGAACGCGGAGCCATTGTTGGCCACGGCGCTGGTGAAGGCGTAGAGAATTTCGGAGAAGCCGTGCGGTCCCTTGTTGAGCGGCCCGGCCAATCCTGCAGGAAGCACCGATGCGACGGCGCTCATGCCCAGGATGGTCAGCGGCAGGACCGCGATCGCCAGCACCGCCAGCTTGACTTCACGGCTCTCGATCTTCTTGCCCACGTATTCCGGTGTACGGCCGACCATGAGACCAGCCACGAAGACCGCGAGTATCGCGAACAGCAGGAAGCCGTAGATGCCTGCGCCCACGCCGCCGATAACCACTTCGCCCAATTGCATGTTGAACAACGGGATCATGCCGCCAAGTGCCGTGAAGCTGTCGTGCATGGCGTTCACCGCGCCGCACGATGCGGCGGTCGTGACGACTGAAAAGAGCGCGCTCGCGGCAATGCCGAACCGCACTTCCTTGCCTTCCATGTTACCGCCTGCCGCATTCAGCTGGTGGAGGACGGGATTGCCCGCGGCCTCCTGCCAGTACGCGACGGTCGTGCCGGCAAGGAACAGGGCCATCATAGCGGCAAGGATCGCCCAGCCCTGCCGCGCGTTCCCGACGGCCTTGCCGAACGTGTAGGTCAACCCGACGCCGATCGCGAAGATCGATAGCATCTGCACCAGGTTGGTCAGCGCGGTCGGGTTCTCGAACGGATGCGCGGAGTTGGCGTTGAAGAAGCCGCCGCCGTTCGTGCCCAGAAGTTTGATCGCTTCCTGCGAAGCCACGGGTCCGATGGCGAGCGTCTGGCGGGCTCCTTCCAGCGTGCTCACGTCAACGGTGCCTGCCAGGGTCTGCGGTACGCCGCTGGCAATGTAGAACACGGTCAGGACAATACACAGGGGCAGCAGCAGGTACAGCGTGATCCGCGTGACGTCGGCCCAGAAGTTGCCGATCCCTGCTGCACTTCGCCGGGCAAACCCCCGAAACAGCGCAAAGGCCAGGGCGATGCCTGTCGCGGCCGAAAGGAAGTTGTGAATGGTCAGCGCCAGCATCTGCGACAGGTTCGACATCGTCGATTCCCCGCCATAGCTCTGCCAATTGGTGTTGGACCCGAAGCTGATCGCGGTGTTGAAGGCGAGATGCTCGCCGAGAGCAGCATGGCCTTGCGGATTGAGCGGCAGAAGCGCCTGCGCACGCAGCAGCCCGTAGGTCATGAGAATCAGCAGCGCGTTGAAGACCAGCATATGGACGGCGTAGCGCCGCCAGGTCTGGTCCTCTTCCGGGTTGATGCCGGAAAGCCGGTAGAAGCTCCGCTCCACCGGACCAAGTATGGCATGAAGCGGAGTGCGGCGGCCTTCGTAGAGAGCGAAAAGCCAAAGCCCTACGGGCTTGGCGAGCGCCAGCAGGATGCCGACGAAGACTGCGATAAGCAGCCATCCCTGAACGGTCATCGGTGCGCCCCTCAGAAGCGTTCGGGCCGCGCGAGCACGGCAACGAGATAGACGAGAAGGCCAAGCGCGGTGAAGCCGGCAAGCCAGAGATCGATGGTCATGGCTGGCGGCCCCTCACGCACGGTTGCACAGGGCCGCATAGCCGAGGCTCGCGACCAGCAAGACGAGGAGAAGGCCTGCCCAAAGGAGGTCCTGCATGATGATGCTCCTGCAAGCTCACGCCGCAACAGGCGGGATGAGTCGAATGCAGCCCTCCCACTAGGCCAGTGCACCGTAGGAATTCGAGACGAGCGAGCCACCGATCGCATAGTGATTGCATAGGATTTTGGCCGATTGGCTGATCATCATGGCTTTCACGGCGGCAGAAGGCCCCGTCCCCGCCACCCTGTCTCACCGAGGGAGGAGACGCCTGCATGCAGCGGCTCTTGCAAGCGGAAAGGCTGTTTTGAAGATCATTCAGGAGCAAAAGACGAGATCAGGCGCTTTTCACCGTGCCCAGGATATCGGGCTCGGAGCATGACATGAGCGTAGTCGCAGCGGTTCTTTACAGAGACGGCAAACGCGTCCGGGATATCGACGTGACTGAGAAGGTCCATTGCCCTGACGATCATTCGGAGTTTGTCTGGATCGGCCTGCTTGATCCCACCCCGCAGGACCTGCGGCTGCTTCAGGATCAGTATGGCCTTCACCCGCTGGCGGTGGAGGATGCGATCAACGGCAAGCAGATACCCAAGGTCGATGTCTACCGCGACCAGTTGTTCGTCACCGCCCGCACTGCCGAACTCGTGGAAGACAAGATACACTACGGTGAGATCCTGATCTTTGTGGGGCACAGCCACATCATAACCGTGCGCCACGGTCACGAACGGGAGTTCTCAAAGCTGCGCGGCGAGCTGGAGCAGAAGCCCAGCATGCTGCAGAACGGCGTGGGTTACGTGCTGCACGCCATTCTCGACTATATCGTCGACGGCTATCTTCCAATCATCGAGACGATCGAGGAAGATACCCTCGCGATGGAGCGGCGCACGGTCGACAACTTCCTGGGCCGTGACGAGATCATCCGCATTTTCAGCCTGCGCCGTGAACTCATCCGTTTTCAGCGGGTGCTCATCCCCATGGGCGAGGTCGCCGCCAAGTTCGTCCGCAGCGAGCTGCCCTGCATCGATCCGGATGCCCGCCCCTACTTCAGCGACGTGAACGATCATGTTCGGCGGGTGCAGGCCATGGCGGAAGCGCTCAGGGAAGTGATCAATTCCGTATTTGAATTCAGCAACCTTCTGGAGCAGCAACGGACCGGCGCCATTACCCGCCAGCTTGCCGCCTGGGCGGCGATCCTTGCGGTGCCGACCGCCATCGCCGGCATCTACGGCATGAACTTTCGCTACATGCCCGAGCTTTCGTGGCGCTATGGATATCCTCTGGTGCTGATTGTCATCGTGGTCATCTGCGTCCTTCTGTTCTGGCGCTTTCGCACGCTGAAATGGCTCTGACCCGACCGATGCAGGGAGCCGTGTCCCTCGCTGCGACAGGGCTCGGAAGCTGGCCCGGCGATATCGCCGTTGCCTGGCGGCACGACCACTTGCGCACACCGCGGGCGTGAAGTAGTAGCCGCGCCGCGACAGGTTCCTCGAGAGAGGATCAAAAGGGAACCCGGGTGAAAACCCCGGGGCTGCCCCTGCAACTGTAAGCGGCGAGCCATCCAGCCATTTGCCATTGGGATCATCGGTCCTGAGAAGGCGGCCGGAACGGCGCTGACCCGCAAGCCAGGAGACCTGCCTGACGCAGTCGTTCTTCATCCGGGCAGGGTGCACCGGGTGTTCGAGGGCCCTCCCTTCCGGTGAGGGTCATCCCTCGCGCAACGACAGCAACTGCCTTGCCGGTTTGTCCGTGCAGGGGAGCGTCACGCCGTGCCTGCTTCGCGGGACTCTTCGCGCACGCTCCCTTGTGACGGCCGCCCGGCGGGTTCGACGCCGTTTGCAAGAAGGGACTTCATCTTGCGCCATACACGAACACTGGCGACCCTGCTCGCCTTCTCCGCTCTCCACGCTGCGCCCGCCCGGGCGGAGGAGGATGCTGCGGACGGGAACATCATCGTCACAGCCTTCCGCACGCCTGTTGCACAGGAGCAGAACGCTTCCAGCGTCACCGTCCTGGACGAGGCGGCCATCATACAGGCACAGCCCATCGCCGTGACCGACATCCTGTTGCGCACACCCGGCGTGAGCCTGTCCCGCAACGGCGGCTACGGCACGGCGACGTCTCTCCGGGTTCGCGGTGCCGATGCCGGACAGACCGTGATGGTCATCGACGGGATGCGCCTTGCCGATCCATCGGCCACAAGCGGCGGGTATGGCTTCACCAACCTCTTCCTGGACGATATCGACCGCATCGAGATCCTGCGCGGCCCGCAATCCATCCTGTGGGGCAGCGATGCCATCGGCGGCGTGGTCAACGTCACCACGCGCAGACCACAGAAAGCGCTGGAAGGCAGCGCCGCCTTTGAAACCGGAACGCACGAGACCGTCTCTGCCCGGGCGGGAGTCGGCGGCACCAGTGAAGCCATCGACTGGCGCCTCGCCGGCTCCACCTTCACAACGAACGGCATTTCAGCGCGAGCCAACGGAACCGAGGACGATGGCTACTCCCGGCAGGCCGCCAGCGGCACGGCCACCATCAGGCTGGCGCCCGGCGTAGCGCTCGACCTGCGCGGGTACTGGTCGGACGCAAGCAACGATTTCGATGCCTTCAACGGCGATTCCGCCGCCTTTGGCACGACGCAGGAGTGGTCCGGCTATGCCGGGCTTAACTTCGCGCTGTTCGACGGCAAGCTCTCGAACCGGGTCGCCGTGCTCCAGACTGAAACCGACCGGCGGAACTATGACCCCGCCCGTTCCATTCGCCAGCTCACCTTCGACGCTCACGGCCGCGTCCGCCGGTGGGAATATCAAGGGACGTACCATGCAGCGGACCAGCTCGCGGTCGTATTCGGGGCTGAACGCGAAGAGCAGCGGATGACCACCGCCTCCCCCGGCAACAACACAACACCCTATGCTCTGGTCCCGCAGAAGGCGGATACCAACAGCGTCTACGGACAGGTGCGCTTCATGCCCCTGACCGGCCTTACCCTCAACGCCGGTGGGCGCTACGATCATCAATCGCGCTTTGGCGGAGACACCGTGTTCAGTGCCGGCGCCGCATTCACCCCGAACGAGGGCGCGACCATCCTGCGCGCCAGTTATGACGAGGGCTACAAGGCGCCCTCTCTTTATCAGCTGTTCAGCGACTACGGCGTAGCGGATCTCGGGCCGGAAAAAGCGAAGGGCTGGGAGATCGCGGCCGAGCATAGCTTCGGCAACATCTTTCACGCCTCTGCCGCGTGGTTCCAGCGCGACACCGACAATCTCATCGACTTCGCCTATTGCCCCACGAGCGGCGCGCAGCCCGACGTCTGCTTCATCCCCGGCACGACGGTGACCCGTTTCGGGTACTACGCCAATGTAAAGGAAAGCCGCGCCCGAGGGCTCGAACTCACCGGGTCCGCACGCTGGCGCGTGCTGTTCCTCGACGGCAACTACAGCTGGATCAAGGCCGAAGACCGCAGCGACGATGCTGCCTTCCAGGGCCGCCAGCTCGCCCGCGTGCCGCGCCACCTCGCCAACGTGGAAGGCGGCATCGATCTGCCTTCCGGCCTCCGGGCAAGCGTGGCGGCGCGCTACTCGGGACGCAGCTTCAACAGCGCCAGCAGCACCGAGGTTCTTGAGGATTATTGGCTCGTGGACCTTCGCGCCCAATGGCATGTGGCGGAAGCGTTGACCCTTCAGGCACGCGTCGAGAACGTCGGCGACAAGGACTATCAGACGGTCAGCGGTTATTCGTCGCTGGGCCGGACGGTCTATGTCGGCCTGCGGAGCCGCTTCTGATGCTGCGTCCCGTGGCAAGCGGGCCTGCAGTAGTCGTCTGCTCCACCTGCCGCGTCTCTGCCGAGGCGCGGGAGGATGCGAACGGAAGGCGCGGCGGCGCACTGCTTGCCGACACCCTGCGCGCGGTGCAGGAGGAGGAGCCTGCCTTGCGCGAGGTGGCCGTGCAGGAAATGCCCTGCCTCTTCGCCTGCTCGCGCCATTGCACCGTGCAAATACGCGAGGCCGGCAAGATCGGCTATGTCCTGGGCGATTTCACGCCGGATCGCGAGGCGGCGCGGGCCATCCTCACTTATGCGTCGCGCTATGCCCGCAGCGAGGAAGGCGTCGTGCGGTATGCCGATTGGCCGGACGGAGTGAAAGGCCACTTCATCGTCCGCACACCGCCTGAAGGCCATGTCTGCACATGATCCGCTTCGCCGACCGCGCCTCGCTCCTGGCCGCCCTCGATAACCTTCCGGCCCCCTGCGCGGTCTCCACCGGAGCCGCAAGGGCCCGGCAGGCCGAATTGACCAAGCCGCCAGGATCGCTGGGCAGGCTTGAGGATATCGCCGTATTCATGGCCGGCTGGCAGGGCACGGCCGTACCCCGCCTCCATCATGTGCGCGGCGCGGTTTTCGCGGGCAACCACGGCATCGCGCAGCAAGGCGTCAGCGCCTTTCCGCCAGAAGTCACGCGGCAGATGGTCGACAACTTCATGGCGGGCGGCGCAGCGATCAACGTGCTGGCACGCTGCTGCGAGGCGCAACTGTCCATCGTTCCGCTCGACCTCGATCGGCCGACCGGCGATATCGCGCAGGAGCCGGCCATGTCTGACGCGGAATGCCTCAAAGCGCTTAACGCCGGCGCGGCCGTGCTCACTCCCGAAACCCAACTCCTGTTCGTGGGCGAGATGGGCATCGGCAACACCACACCGGCGGCAGCGTTGGCCGCCGCAGCGTTCGGCGGCGACGGCAACCAGTGGTGCGGATACGGCACCGGCGTCGGCCCCGATGGGCTCGCCCGCAAGATCAAGGCCGTCGACCGGGCGCTCGCGCTACACCATGAACACTGCACCGACCCGTTCGAAACGCTTCGTCGGCTCGGCGGCCGGGAAATAGCCGCCATGGCAGGGGCCATTCTCGCCGCGAGACTGCACCGGATACCCGTATTGCTCGACGGCTTCATCGCCAGCGCCGCCATCGCCCCGTTCACGGCACGGCAGCCGCGCTTCGCAGACCATTGCATCGCCGCGCACTGTTCGGCCGAGGCCGCGCACCAGATCCTGCTGGAGCGGCTCGGCCTGCAGCCGCTGTTGCGCCTCGGGTTGCGGCTGGGAGAAGGTAGCGGCGCCGCGCTGGCAGTGCCCATCATACGCGCGGCGATCGCAACCCACGGCGCCATGGCCACGTTCGCCGAAGCGAAGGTGGCAAGAAGCTGATGACCGACCGGGTCGTCCACCTCCTCAGGCATAGCCCGCCGGTACGCCCGGGATTGCTGCTCGGCCACACCGATGCACCTGCGCTCACTCCCGATTGCCCCCGGGCGCTGGCGCAGGCCCGTAAGCTGCCGCTGAGAGCCATCGTCTCGTCCGACCTCCGCCGCGCGGCGGATCAGGCCGCCTGCCTGGCTTGCCACCTCGACCTGCCGCTGACGCTCTCTGCCGACTGGCGGGAGCTGGACTTCGGGGATTGGGAGGGGAAAGCGCCGAATGACGTGGATCGCAGCGCTCTCGCTCGCTTCTGGGACGATCCGGAGGAAAACGCGCCGCCGGGCGGCGAACGCTGGTCGCGGCTGTGCCAGCGGGTACGCCGGGCACTGTCCGCGCTTGAGCCAGAAAGCCTCGTCGTCACGCATGCAGGCGCTATGCGGGCGGCGGTCGCCACCTTGACGGGCCTTGATCACCGTGGCGTCTGGGCTTTCGACCTTCCCTACGGCGCCCTGTTGAGCCTGAGGATATGGCCCGACCATAGCGGGCAGGTAACCGGGCTCTCCGGAGGATATCCGTGAAGTCCCTGGTTCTCGCCATTCAGTTCATGACCCGCCTCCCGCTTCCAAAAGTGCGGGCAGAAGCACGGCACGTGGCAGCCGCCATTCGCTGGTTCCCCGTCGCCGGGCTCGTGGTGTCGGCGGCGATAGCGGCAGCGGCCTGGCTGGGGCTGCAACGCGATCCCTGGATCGCTGCGCTTCTCGCTCTTCTTGCCTGGGTCTGGATGACTGGGGCGCTTCATCTTGACGGTCTCGGTGACATCGCCGACGCCGCAGGTGCGGGTCACGCGGACCCCGGCCGCCTTTCAGCGGTGCTCGCCGATCCGCATATCGGCAGCTTCGGCGTGGCCGCGATCGCGCTCCAGCTCATCAGCAAGCTCGTGCTGCTGCGCTTCGCCGTCGAGGCGCCTCTGACGATCCTCGCGGCGATACCCGTGATAGCGCGGGTGGGACCACTGCTCTGGGCGATCTGCCTGCCGCCCCTGCACCAGGGCATCGGCACCACCTTCGGCCGGGGCGCCAACACCAGCGCGGCGGCGGCATGGGCGGTCGTGCTCTGTATCGCATCCTGTGTTCTTCAGCCCGCCTTGCTCTTTGCTTTGCCCGCCTTTGCTTTCTGGGGCCTGTGGCTGCGCCAGCGCATCGGCGGCCTGTCGGGCGATGGGCACGGCGCCGGGATTGAGGTGGTGGAAACGGCACTGCTCGCAGCCCTGGTGTTCAGCCAGTGACCGGGTCGCATACGCATCACGGTGGGCGGATGAGCGACGCCTGCGCCCGCTTCGGCGGAGAGCGAGCCGACTGGCTCGACCTTTCGACGGGCATCAACCCACGACCCTGGACACCGCCGGAAGCCATGGCGATCGACTGGCATGCCCTCCCGGATCCCGCAGGCCTTGCTCACCTCGAACACATTGCCGCCGCCGCCTTCGATGTGGATCCTCGGTTGTGCATGGCGGTTCCCGGAAGCGAGGCGGGTCTGCGCGCACTCAGCAGCGTTTTGGGGCTACCCGGCGTTCACCAGCCGCTGTGCTATGGCACGCACGCCGAAGCCTTCCCGAGCAGCCCCGGGGCGTCGGAGGCCTCCGTCCGGATCGTGGGCAACCCGAACAACCCTGACGGCGCCATCACCGCGCGCGAGGCTCTGCTCGACGCTTTGGACCGTCAGGAAGCCTTGGGCGGCTGGCTGCTTGTGGACGAGGCCTTTGCCGACTGCTCCCCGCAGTGGAGCATCGCCGATCAGGTCGCCGAAGACCGTCGCCTGATCGTGACGCGATCCTTCGGCAAGTTCTTCGGCCTTGCCGGTGTCCGCCTGGGCTTCGTGCTGGCCCCGCCCTATCTGCTGCGACAGCTCGGGCGGATGCATGGTGAATGGCCGGTCTGCTCGGCGGCGCTGGCCTTCGGCGCCGCAGCCTATGGTGATGCCGCCTGGATCGCCGCGACCCGAGCCGAGTTGCCGACACGCGCGAGGCAACTCGACACAGTCCTGCAGCGCCACGGGCTGCGTCCGCAAGGTGCCTGCCCGCTGTTCCGCCTCGTCGCCTCCAACAATGCGCAGTCCCTGTTCGAAGCGCTGGCACGGCAGCACATCCTCACGCGGCCGTTCGCGAAACATCCCCGGCTTTTGCGGTTCGGGCTCCCGGCGGACGATACCGCGCTCCAACGCTTTGACGCAGCCCTGGCCCGTGCAGGTATCGATGGCTGAACCGATAGCCCTGGCTGCCCTTGCGCTGGACGCTGTTTTTGGCTGGCCCGAGCGCCTCTACCGTGTCGTTGGCCACCCGGTCGGCCTCTTCGCGCGCGTGATCCGCACCTGCGAGCGTCAGTGGAACCGGAGCAACAGGTCCTTCGCTCGTCGGCGCCTGCTTGGGGCTGTCACCCTCGCCCTGCTCGTCGCCCTGAGCGGAGGAGCCGCCCTGCTGCTCGAAGGTGCGATCCAAGCACTGGCGGGGCCATGGGCCTGGCCCTTCGTCGCGGTCGCGGCGTGGCCTGCCCTCGCCCAGCGCAGTCTGCTCGACCATTATCAACCCGTCGCCGCGGCGCTATCCCGCGCTGATCTGCCGGAAGCGCGGAGCGCGGTCAGCCGGATCGTCGGCCGCGACACCGCCGAACTCGACGAAGGCGGCATTGCGCGGGCCGCCATCGAGAGCCTTTCGGAAAGCTTTTGCGACGGCGTCATCGCACCGCTTTTCTGGCTGCTCGTCTGCGGTCTGCCGGGCGCCTGGGCGTACAAGGCCATCAACACTGCCGACAGCCTCATTGGCCACCCGGAAGAGCCGCTGCGCGCCTTCGGCTGGGCAAGCGCCCGTTGCGACGACCTCGCAAATCTTGCCCCCGCGCGGCTATCCGCAGTGCTGATCTGCCTTGCCGGTGCAGGCGGCTGGCGCGTACTCCGGCAGGATCATGGCAAGCATACCTCTCCCAATTCCGGGTGGCCGGAAGCCGCCATGGCCGGTGCTCTCGGGGTGCGGCTCGCCGGGCCGGTCCGCTACGATGGGATGACGGCCGCAAAGCCGTGGATCGGCCAGGGCGGTGCGCCTCGGCTTGAGGACATGTGGAGGGCGCGGGCGATTTTCCTGCGCGCCTGTTTACTGGCATGGCTGGGTGCGGGAGGCGTGGAATGGCTGCTGTGATGCTACAGGGAACCGGCTCGGATGTCGGCAAGTCGGTGCTGGTCGCGGGGCTCTGCCGCGCTCTTGCCAACCGTGGCTTGCGCGTGCTTCCGTTCAAGCCGCAGAACATGTCGAACAACGCCGCTGTGACGGTCGACGGTGGTGAAATTGGCCGCGCGCAGGCACTGCAGGCGCTTGCAGCACGCGCCGAGCCGCATACCGATATGAACCCGGTGCTGCTCAAGCCGCAGGCGGACCGCACGTCCCAACTCGTGGTACATGGCCGCGTGCGGGGGACGCTGGGCTCCTCCAACTTTCGCGAACAGCGGCGGCGCCTCCTTCCCGACGTGCTGCAAAGCTGGAAGCGATTGCGGGGGCGCTGCGATATCGTGGTGGTCGAAGGAGCCGGGTCCCCGGCCGAGATCAACCTGCGCGAGGGCGACATCGCGAACATGGGGTTCGCCCGGGCCGCCGGCGTGCCCGTGGCGCTGGTGGGGGATATCGACCGCGGCGGCGTGATCGCTTCCCTCGTCGGCACGCGAGCGGTGATCTCGCCGGAAGACGCGGCAATGGTGCGCGGCTTCATCGTCAACAAATTCCGCGGAGATCCCGCCCTCTTCGCCGACGGGTACGCGGCGATCGAGGAGCGGACGGGATGGCGCGGTTTCGGGCTGATACCATGGCTCCCGGCGGTCGCACGTCTCCCGAGCGAGGATGCGGTGGTGCTGGAGCAGCACCGCGCCCGCGATCGTGGCCGGGTCCTCGTTGCCTGCCCGATGCTGCCCCGCATCGCCAACTTCGACGATCTCGATCCCCTGAAAGCCGAACCCGAGGTCGAACTGGCGATGATCGCGCCGGGGACGCCACTGCCGGCGGAGGCGGGACTGATCGTCATTCCCGGCTCCAAGGCGACCATCGCCGACATGGCTTTCATGCGGGCGCAGGGGTGGGACATAGACATTCTCGCCCATCATCGTCGGGGCGGCATGATCCTGGGCATCTGCGGCGGCTATCAGATGCTCGGCCGCACAATTCATGACCCTCTTGGAATTGAGGGCCTCTCGAGCCTTGCAGACGGCCTCGGACTTCTCGACGCGGAGACCGTGCTGAGTGAGCACAAGGTGCTGGGGACTGTGTCGGGCACGGCGCTCGACCAGCCCTTTCAGGGCTACGAGATGCACATGGGCACCAGCCGCCGCGCGGAAGGCGCGCGGCCCTTTGCCGTGCTGGAGAACGGTCGGTGCGACGGCATGATATCCGCCGACGGGAAGGTGATGGGCACGTACTGCCACGGCCTGCTCGCCTCGGGTCCGTTACGTCAGGCACTTCTGCGCCGGATCGGGGCGCGGGGCAGTGGCACGGATCACCGTCATGTGGTGGAAACCGCGCTTGAAGAACTGAGCACCGACCTCGAACGGTTCATGGACATAGACGGCCTTCTGACCGTCGCCCGGGAAAACACATGACCAGGTCCCTGCTGGTGATCGGCGGAGCCCGATCGGGAAAGAGCCGCTACGCGCAGACGTGGGTCGAGGGTGTCGACGGGGCTCTTGCCTTCATAGCCACGGCCGCGCCGGGCGACGCCGAAATGCGCGACCGCATCGCGCGGCACCGCGCCGATCGGGGTGCCCGCTGGACCGCCTTCGAGGCCCCGATCGATCTTCCCGCCACGATCCGCACGGCCGAAGCGGGTGCCGCCGCCATCCTCGTCGACTGTGTGACGCTCTGGCTGTCCAACCTCATGCTGCGCGAGCACGATCTTGAAGCGGCCGCAGCCGCGCTCATGGACGCGATAGACGCTTGCCGGGTGCCGATTGCGCTGGTTTCGAACGAGGTCGGCAGCGGCATCGTGCCGATGTCCGAACTCGGGCGGCGGTTCCGCGATGAAGCGGGGCTGCTCAATCAGCGGCTGGCGCAAATGGTGGACGAAGTGGTACTGGTGGCAGCGGGCCTTCCGCTCACGTTGAAATAGCGGGTCGGCAATACGCCCACGGGCGCATCCGTTCCGCGGCCTGCCCCTCGCTGTCGCCAAGCCGTACACAGATCACGGTTGCTACAACCGCATCCGGTGAAGGGCTGCGAGACACGCGGCGCAGGCCTTCTCCTTGTGGTTCAGTCGGTATGATCGGTCGCGAAAGCGAGATTTTCGGCCGGGCCAAGCTTTGCCTCGCCCGAGAAGATCGAATTTAGACGTTCGCAGATATCCTGACGAAACTCGGCCCGTCTTATCGGCCGCGGCGCGGTCAGGGCGATCTCGTCCGCTATGGCATCCTTGATCCTCGATACGGCATCATCCTCCAGCACGCCCGCCGCGTTGAGCTCCTTGCACAATTGCACCAAACCCGCAGCGGTCGCGTGCGCGCGCAGGCCCACGTTCTTCAGGTCGTAGTGCATTGCCGAGCGTTCCATCCGGCTGGTCATTCTGTCCTCCTCTCGTTCTATTCTTACGGAACGCATGAGCGGCGCTTTGGTCTCTCGAAACAAGATGTTGTTCGGATGCGGCGCGATCTGCAAGGATGGAGGGGGCCTGTCGGACCTTCGAGAACTCGGCATTCCGGCGGGACCGCGCGACCGGGCTGCGGGGTCGCGCGCGTGTCAGCGGATCACGGGAACCGCTTGCCTGTTCGACGGTTCGTCAAAGCGTCGAAGTCAGGGGAGCTTACACGTCGATGAGGCCGAGTTTCGCAGCGGTGGGATTTCTCGCACTTGCAGCGGCACCGCTGGCGGCAATCCCGCTGGTCGTGCCTACGGGAACCGCCTACGCAGAAGGGCTGGAGAACCAGCCCACCAAGCCTGACCAGAACGTGTGGAACTCCGGAAGCAGCGACACCCAAGCCGCCCCTGCCCTGATCCACGCTACCTGAGGACGTCGGCTTCGTGCCAGACGACGGCCTGCGCCGCCTTCATGCAGTTTTCAGCCGTGTCCCACGCCAGCGTCGGCGAACCATGGAGCCGCCATCCCTGCGCCAGAGCTTCCGACACCCGTTCACAGAACGCGCGATCGTCCTTGCCGGTCAAGAGACGGTATACAGGACGATTTTCGGGAGTATCGAACATGGGCCCTCTTCACTGGCGGTAGGTGCTGATAGCGTGCAATGCCATGCGGGCAAAGCGCCTCAACCCGGGAAACGCGCAAACTCCGGCAGGGTCATCACATCCGGCATCCAACGGATACGTTCAGCCACCTGAATCTGAGCCTGCGGAGGCAAAGCATCCGGATCGTCGAGAGTGGCGACCTGGATGTCCACCAGACCCGGAAGCGCCTCCTCGTTGACGTAGTACAGGCCCGATCCGCATGTCGCGCAGAAATAGCGGATGGAAGAACCATTGGAGCTGTACATGGTGGCCACGCCTGCGGTGACCTGGAAGTCGCCCGCATCGCAGGCCGCCCATGCCACCATCGGCGCCCCGGCGGACTTGCGGCAATCCGCGCAGTGGCAGAGCGAAACATGCCGGATTTCGCCGTCGATCCTGTATCGCACCGCGCCGCACTGACATCCACCCTGCAGTTCCATCCCGACTCTCCTTCCTGTTCGATGCTACAGGACTTACAGGAACATTCAAGGAACAAAATAGGGCGCGAGCGCACGGCCCGCGCCCCCGCCTGAACGGCGGACAAGCGTCTGTTCAGAGGATGTACTTCGAGAGGTCCGCGTTGCCGGCAAGGCCAGCCAGCTTCTCGCGAACATAGCCCTGGTCGATCGTTACCACTTCGCCCTTGCGGTCTTCCGCCTCGAAGCTCAGCTCCTCCAGCAGCTTTTCCATCACGGTCTGGAGGCGCCGGGCACCGATATTCTCGACGCTTTCGTTTACCTGTGCGGCGATCCGCGCGACCTCGCCGATGGCATCGGAGGTGACCTCGACTGTCACCTGTTCCGTGCCAAGGAGAGCCTTGTACTGCGCGATCAGGTTCGCCCGCGTTTCAGAAAGGATTCGCACGAAGTCCTCCTCCGTGAGGGCCTTCAGCTCCACCCGGATCGGCAGGCGGCCCTGAAGCTCGGGCAGCATATCACTGGGTTTCGCCACGTGGAACGCGCCGCTGGCGATGAAGAGCACGTGATCCGTCTTCATCGGCCCGTACTTGGTGGCCACCGTGGTGCCCTCGATGAGCGGAAGGAGATCGCGCTGGACGCCCTCCCGGCTCACTGAACCGCCCCGCACGTCGGAAACGGCGATCTTGTCGATCTCATCCAGGAAGACGATGCCATTGGTTTCGGCGTTGGTGAGTGCGACGCGCGCGACGTCGTCCTGGTCCATGCGCTTTTCCGATTCCTCGTCGACCAGCTTGTCCCAGGCGTCGGGCACCTTCATCTTGCGGCGCTTCATGCGCTGGCCGCCAAGCTTGCCCATGATGTCGCCCAGGTTGATCATGCCGACCGAGCCACCCATGCCAGGGATCTCCATGGGGGCAGCGGGGCTGTCCTCCACTTCGATCTCCACCTCGGTCTCGTTCATCGCGTTTTCGGTGATCCGCTGGTGGAACGAGGCCCGCGTCGCCTCCGATGCGCCTTCGCCGACCAGCGCGTTGAGCAGGCGGTCCATGGCTGCCTTGCTGGCTGCCTCACGAACGGATTCGCGCCGCCGCTCCTTCTCGAGCCGGATCGCTTCCTCGACGAGGTCGCGGGCGATCTGCTCCACGTCGCG
This sequence comes from Novosphingobium panipatense, assembly GCF_900182875.1. Lineage (NCBI taxonomy): Bacteria > Pseudomonadati > Pseudomonadota > Alphaproteobacteria > Sphingomonadales > Sphingomonadaceae > Novosphingobium > Novosphingobium panipatense. The sequence continues at coordinate 34,206 of NZ_FXUI01000011.1, forward strand.
GCCGACGTAGCCCACTTCGGTGAACTTCGTGGCCTCCACCTTCACGAAAGGCGCGTCGGCCAGCTTCGCCAGGCGGCGGCTGATCTCGGTCTTGCCGCAGCCCGTCGGGCCGATCATAAGGATATTCTTAGGCGTGACCTCGTCGCGCAGATCGGCGGAGAGGCGCTGGCGCCGCCACCGGTTGCGCAGGGCGACCGCAACGGCCTTCTTGGCCTCGGCCTGGCCGATGATATGCGCGTCGAGCGCGGCGACGATCGCCTTGGGCGTCAGGGATTCGTTCATGGGGATTTCGCTCAGACAGTCTCGACCGTGACACGGTCGTTGGTGAAAACGCAGATGTCGGCGGCGACGCGCATGGCCTTGCGGGCAATCTGCTCCGCATCCTCTTCGTAGCCGTCGATGGCGCGAGCCGCTGCCAGGGCATAGTTGCCGCCCGATCCGATCGCGGTGATCTGGCTGTCCGTCCCGCCTTCGGGCTCCAGCACGTCGCCATTGCCGGTCAGCACCAGCAGGGTCTCGGCATCCGCCACGATCATCAGCGCTTCGAGATTGCGCAGGTACTTGTCGGTGCGCCAGTCCTTGGCGAGTTCGACCGCTGCGCGCATCAGCTGCCCGCGGTATTGCTCCAGCTTGCGCTCCAGCCGTTCGAAGAGAGTGAAGGCATCGGCCGTGGCGCCCGCGAAGCCGCCGATGACCTTGCCGCCTTCCCCGATCCGCCGCACCTTGCGGGCATTCGGCTTCATGACCGTGTTGCCCATGGAGACCTGCCCATCACCGGCGATGACGGTCTTCCCGCCTTTCCTTACGCCGATGATGGTCGTTCCGTGCCACTGGATGAGGCCGTGGCTCGCCCCGTCATTGTTCATGGCCGGGGATATATGCCGCGCCCCGGTTCGTTCAAGTCAGACGTTCAAAACGACCGCCGCGCGAGGTATCAACTGCCGTTCGGCCCCGGCCCGACCGGAGCCTGGCCCATGCCGCCCGCGCCCACAGCGCCGATGTTGCCGAACAGATCCTCGATCAGGCTGCGCTTGCGGCCCAGCGTCGGCGTCTCCCGGCCGTCAGGATCAATCCGCGCCACCTGTTCGACGCCGCGCTTGTCAATGCCGACGACGTTGTCCGCCGCGTCGAAGCGGACGCGAAGCACCACCTGGCTGTCAGTGCGCGGTTTGCGGAAAGGCGGCGTCTTCACCTGCTGAGAGATGTAATACCAGTCCTTGGAACCGAACTGGCTCTCGAATGTCGGGCGCCCCAGGGTCTTTTCCACCGACACGCGGTTGTCGATGCCGGGCTGAACCGAATCGAGCAGCGTCTGGTCAACCAGGTATCCACGATGATCGCGGATCGACGAGCACCCGCTCGCCAGCGTTGCTACAGCCAGCGCGAAGCCTGCAGCCGCCACCTTGAGACCCACCTTGCGCATTTCAACACTCCAAACCGCAGGTACGGACCGCAGGACCATTGCCAGCCGCATCCATACCCATATATCGCCTAAGGCCTTAAGCCCACGCAAGCGCCCGTGCAATGGGCGTTGGGGCCGGTCGCTTGAATTGCTCCTTAACGAAAAGGCCTTTGCCGACGTGTCTCTGATAACCCGCCTCCTCGGCAAAGACACCGCGGCGCGTGATGCCATGCGCCCCTTGTGGCACCGCGTCGTCGAAATTGCCCGCGAGAAGCCCTGGTATGCCGAGTGCGGCATCGCGGACACGGTGGCCGGCCGTTTCGACGCGGTGACGCTGGTCCTCTCCCTCATTCTGCTTCGCATGGAACGGGACAAGGGATCTGACGACACGCTGATCAACCCGGCTGCGCGACTGGCCGAACTGTTCGTGGACGACATGGACGGCCAGCTTCGCCAGTCCGGCGTCGGCGATCTGGTAGTCGGAAAGCGCATGGGCAAGCTGATGAGCGTGCTGGGCGGCCGCCTTGGCGCGCTTCGCGAGGCTTTGCCTCGGGGCGACGACGTCTTGGTCGATGCCATACAGCGGAACGTCACCTTGAACGACCGGGCTGACACCACGGGCCTCGCCCGGCGAATCCGTGTGCTGCATGCGCAGATTGATGCGCTCTCCGACGATGACCTTCTTGCCGCAAGGATTGCACGATGACACCTGAATTCTCCCGCCTTATCGATGTGCGGCAGGTCGAGGGGAAGCATGTCTCCCTCGCTCCGACCGAAGCTGAGCGCGCGGCGCTGGCCCAACGCTTTGGCCTTGTGCGCATAGACAGCCTCACTGCTGATCTCGACCTCTCCACCAAGGACCGGGCGAGCGGCTTCCAGGTGGAGGCCAGCGGAACTCTCAAGGCGAAAATCGTGCAGCCCTGCGCCGTGTCGGCCGAGGATCTTCCCGTCTCGATCGACGAACCGCTGTTCTTCCGCTTCGTACCCCAGGCGACGGATTACACGCCCGATGAGGAGATCGAGCTGACCGCTGAGGAACTGGACGAGATCGAGTACGACGGCACGCACCTCGACATAGGGGAAGCGGTGGCGCAAAGCCTGGCCCTTGCCATCGACCCGTTCCTCACCGGACCGGACGCCGAAGCGGCCCGGAAGGCGGCCGGCATCGGTGCGCCCGAGGATCAGGGTCCGTTCGCTGCACTGAAGGGCCTCAACCTCGGCGACGACACCTAGAATCCAGACGGTTCAGCCGCGCTCGGGCTGGGACGACGCACCAAGGGCCGCGCTGACGAACTCCACGCCTAGGCGCAGCCCCGTCGGATCCACAGTATGTCCGATCCCGTGCGACACATGGGTGGTGACGTCGACGCCGAGCCGGCGCAGTTCGCTTTCGGCCGCATGCATTGCGGCCACCGGAACCACCGGATCGGCCGAGCCATGGACCAGCAGAACCGGCGGTCTGGGGCAGTCATTGTGAGGCAGGTCCGCCGTGCTTGTCAGCAGGCCTGCATACCCTACGATACAGGCGACGGGCCGGGGGCGGCGCAAACCGACCTGCAGAGCCATCATCGTGCCCTGACTGAAGCCGATCAGCGCGAGATCGGCTTCGGTGAGATCATACTGCTTCAGCTTGCGATCTATGAAGGCGTCGACGGCGGGGGCGGCCATCAACGCTCCGGCGGCCAGATCGCGAGGGGCTATGCTCGACAGCGCCCACCACTGGTAACCTCCCCCTCCGCAGCGGTCCGGCGCATGGGGTGCCAGAAAGAGCGCGTGCGGCAACTTCTGCTGCAGCGACGGCGCCAGTGCGATCATGTCGCTTCCGTTCGACCCGAACCCGTGCAGGAGCAGGATGATTTGCCGGGGGCGACCGCCCGCCAAAGGTTGCAGGCTGACGCCGTTTTCGATCTTCTTCATTCAAGTCCCGCAGAAGGTGGCGCGCACACGTTCGTGCTCCAGCGGTGGGTTCGCATAGGAGGCAAATTGGGGCTGGTCCTCGAAGGGCCGCGACAGGACGGCCATGAGTTCCTCGAAAGGCGCGAAGTCACCGCGGTCGGTGGCGGCCGTGATGACCGCCTCGATGCGATGATTACGCGGTATGAAGGCGGGATTGGTGCCGTCCATGCGCCTTCCTCGTGAGGAAGCGTCCTCCGGCTCCAGCGCAAGGCGGGCGCGCCACTGCGCGAGAACGGCGTCCGCTGCCGTCGGATCGACGAAGAGTTCGCGGACTTTTTCATCACCGTCGCCCGGCTCCACTGCCGATGACAGCCCGCGGAAGAACAGGGTGAAATCGACCTGGTGCCGAGCAAGTTCAGTGAAGGCCGCGCTCACGAATGCGGCATCGCCCTCCTGCAGGGTCTGGGCGCCGAACTTGTTCATCAGTCCGGCGTGGTAGCTGCCGGTGAACTGGGGCTCGAAAGCGCCAAGTGCGTCCTGGGCAGCGGATATCGCCCGCTCCTCATCATCGTGAAGGAGCGGAAGCAGCGTCTCGGCCAGGCGCGTCAGGTTCCACAGCGCGATGTTGGGCTGGTTGCCGTAGGCATAGCGACCGAACTGGTCGATCGAGCTATAGACGGTGCCCGGGTCATACGTGTCCATGAAGGCGCAGGGGCCGTAATCGATCGTTTCACCCGCGACGGACATGTTGTCCGTGTTCATGACGCCGTGGATGAAGCCCACGAGCAACCAGCGCGCTATGAGCCCCGCCTGCGCCGCGATCACCGCATCCAGAAGGGCGCGGTAGGGTTCCTCTGCGTCCGCCGCTTCCGGATAGTGGCGGCTGATCACGTGGTCCGCCAGAGCCTTTACACCTTGGGTATCCTGTCGGGCGGCGAAGAACTGGAACGTTCCTACACGAATGTGGCTTGAGGCAACCCGCACCAGAACGGCGCCCGGCAGCATGGCTTCACGGTAGACCGGCTCTCCCGTTGCAACGGCAGCCAGAGCCCGGGTGGTCGGAATGCCGACCGCGGCCATGAATTCGCTCACGATGTATTCACGCAGCACCGGCCCCAGCGCCGCCCGGCCATCGCCTCCGCGTGAGAAGGGAGTACGGCCGCCGCCTTTCAGTTGAATGTCGAAACGGCGCCCCCCGTGATCGAGCGCCTCACCCAGCAGGATCGCGCGACCATCGCCCAACTGCGGAACGAAGTTGCCGAATTGGTGCCCCGCATAGGCGGTGGCAATCGGGTCGGAACCTGATGCTATTGTCTGACCCGACAGGAACGCCAGCCCTTCAGGGCCGGACAGCCAGTCGGCGTCAAGGTGCAGCATGTTTGCCAGCGGCGCGTTCAGCTTGATCAGCCGGGGAGCGGTAAAAGGCGCGGGCGACACTCGTGCGAAGAACCGTTCGGGAAGACGCGCGTAACTGTTGTCGAATATCGGACCTGGCGGCACTGCAATCCCCTTTTCTCTGCAACACCGGGGACGTAAGACAGTTCCGGAGCGCCTCTATGGTCACCCTGGAGGCGCCTCGGGAAGCCTTAAAGATATCTCAGACGCTGGCGACCAAATCCTGTGCCTTGCGTTACGGAATGGAAATTGATGCACCGCTGCCTCGCTCCGATCGAGCCGGGCGGCTCAAACGCAGAAGAGGAAGACACCGCGATGACCCAGCCGGCCGGCAATGGGGCCACGCCCGCCCCCGCGATCGACTGGCGAATGAGCGCCGCGCTGGAAAATGTGCTCCGGGGCAGCGACGACCTGCCGGAAGTCACTAGCCTTGAAGGCGCCGTGCGGGCCTGGCTGGAGCTTGACCCTGAACGGCGCCGCGCGGCTACTTTGACGCCGGAGCATCCGCTCGTCCTGGATGGGGCGAAACATGCGTCATGCTCCAGCGAACTGATTGCAAAGCTGGCGAAGCAATTGCCTCCTGCATAGGCAGAATTGCTGACCGGATTCGCTCTTCAGGGCAGGAGCGACGGCATTCTTGATTGCAGGCACTGCGCCCGGCATAGGGAGCGCGGCATACATACGCCCTTCCCTCCCGGGCAGCCGCGTCCATGCGGACGGCTTTCTTACCACCATGGTACTGTAGTACCGTCATGCGAGTTCCTATGATTGGTTACATCCGGTGAGGTGGTCCCGCCCCATCCTTTTGGCGACCTCGGTCTTGGGCATCCTTGGAGCCACGCCTGTCTTGGCTGACGAGGTCGTTGAAGGCTTCTCGATCTCCGGAACCATGCGACTGAGGTACGAGGCCATTGGAGGCCAGGCGCGCGCCGGGTTCAACGCCACGGACGATCTACTCAACGCCCGGACGACCGTGGCGGCCCGCTATCACGGCGGCAGGCTTGAAGCCGCCGTGGAAATCTACGACAGCCGTGTCTGGGGCGAGCGCACCGGCACCCCCCTTTCGACCAGCGAAGTAAACGCGTTCGAACCCGTTCAAGCGTACTTGGCCGGAACAATCGACAACCCGGTCGGCCATGGTTCACGCCTGAAAGTGACAGCGGGCCGGATGATGCTGAATCTCGGGTCCCGACGGCTCGTCGCGGCGGACGATTACCGCAACACAACCAGCAGCTACACTGGCTTGCGCGCTGACCTTTCCACAAGGCAAGGCTGGCAAGCGACGCTGATCTATACCTTACCGCAGACGCGATTGCCGGATACTTTCGAGGATCTAAGGTCCGCGAAGGTCAGGCTCGACAGGGAGAGCTTTGATCTGGTGCTCTGGGGCGGGCAGATCAGCAAGGCGCGCACGCTTGGTTCTGCCATGTCAGAGATCACGTACTTCCACCTGCGGGAGAAGGATGCACCCGGCTATCCCACGCGAGACCGATCGCTGGACACCTTCGGCGGTCGTCTGTTCGCCGACGCTCGGACTGGGAAAATCGACTATGAGGTCGAAGCGCTATATCAGACCGGCTCCGTCAGCACCTCCACGGCCTCGACGGCGGTGCGCCAGAAAGTTGCCGCGAGCTTTGTCCACGCAGCCCTTGGTTATACTTGGGACACGACGTGGAAACCGCGCCTTTCCATTGAATACGACCGCGCCAGTGGAGATGGAAAAGAGGCCAAATACGGCCGGTTCGACACTCTCTTCGGAATGCGTCGCGCGGACCTTGCTCCGTCGGGCCTTTACAACGCCGTAGGTCGGACAAATCTGGAAAGCGTCGGTGTGCGGCTCGAAGCCACGCCAGACAAACGCTTGGACGGGTTTGCGGCCTATCGTCCGCTCTGGCTCTCCAGCCGCGAAGACAGCTTCTCCACAACAGGCGTTCGGGATCCGCTCGGTCAGTCGGGTCGGTTTGCAGGTCATCAGATGGAGGCGCGACTCCGCTATTGGCTTGCGCCGAAACGCCTCATGGTGGAACTGGATGGCCTTTTGCTCGCGAAAGGCCGTTTCCTTCAAGACGCCCCCAACGCCACGGAGGGCAGGTGGACCCGATATGGATCTTTCAATCTGACTGCGAGATTTTGAGCCACGTCATGGCCGCCATTAGAGCTGGCGCGACATTCTGAGGCCCGGCCGCAGGGCCAAAGATATTCTCTGGTAAGCTCCCTTTCTTCGTTCACCCAACTCCGCAAGGAACAGCATCGCGACGATCGTGATTGCCGATGCGGCGCTGGCGCGCGGGGCAGAACCGACGCATTCTGGCCAGAGCGCCGTTAGCAGCACCATGACGGGCAGGTGCGCGATGTAAAGGGTGAAGCTGGCGCCGGCCCAGAACCTGATGACCCGCTTGCTCCAGTTCGGCCAGAGATCTCGATCAGGCACGCTCGCCGCAAAAACCACGATCGCTGCCGCGATAAGCCCGCATAGCACGACGTAGTACCCCATACTGAATGCGAGCTTCTGCATACTGGACCATTCAAACAGCGGCATGGCAACGGTCGCGTACGACCGCCGCCAGACCAATCCTCCAAAGCCGAGTGCAACGAGAGCCACTCCGCCGGACATCGGGCTCAGACGCCAACGACGCCCGAGAGCCTTCCACGCCACCGCGCCGATCAGCCACAATGGAAAGGCAAGCGCGACGCGCGGGCCGAAGACAAGGAACCACAGGACAATTCCTGCCCAGCGCCATCGGCCGTGGCCATAGAACCAGATTGCAAACCCGATGTAATAGGCCACTTCGAAAGCAAGCGACCAGAAGGGCGCTCCCGTCTGTATCATCCCCCTATCGAACCACAGCTCATTGGTGAACGTGACGTATCGCAGCAAGAGCCAGCCGCTCGGCGGATCTCCCGCAACACCGCCGCCCGCTCCAGCCGCGTAAAGAGCCGGGTTTACAGTCGATCCCAAAACAAAGCAGCCAATCAGCACCGCTGCGGCAAGAGGCACCACCGAGTACATTCGAAGCGCCCGCGCCTTCGCAAAGGCTCTCCAATTCGGCTCCTTTTCCTGAGTTACGAAAGCGATGACAAACCCCGACAGAACGAAGAAGATCGCCACGCCCTCTTTCGCGCTGTGGCCGACAAGAGAGGGTAGCTCTATCTGGAAAACCGATCCCGCATGGCCCACGAAAACCAGCAGCGCTGCGAAAAGCCGAAGCGCCTCCAGGAAGATCGACACATTCTTGTTCAAGGCCATCCCCCCTTGCCGCCGACCGGCAATTCCGGCCGAAAGCTAGGAGGCTTCACGCTACACCTTCAACATCAGTTGCATCCGATATCCATGTATCCGGATTCGCAAGGCCCTCACATGAGGCGTGTGACCAGAACGCTTGCTGCCGCCCGCAAGCCGCCACTCACCACGGCGCCAAGGAGCCATCCCCTTCAAAGGACTGCGGATGCCCCGATCGAGCAAGAAGCGAATGTGGCGAGCGAGTGCGCAGCGTACGGCATACCGGCAAACCTAGGTACAAAACACTGTGGAGCGATCGATCTTGCGATCATGGCGTCCTGCGGTGGCCGGAGTTCAGGCTACGGCAAGCGACGCGCCATGCCGTTTCGCCAGCGCATCCAGCCTGGCGAGCATCGCACTGCGCAAATCCTCCCGCTTTGCGGGATCGCTCAGAAGGGGGGCGCCCTCAGCCAGTTTGGTCAAGGCTTCCGCCGTTCGCGCAGCGCTGAAGCCGATCAGTTTGCGCGCGGCCGGTAGCCGTCCAAGGACGCCCTTTCCCGCTGTCTTCATCCAGCCCTGCGACCGAGGCGGAGCAATGCGTGAGTGAAACTCCCGGCAGGCGGTTTCCAGATCGAGAGGGAAGAACGTGCCGAACGGCTCAGGCGGCTTACCGTAACGCAGAAGCGTCACGGCATCAGGCGGAGGAACGACAGCGACCGCAACCCGCAGGTTCAGAGACCCGGCCCAGTCCGCCCACTTAGCCTTGGAGAAATTGCGTGAGACTGCAAACGGCCGCCAGGGAACGCCAAAGGCGTCCGCCAGAATGGCGCCATAGAGCGATTCGGTGAGAACCAGCTTTGCTTGAGCGATCCTGGAGATCACCACTGCCGGGGCTTGGCGAGGATCCACAAGGTCGAACCCAGCCATTTTGGCTGCCGCCGGCCAGCCTGGAAAGGCGACGGTCTCGAAATGAGGGATGACGATGGTACCGGCGCGAGCGGTACTGGCCGATAAGTGAAACTCCGACATCAAGGGCGTCAGAATGGCGCCATCCGTAAGCGATGCGCTGTCGGGGAGGCCAAGAACTCTGGCGCTGAACGGTCCCCGGACGCAGTGATATTCCACGCTACGACCAATCCATGCGTCCACCGACGTGTAACCAACTCCGCTTGAAAATACATGCAAGCACTGCGCGTCTCCGGGATCGATCCCGACGATCGTACCGATCCCAACGAATGCCGAATCATCACCCGCCTCCTGGCTAAGGGCCCCCAACAGGGAAGGGACCAGCGCAGGCCACAAGATCGCGTTCAGATCGTCACCAAAGTTTGGAACCTTTGGCCGATGATGCAGCAGTTTCATCGCCCGCCACCAAAGCCCGGTTCTTTGGCGTCGTAGCCGAAACAAGCGTCTTCGGAGTCATCGGTAAAAATCTGGCGCAGGGTGATGCGCGGATCGAGAGGGCTGCCCGCCGGGTATTTCCCTAAGACCCGGCCGCGATACGAAAGACCCATTTTGGTCGTGTTTTTCACGTCACGTCTCATTGCGCCTGAATTCCTGACAATATCGTTGAATAGCCGTTCTTCAACTTTGGCATGGCGCACCAAATCCTGCCGATAAAGACTATGATCAATCCGTTTCCAGCCAAATAAAGTTGATCCCGCCGTAAAGGACGTATTTCTCCTAAATTGATTGGACGAAGATTTTACCTGTACACACCTGATGCCGCGGATGACCTTATTCGTGGCCAGGAGGTGGTCTGCACACTTCCGGATCAGGTTGCTGAAACCAGCGTGGTCAGTGGCGGCAGATATTCGCACCAGTAGGAGGAAGCTATGGCATTCAGCATTGGCACAGATGCGATCGATTTTCTTGGCGGCACCAGCGGTAAGGATGCGATCGCCGGCGGTAAGGACGTTGATTATATGTACGGCGGCGGCGGCAGCGATGCCTTCGTCATCCGGCTGTCCGATATGAATGCGGACCTGGCCAGCACCACGGGGTCGATCAGCAACGCACAAGACGTCATCTGGGACTTCCATGGAGCCGGCGTCTACGAAGCGGGCAACAACGACTTCCTCTATCTCGACGGCTTCGGATCAGGCTCCACGCTGACGTTCGTCGGCTACGGCAAGAACTCGGAAAATCCCGACGGCGACACGACTGCGCACTTCTACTCGATTCACTCCACCAATACGGGGCTGGACTACATCATCGCAGTTGGATCGATCAATAGCAACCAACTCGTCCTCGGCGACTACAACTTCTACAATTAAAACAAGCATCAATATGACTGCAATTTATCACCTCATTGAACGAGGGGAGCACTGCTCCTCTCGTTCAATCCTATTCGTTGAATAATCAGGAGGCCCACGCCGAATACTTGTGCGAGCCTGCCAATCAGGTCTGACGCAGCGACTGAGGTGATGTGAATTTAACACCAAAACCGATTGTTCCCTCTTTGTACCATCCGCATCAGTGCGTCAATGTGAGGCATCAAGGAACGGCCTCATGGCGAAAGAAGAGCGCATGCAATCTTGGAAAAAAATCGTCTCTGCCGCTTTGTTCATCTGCGGCGTGCCGGGATGCACCAGTGTGAACGCACTTCCGGAGTTGTCTCTTTCTGCGGCTGACGCGCGCTATACACTCGGTGCCGGAGACAGGCTCCGCATCATCGTCTATGGTGAAGATAAGCTGACCGGCGACTATCTCGTCGACGGAACCGGAATGATCGCCTTCCCGTTGATTGGCGCCGTTGCCGCGAAAGGGCTCAGCACATCCGATCTTGCGGAACGCCTGACTACAGCCTTGAGCAGGGGCTACATAGACAAGCCGAGCGTGTCGATCGATGTCCTCAACTTGCGCCCTTACTATATTCTGGGAGAAGTGAACAAACCAGGCGAGTACCCTTTCGTCGAAGGTCTGACGGTTTTCAGTTCGGTCGCAAAGGCGCAGGGTTTCACCTATCGCGCAGATGATCGACGCGTTTATATACTGCACAAGGACGGGAAGGCCGAAATCCTATACCGCCTGGACGGCACGACACCCGTTCAACCCGGCGACACCATTCGCATCCTTGAGCGGCGGTTCTAAGCGATGCGCGGCTTGCTCAATTCACGTGTTGCGGCCTCACCGACCAAAGTCGCAGGCTGCCGAAGCAGGCGCTTACGACTGCTTGCGCTATGGTCTTTGCCCCTAGGTTGGCCCCAGGCAGCCACGGCGCAGACCACAGCCCTCCCGATGAATGAGCCTGACGACGTGCCGGGTCGCCGGGCCCTGCCCGACTACGATCCGATCGGCTACAATTTCGCCGGCCTTGATGCTTTGCCTTCCGTCACGTTCGGCCTGCGCGCAGATGACAATGTCTTTGCCCGTGCACACTCCAAAAAGGCCGACCTCGCGTTCGTGATAGAACCACGCGTGCGGATCCAGCACGAAGATGGCACCCGTCGCCTTTCGCTCGATGGCGGTGCACGCCTCAGCCGCTACTTCAATCTGCAGGACCAGAATACCTCCGAATACTCGCTGGAGGCAGCAGGAGCACTCGGGGATGAGAGCAAAGGCTCGTTGTCGGCCGCGTTCGGCTTCCGGCGTGAAATTGTTCAACGCGGAACCGCAGAAAACGATCTTCTGCGCGGAGCCCCCCTGATGCGCGGTGTCACCCATGGATCAACCATCGGCCAAGTTCGCTTCAACCGACTTCAAATCAGCGCAGAAGTGAGCGGCGTGCGCCTGCGGTATGACGATGTTGCTACCGCCCCCGCTCTGGGGCCGAATGAACGCCTCCGAAATCTAGACCGGCTCGGTGCACAGGCTCGTCTTGCGTACGAAGTCAGCAGCCGTACCTCCATTTATGGCTCGGGAGAGTACAAGCACTTCGATTATGAGCATTCTCCCAGAGTGGGAGACCGTGACGCCGACAATTACGTCATGACCGCCGGGATCCGATACGAAGTGAGCCGCGCACTGCTCGCTCAGGTCGGCCTGGGCTATCGCGCCTATGACTTCCGCAACCCGGCACTTGGATCAGTACAGGGACTCGCGGTATCCGCCGACCTCAGGTATTTTCCAACCCGGACTTTGGCATTCCGCGGGTTCGTAGAGCAAAGCAATACTATCAATCCATACAACCTGGTGGGAACCGTCACGCTGACGAATGCTCAGCTTAAAGTCGAATACGAGATGCGGCGCAGTCTGTCATGGATCGGATCGGCGAGCTTCAGCCTGGAAGACTATGCGAAGGTAAACTACTCAGGCCGCCGCTGGGAGCTGAGAGGCGGACCGCGTTTGCGGGTGAACCGCTGGCTCTCGTTTGACGCTAGTCTCGGCGTTGTTCGTCGAACGGCTGTCGGAACGGCGCCGTTCAACTCCTATTCGCAGGTCGCTGGCCTCCTTTCCTTCACGTTGGCGCGATGAGGAGCCTGCCCTCGGCCGCCCTACAAGGCGAAACACAGCGGGAGGAAGGAAACTGCGAAGATGAGGTGATCGCCACCCGCTTCGCCATCGCCCGTTTCGTGTGGCTGTTCACAGCAGCTTTTCTCAGCATTGTTTTGACCGGCTCCTGCCTTGAACACGCATCGTCAAAACTCGTGACGGGGGGTGTGCCGCCTTTCCGCCATACGGCATTGCAGAAGTCGGCGCTGGCCCTATCCCCGCCCGACCCGACTGCGCTGACAAGTTCCGATTCTCCCCCACCTCTGAATCGAGAGAAGGCGCTCGCCTTAAACGCAGCCGTCCCTTTTAGCCCAACCGGGATTGATCGCCCCGCACCGTTCCGCATCCAGCGACAGGACGCTGCTTACACGCGCGCGCTCGATTGCCTCGCCAGCGCAGTGCTTTACGAAGCGGGCGACGACCGCACCGGTCAAGCAGCGGTTGCGCAGGTCGTCCTCAATCGGGTGCGGCACCCCGCCTTTCCCCACTCGGTTTGCGGCGTCGTTTACCAGGGAGCGGAGCGCAGCTCCGGTTGCCAGTTTACCTTCACGTGCGACGGCGCCCTGGCCCGCATTCCCTCGGCAGGTGCATGGCACCGCGCGCGTGAAACCGCGGCATCCTTTCTCCGGGGTGAGACATACCCTCCGGTCGGCATGGCGACGCACTATCACACCGACTGGGTTCATCCCTACTGGAGCACCAAACTCGACAAGATAGCCCAAATCGGCACTCACCTGTTTTTCCGATGGCAAGGACGATGGGGCCGTCAATCGGCGTTCAGGGCACTTTACGTTGGGCAGGAGAGCTTCGAGCCAAAACTTCAATCCCTCTCTCCGGCGCATCGGCGTGGCATCTCCTCTGCAGTTTCAGAGACGAAGCAAATGGTTGGATTAAGCCAGCCCGTCGGTGAAACGCTGGCCCCGCGCGAAGGAGACCACTTTATCCTCGTGGACGGCGGCGGCGACGGTGGGCGCCTAGCCCTCGCCGGACTCGAAACCTGCGCCGGACAGATCTACTGCAAGATTGTCGGATGGGATCGGCGTTCGGGGGCGTTCGGCTCCCCCGAAGCACCCATCATCCGCACCGTGGCGTTTCTCTATGTGCGCGACAGCCGCACCGGTGTGGAGGTGGTGCTTTGGGATTGCCTGCGGTTTAACAGACCCACGAACGGCGAATGTATTTCTGACAAGAACCGCCGCTGGATCACCTTCCAGGGTGACCTTTCGCGGGCCTCATGATGAACAAGCACGCAGCCGTGTCTGCCGTCTCCATGCGTGCCCGTCCGCGCCTCGCTGGCTTGTCGAGGTTGAAGCCAAGCAGGCAGGTCTGCGGACATTGGCAGTGGAATTCAATCATACTTTCCGCGCAGCCGCTGGGGCGACGCATCCTTTGCTTCTGCCCTGCCCTCATGCTCATCAGTGTGCCGGCAGCAGCCGAAACGCTGGCGGATGTCATTGCAGAGGCCTGCCGCGGAAACCCGGCGGTAGAGGCAAGCCGCGCGTCCAGTCGCGCTGCCCAGGAAAGGGTAGGTCAAGCGCATGCGCAGTTCGGTCCCACTCTGAATGCCGATGCCAGCTACGGCTATGCAGCGCGGCGCGTGCGACAGAATGGTGCGACCGTTCTGCGACAGGACGGCTTCACGCCGGTGCTGTCCCTGACGCTCGATCAACCACTGTTCACATTCGGCCGTCTGACGGCCCAACGGCGCCTGGCGGCGGCCGATTACGGATCCTCGGTCGCGGACCTGCAGGCTGCAGAGCAGGACCTGATGGCCAACATCATCATCGCCTACGCCTCAGTGTTGAGGGACGAGAAACTCGTCGCAATCGCGCGCTCCAATCTCGGCCAGTTGACCGCGCAACTTGATCAGATCGATGCCCGCTACGCAGCGCGCTATGCAACCGAAACGGATCTCCAGCAAACGCGGACACGCATTTTCAGCGGACAGGCCCAACTCGATCTTGCGCAAGGAGCCTTGCTGTCCAGCCGCAATCGCTTCCGCAATGTCGTGGGCCGTTATCCCGAGAATCTGGCCCCGCTTCCGCAACTGCCGCCGCTTCCCCGCACGCTCGAAGAGGCTCAAACTCAGGGCGTCCAATCCAGTCCCTTATTACAGTCGGCGCGCTATGATCTAGTCGCCGCTCAGGCTCGACTGGGACAGGCCCGCAGCAACACGCGTCCCTATGTCAGTTTTCAGGGAAGCCTCGCCCGCACGCCTCTGACGATTGAGCATGGAGATCCCAGTGAAGTCACGCTTCAGGTTCAGGCTGGGCTTACGATTCCATTTTACTCTTCCGGCCTTTTGTCCTCCCGCGTTCGGGAGGCTGCACAGATTGCGGACAGCGCAAACCAGCAGCTTCAGCAGGCGATCCGCGATGTGCGGGAGGATATCGCAACCTACTGGGATCAGCTAGCCGCTACTCGCCGCGCGCTTCCAGCCTATGCCCGGGCCGTGTCTTCTGCGGATCTAGCCTTCCAAGGCGCACAGCAGCAGCAGCTTGATGGGCAGATAACCTCGCTCGACCTTCTGGATACGGCACGTGATCTGCTGAACTCGCAACAAGCGCAGGCTCAGGCCGAAGCGCAATTGTACATCCAGCACGCCATGCTGTTAGGCACCATGGGCCAACTCCGCATCGAGACGTTCGCCGGAGAAGCTGCGGAATTTCGCCCCAAAGCTTACACCACTCCAGGCTGGATGGGGTTCCCGACTGGACCGGCCATCGAAGTGCTGGATGCAATCACATACAGCGACAGCTTCAACCCGACACCCGTCACCGTCGAGCAATCCCCGGAGGAGGGACACGAAATGCCTTCCGAGTTCGAGCGGCCATGAGGAGCAGTGCGAACCTTCTTCCGATTGCGCTGGCTCCTCGCAGCACCGCTTCCTCCACTCTCATCGGGATATGCTGAATGCTTTTCAGTCAGGACAAGCTCTCCCCGGAGATCAGCGGCATGCTGTCGATCGCGCTGCCTGTGCTTTGGCCTGTCATGATCTTCAGCGCGGTGTTCAACGTGTTGCTGCTGTCCGGATCGTTCTTCATGCTGCTGGTCTACGATGACGTTCTCGCCAGCCGGAGCGGTGCGACGCTGGCAGGGCTGCTGCTGATGGTGACCGTCGCTTACCTGTTCCAGGGTTCTATCGATCTTATCCGCTCCCGAGTGCTGCTTCATGCCGGTGCCAAGGCGGATCAGAGGCTTTGCAGTCGGCTCTATGACATCATCAGTCGCTACGAGCGGGAAGTCGGTCCGCTGCCGTCTGGATCAGCACCGGTCCGTGATCTTGACCTTGTTCGCTCGTACATCATCGGCACCGGGCCTCTGGCCTTGCTGGACCTTCCCTATGTCGTTCTGTTCCTGGCGATCCTTATGCTGTTCCACTGGGCTCTCGGAGTAGCCACGCTCGCAGGGGTGCTCGTAATCGTAACCCTGATGCTGGTCGGTGATCGACGCACCCGTCAGCCCGCCCTGCGAGCGGCCGCCATCGCGGGATCGCGTTTCACGATAGCTGAGGATGTTCGCCGGAACAGCGAAGTGCTGCGCGTGCTGGGCATGAGTGGCCGATGGCGCGCCAGTTGGGCAGCAGTCAGCCTCAACCTGATTGCGGCTCACGATGAACTCGCCGACGTGTCAGGCCGTACACAGGTTGTCGGCAAGGCCTTTCGCCTCTTCCTGCAATCGTTCGTGCTGGCCATCGGCGCCTTCCTGGTCATAGACAACGACGCAACTGGCGGTGTGATAATTGCCGGCTCCATTCTCAGCGCCCGTGCGCTGATGCCGGTCGAACAAGCGATCGCGCAATGGAAGCCGATGATAGAAGCCGGGCAGGCATGGCGACGCCTGATGAGCCTGCTGGGCAAGATAAAACCTGCAGAACCGCCGATGCCTCTGCCTCGCCCCAGCCGGTCCCTCGAGGTGCAAGAGGTGGTTTGCGGGCCACCGGGGCGCCAGAAGATCACTGCGACCGGTGTGTCCTTTCGCTTGTCCGCCGGCCAAGCCCTGGCCGTTATCGGTCACAGTGGTTCGGGCAAATCCTCTCTCATACGAGCCATAACGGGGGCATGGCCCCTGCTGCGAGGGGCGGTGCGCCTCGACGGCGCTTCGTTGGAGCAGTGGGATCCCGAACATCTAGGCCGTGACATAGGCTATGTTCCCCAGGCTATAGAGCTGTTTGAAGGCACCATCGCCGATAACATCGCCCGCTTTGATCCTGAAGCGACGTCGGAAAAGGTGATCGCCGCTGCGAAAGCTGCCGATGTGCATGATATTATCGTGTCCCTCGCAGAAGGCTACGGCTTCGTCCTGGGCGGCGCGAACGGCGGAGGCCTGTCGGGGGGCCAGAAGCAGCGCATCGCTCTTGCTCGCGCGCTCTACGACGATCCCTTCCTGATCGTGCTGGACGAACCGAACTCCAACTTGGACGCTGCGGGGGAAAATGCCCTTCTTGCGGCAATTGCTGCCGCGAAGGAGCGGGGCGCGATCGTGGTGATCGTGGGCCATCGCCCTGCCGTCTTTGCGCAGGCCGATCACATCCTGATCATGGCTGACGGACACATGCTGCAGATGGGAGAGCGCGCGGAAATGCTGAAGCGCATCAACTTCGCACCTCCGCCGCAACGCGCCCCGGAACATCTTGGCGAGTAGGCGCTGTGCCTGACGAGATCATCATGCAGCCCGCCTTTTCTGCGCTCTCGCCTGCCTCCGTCCGCTACGATCCGGAGCGCAGTCTGCGGCGCGATGTGCGCCTTGGCCTTTGGCTGTGTGGAGCCCTGGTGCTTGGTCTTGGTGGCCTGGCTGCTCTTCTGCCGATTACCGGCGCCGTAATGGGGCCTGGCGAGGTCACCGTCGCTAGTTACGTGAAGCAAATTGGTCATCCATCGGGCGGCGTCGTGGCGGAAATAATGGCTCGCGACGGCGATCATGTGCGCAAGGGTCAACCACTGATCCGGCTGGACTCCAAGGTAAGCAGCGCGAACGCCAATTACACAGGCGAAAATGTGCTTCAGCTGCTCGCCCGCGCGGCACGGCTCACGGCCGAACGGGACGGGGCCACAACGATCACCTTTCCAGCCGACCTGTTACGTCAGCAAGCCGATAGAAACGTTGCATCGCTCATGGAACAGGAGCGCAGGGTTTTCCATCTTCGAATCGATGCCCGGCGCTCCATGGCTGCACAGCTCACCCAGCGGATCGGCCAGACGGACGCGGACGTCGCCAGCGCGCGAAGCAAGGCGACGAGCTACGCCAGCCAAGCCAATTTCATCAATGAGGAACTCGCGGCAACGCGCAAGCTCTACGAGAAGCGGTACACCACGCTGGACCGCCTCAATGCCCTTGAACGGTCCGCTTCAGGCCTGACGTCCGAGGTTCGCAGCGCGCAGGAAGCCGTTCTTTCCGGTCGAGCCCGCATTCGCGAGCTCCGTTTGCAGATGTCCTCGTTGGAAGCCGATGCACGAAGCTCCGCCGCTGCGGAACTGATGGATGTACTGACCCGCATCAGCGAACTTCGCCGCGCGCAGGTTGCGGCGGACGACAGCTATGAGCGATCCATTATTCGTGCGCCTGAGTCAGGCACCATCGACAAGCTCGCCGTCCGGACGGTCGGCGGCATAGTTCCTCCGGGACAGACAATCCTGGAGCTTGTGCCGGACAATGACGCCATGGTTGTGGAAGCCACCGTTTCTCCCGCCGACATCGATCAGGTTCGTGAAGGACTCAACGCGAGGCTCCGCTTCAGTGCTTTTTCGTCCCGGACCACGCCCGAACTCGCCGGCACTGTGATACATGTTTCTGCCGATCGGGTAGAGGACGAAGCGACGCGCAGCGCCTACTATCGCGTCCGGGTGAAACTGAACGCGGGTGAGCGGGAGAAGCTGGGCGAATTGAAGCTGCGGCCCGGCATGCCGGTCGAGACCTTCATTCAGACGAATAGCCGCACGATGCTTGACTATATCCTCAAGCCGCTCACTGATCAGCTTGCCCGTTCGTTCCGGGAAGGCTGATGGGCTTGCGCCTTGCCTTGTCGCTTCCGGCAGACGACGTCTTGAGATCGCGATTCGGACTGCGCCTGTACTGTGCACCTCTGAAGGGTGCTCCGATCGCGAGGTGCGGGGAAGCCTTTTTGGTCCACCGTGAAGGATTAAATTTTGGCAGCCGTCGACCGGACGAAATAATGAATGTAGCGAAACCGCGGCCAATCAACCTCTGTCGTTTCAAACATCCACCTCAATTTCCGATTAACTGGTTGCAATCGGATCAAATAGTCACACCGCATCGAAACATACCCTTATTGACGACCTCTTAACACTCATTACCATGTCATCAACCAAGACCGGAGGCTCAACGAATATCCGGTATCGTTCTTGCGGGTGGATCAATGGAAGCTGTGTCGCGGCATTTCGAGAACGCAGAGGCGAAGGCATCTGTCACTCCTCGTCGCTCTCCCCTGAAGCGTAAGCCGCATCATCTGTCAGTGATTGCGAACCGTGACGGCGCAGCGAACCTTCAAGCCGGGCTGGATGCCACGAGGCGAGTTCAGCCTTTGCTAGGACGTCCCTTCGACGTGACGGTGGCGCTGGTCGCTATCCTTGTCTTTCTACCCTTGCTCATCCTAATGGCGCTGGTCATCAAAGTGTCGGCACCCGGCCCGGTGCTTTTCGTGCAGCAGCGTGTCGGCCGGGATGGTCGGCTATTCCCCTGCCTGAAATTTCGGACAATGGTCGTCAACGCACAGGACGCCTTGCATGAGCTGCTGGCGACCTGCCCAGAGGCCCAAGCGGAATGGGACCGCGACCAGAAGCTGCGTCGTGATCCGCGCATCACACAAATCGGCACGATCCTGCGGAAAAGCAGTCTGGATGAACTGCCGCAGCTCTTCAACATCGTGATGGGCCACATGAGCATCGTGGGGCCTCGCCCTATCATCGAGGGGGAGATTGAGCGCTACGGCAGCCGCTTCGGTGCATACTGCTCGGTCCGGCCGGGCCTCACCGGCCTGTGGCAGGTAAGCGGCCGCAACGAAGTTTCCTACGAAGCACGCGTGCGGCTTGATGCGTTCTACGCCCGGCGTAAATCGACACTGTACGATCTCGGCATCTGCCTGCGGACCGTTCCTGCCGTCATCGGCTCCAGAGGCGTCTACTGACCGATGGCTCGCTCCGGCTTGAGCAAACTGCTGTCAGCTGAATGTGACCTTCCGCGTAAAACGATCAATGGAGACGTCGTAACAGGCATCCTGTGCGAGGCTCCTGCAGTGAAGCCATCCTGCGCCAGGGTGCTCCCAATCTTCGTAGGACATCTCGTTCCCATCCTGTCGTAGCCACACGACGGGTTCCGGCAAGCGGGCGTAGCTTCCCAGGCGCTCTGAGCGATGCGCCGATAAGGCCGCAACAAAATCTTCCAGCTCCTGGTCGCGATCACGCCAGTCCAGCCAAGTGAGGGGGTTGTCCTGGCAATAGGCGTTGTTGTTGCCGTGTTGCGTTCGGCCAAATTCGTCGCCGGCGGTCAACATGATGGTTCCCACCGAGGCGAACAACGTGCCAAGCAAAGCCTTCACATCAGCCCGGCGCGCGCGAAGCACGGCGAGATCCTGGGTTTCTCCCTCGGCACCGTTGTTCCAGCTGAAATTTTCGCTGTGACCGTCACGGTTGGCTTCGCCGTTGGCCCAGTTGTGGCGTTGCTGGTACGACACCGTGTCCGCAAGGGTGAACCCGTCATGGGCAGCAAGGAAGTTGACGGAGCGGCAAGGGCTGCCCACGGCCTGTGAGCCAAAGATGTCGCTGGAGCCGGCCAGGCGGGTGGCGAGCGTGCCCACGCCCCCGTCCCCTCTCCAGAACCGCCGCACGTCGTCCCTGAAACGGTCATTCCATTCCAGCCAGTTGGGGGGAAAACGGCCAAGTTGATACCCGCCCGGCCCGACGTCCCATGGCTCTGCGATCATGATGCGGTCAGCAAGGAGACTGTCCTGCGCGATTTCCGCAAAGATCGGGGCGGCGGGGTCGAAGTCAGGCCCACGGGCCAGCACGGGTGCCAGATCGAACCGGAACCCGTCGACGCCGCAGTGCTTCACGAAATGCCGAAGTGTATTGAGCACCAGCCGCCGAACCGCGCCATTACCGAAATCAAGCGTATTCCCGCAGCCCGTGTCGTTGATGAGCCCTCCATCGGCTGCATGGGCGTACATCGCGTCATCGAGCCCCCGCAGCGACAGGACACCGCCAAGGCTGTCGCTTTCGCCGGAATGGTTGAACACCAAGTCCAGCAGGACGCCTATGCCGTGGGCGTGAAGGGTGGCGACCGTGTCGCGCAGTTCCGCGACACCTCCAGGGCAGAGACCCGGATCAAGTGCCATCATCGCGACGGGGTTGTAACCCCAGGAATTCACGAGCCCGAGCGCCGGGAGATGCCGCTCATCGATCCAGGCGACGATCGGCATCAGTTCAACCGCCATGATCTTCAGCTTGCGCAGGTGCGCCAATATGGACGGGTGAGCCAGCGCGCCAATGGTCCCACCCATCTGTTCTGGAACATCCGGATGCAGCATGGTGAAGCTGCGTACATTGATCTCGTAGATCAGGCCGCCGTGAGTGAAGTGCGGCGGCGCAACGGCAGAGCAGGGCATCGGCGCTTGCACCACCGCGCGGGGGACTATCGGGGCGGTGTCCTGCCCGAACCCGGAAAGGCCGGGATTTTGCTGAAACCGCCGGTCCAGTTGCACCGCATACGGGTCCACAAGAAGCTTGGATGGATCAAACCAGCGCCCGCGCTCCGGCGCCCACTCTCCCGCTGCGCGATAGCCGTAACGCTCGCCGGAAAGATCGCCAGCCAAGGTCAGGCTCCATTCGGCACCATCCCGCACCATCGGGTGACGCGTCTCGCCCTTGCTGCCAAACAGGCACAACCAGATCATATCCGCATGCGGTGAGCGAACGGCGAAGTGAGTATTTCCCCCCTCCACCCTTGCGCCCAAGGCCATCAGGCGAGCAACCCCTTGTACAGTTCCGCGTAGGCCTGCCCGCTCGCTCGCCAGGCGAAGTCGCACTTCATGGCGTTGCGCTGAAGCTTTTGCCAAAGCGCCGGCTGGGCGTAGAGTTGAACGGCGCGGGTCAGGGCTGCCGCTACGGCATCATAGGTCACGCTGTCGAACTGCACCCCGGTAGCGCAACCTGCCGCGAGAGCCGCCGGATTGGCGTCTATAACCGTATCCGCGAGCCCACCGGTGCGGGCGACGATGGGAAGGCAACCGTAAGCCAGGCCGTAAAGCTGCGTCAGGCCGCAGGGTTCAAAGCGCGAGGGAATGAGAATGGCGTCTCCGCCGCCCTGCATCCTGTGCGACAGCGCCTCGTCATAGCCGATCCGAACGCCGATCCTGCCGGGGTGCCGGCCCGCCGCCTCTATCAGGCTGCGCTCGAGCGCTATGTCCCCGGAGCCGAGCAAGGCAAGGCGACCGCCGATACCGACGAGGTGATCCAGGACCTCCTCCAGAACGTCCATCCCCTTCTGCCAGGTGAGTCGGGTCACCGCGATGAAGAGAGGCCCGTCGCTTTCCTCAAGGCCGAACTCCGCCTCCAGTGCACGCTTGTTGCTGCGGCGCCTGTCAAGGGTGCGATGGGAGTAGCGGGCGGCAAGCGTCCTGTCCGTGCTCGGGTTCCAAACCTGCTCGTCAATGCCATTCAGAATGCCATGGACGTCCGCCCCGCGCGAGACCACCAGCCCCTCAAGTCCCATCCCGAACGCGGCGGATCGTATTTCCCGGGCGTAGGTCGGGCTTACCGTCGTGACCGCGTCGGCGCTTGCAAGGCCCGCCTTCAACATCCCGACGCCGCCATGGTACTCCACGCCGTCCAGCGCCCAGGCCCCCCCCGGCAGGCCGAGTTGCGGAAACACCTCAGCGCCGAACCAGCCCTGAAAGGCGATGTTGTGGACCGTAATGACGGAAGGGACAGCCCGGCCGCTGAAAGGGGCATAGCGCAGATACGCCGGAGCCAGTGCAGCCTGCCAGTCATGCGCGTGCAAAAGGTCATAGCCCAGAGGCTTGCCGCGCCTGGACATGGCTCCTCCCGCCAGATCCGCCGCAGCACGGCTGAGAGCGGCAAAGCGCTGCCAGTTGTCACCCCAGTCCCGCCCTGCCGCATCGGTGTAAGGCGCACCTTCACGCGCGTAGAGGGCGGGAGCATCGAGCACCAGCAGGGGATGCCCCCCTTCCAGTTCGCCGGTGAGCAACCGCGCCGGCGTGCCGAGGAGGGAATCCCAGGCGTGAACAGCCTTTGCCCGCCTGCCAAGAGTCGCCAGCACAGCAGGATACCCAGGCACCAGGGTCGTGGTCTCCACGCCATGGCCTGCGAGGGCGGCGGGGAGCGCCCCCACCACATCGGCCAGACCGCCCGTTTTCACGAGCGGCACCACCTCGGAAGCCACCGACAGGACCTTCAACGGCATGCGACCGTCACAGCTCCAGCCGGTCGATCATGGGCTTGGTGATCAGGCACACCCCATTTTCGGTGCGACGAAAGCGCCGGGCGTCCAGTTCCGGATCGTCGCCGACGACGAGGCCCTCCGGAATGCGAACGCCGGAGTCGATGATGACCCGCTTCAGACGTGCGCCCCGGCCAATGTTGCAATAAGGCAGTATGACGGCCTCCTCCGCGCTGGAGAAGCTTCCCATCTTCACGCCTGTCATCAACAATGAGCGGCGGGCCAGAGCTCCCGATACGATGCAGTCGTTCGAGATGAGGGAGGAGATCGCATGACCACGACGTCCTTCCTCATCGTGGACAAACTTGGCAGGGGCCGCCACCACGGCATCGGACCAGATGGGCCAATCCCGATCGTACATGTCGAGCTGCGGCACGGTGTCGGTCAGGTCGAGGTTGGCTTCGAAGTAGGCATCCAGCGTACCTGCGTCACGCCAGTACTCGCCGATCTCCTCGGCCGCGCGGATGCAGCTGTCGGTGAAACGGTGCGCCTGCGCCTTCCCGTGCTTCACGATGTAGGGGATGATGTCCCCCCCGAAGTCGCGCTTGCTGTCGGGATCGGCGGCGTCCCGGCGCAGCTGCTCGAAAAGGAAGTCGGTGTTGAACACGTAGATGCCCATGGAGGCCAGTGCCAGGTGCTCCTGCCCCGGAATGCCGGGAGGATCCGCCGGCTTCTCCACGAAGGCGGTGATGCGGTCCTGCTCATCGACATGCATGACCCCGAAGGCCACAGCTTCCATCCGCGGCACGACCAGGCAGCCGACGGTAACGTCGGCGCCCGAGTTGACGTGCTGCTGGAGCATCAACTCGTAGTCCATCTTGTAGACGTGGTCGCCGGCCAGGATGACCATGTACTTGGGCGCGTGAGCCTCGATGATGTCGATGTTCTGGTACACCGCGTCGGCCGTGCCCTCGTACCAGAGCAATTCCGAAATGCGCTGGCTGGCCGGGAGGATATCGAAGCTCTCGTTGCGTTCGGGGCGCATGAAGTTCCAGGCCCGCTGCATGTGGCGGATCAGGCTATGGGCCTTGTACTGCGTGGCCACGCCGATGCGGCGAATGCCCGAGTTGATCGCGTTGGAAAGCGCGAAATCGATGATACGGGCCTTGCCTCCGAAATAGACCGCCGGTTTGGCCCTATTGTCGGTCAGCTCCCTCAGGCGGCTGCCTCTACCGCCGGCCAGTACATAGGCCATGGCATCGCGCGCGAGCGGCGAGCCGGAAGCTGGTCTCATTTCATGTCTCTCCGTTGTTTCTAAACTGCTCGATGCCGCTGCGTGCCCTCGCTTGTTCATCAAAGCAGGAACGACGGGAAAGAGGAAGCCTTTCAACGATTAGCGTCATCCCGCGTATTCCAGCATTATCGTAGCAAGCGGCGGCAGTGTGACGGTCGCGCGGCCGTCTAACGCCTCTACCCGTCCAAGGTTGCCCTTGCCTGTGCCGCCATAATGGATTGAGTCGCTGTTCAGTATCTCGTTCCACCTTCCATCGAGCGGCAGGGGAACATCGTAGCCGGCGTGCATGGAGGGCGTCATGTTGGCGATCACCGCCACGGGCTTCTCGCCCGGCGCCTTGCGCAGCCATGCGAGAACCGAGTTGGATTTGTCGTCGACCACCAGCCACTCGAACCCCTGCGGGTCGCAATCGCCAGCGTGCAGCGCAGGCCGGGTGCGGTAGACCCGGTTCAGGTCCTTCACCAGATTGCGCATTCCTTCATGCGCCGGCACCGAGAGCAGGTCCCAGTCGAGCGCCCGGTCCTCGCTCCATTCCCGCAGCTGTGCGAACTCCTGCCCCATGAACAGCAGCTTCTTGCCGGGATAGCCCCACATGAAGGCATAGTAGGCCCGCAGGTTGGCGAATTTCTGCCACTCGTCCCCGCTCATCTTGTTGATCAGCGAGCCCTTGCCGTGGACCACCTCATCGTGGCTGAGCGCCAGCACGTAGTTTTCCGAGAAGGCATACATCAGGCCGAAGGTGAGGTCTTCGTGATGATAGCGCCGGTGCACGGAATCGCGCGCCATGTAGCGCAGCGTGTCGTGCATGAAACCCATGTTCCACTTGAAGCCGAAGCCGAGCGCCGTCTCACGCCCCTTCCCGTCGCCTTCGTAAGCGGGTTGTGTAACGCCGGGCCAGGCGGTCGATTCCTCGGCGATGGTCATGAAACCGGGGTGCTGACCGTAGAGCGCGCGGTTGGTCTGCCGCAGGAACTCCACCGCTTCCCAGTTCTCGCGCCCCCCCTCCTGGTTGGGGATCCACTCGCCCGCCTTGCGCGAGTAATCCCGGTAGAGCATCGATGCGACGGCATCCACGCGCAGCCCATCAACGTGGTACCGCTCGGCCCAGAACAGCGCATTGTTGACGAGAAAACTCTGCACTTCCCGCCGCCCGAAATTGTAGATCAGGGTGTTCCAGTCGGGATGGAAGCCAAGCCGCGGGTCCTCATGCTCGTAAAGGGCGGTGCCGTCGAAGCGGACAAGGCCATGCTGGTCGGTCGGGAAATGAGCAGGCACCCAATCCAGGATGATGCCGATGCCCGCGCGGTGAGCCCCGTCCACAAAGCGTGCAAAGCCCGCCGGCTCACCGAACCGTGCCGAGGGCGCATAGAGACCGGTCGTCTGATAGCCCCAGGACGGGTCGTACGGGTGCTCGCTGATCGGCAGGAACTCTATGTGCGTGAAGCCCATCTCCACGACGTAGGGGATCAGTTCGTCAGCAAGGGCATCCCAGTCAAGAAACCAGTTCCAGCGATCCCGTTTCCAGGAGCCCGCGTGGACTTCGTAGATGGAGACCGGAACCTTGCGCGCATCAACCGATGCCCAGTGCTCCCGATGCGCCGCATCCCCCCAGTCGAGTTTGGCCGGGACCGAAGTGACGGAGGCGGTGTCAGGCCGGATCTCCGCCCGGAAGGCGAAAGGGTCTGCCTTCAGAGGCTGCACGGACCCGTCATCACCGACGATCCGGTACTTGTAGGCGCGATAGTCGGCGATGTCCGGGATGAAGATTTCCCAGATGCCGTTGTCCACCCGCCGGCGCATCACATGACGCCGGGGGTCCCAGTCGTTGAAATCGCCGACGACGCTCACCAGTCGGGCATTCGGAGCCCAGACGGCGAAGTGGACGCCCTGCGCCCCTTCGTGCTCGATCAGGTGCGCCCCGAGTTTGTCGTAAAGGCGGTAGTGCGTGCCCTCGGCGATCAGCAAGTCGTCCAGCGGGCCAAGCACCGGACCGAAGCTGTAGGGATCCGTCACCAGCCAGTCGTGGCCCCGCGCCGTACACCGATAACGGATGGGCTGCGAGGGGATTGGCAGGAAGGCTTCGAACAGAAAGCGGTCATCGACCTTCGTCAGCGCGCCCAGGCGCTCTCCATCGAGGCTGAACGCCTCCACCTCCTCCGCCCCCGGCACGATCGCCCTGACGAGAGTACCCTTAGGGCCCGGATGCGTTCCAAGAAGCGAGAAAGGGTCCGCATGGGTACCTTCAAGCAGGGACTCGAGTGCGCTTTCAGGTGGCTTCACAGGACCTTCCAGATTTCCTTGGCGTATTCGGAGATTGTGCGGTCGGACGAAAACCATCCGACATTCGCAATGTTCCGTATCGCCGAGGCCCGCCAACCTGCTTTATCTTCCCATCGGCCGTCGACATCGCGCTGGGCCGCGGCATAGGCGTCGAAATCAGCGGCACACATGAACCAGTCGTGGTCGTAGATGCCGCTGATCAGCCCTTCGTAGCGACGGGGATCGTCCGGCGAGAAGACGCCAGAGGCGATCGCGGACAGCGCCTGGCCCAGTTCGCGCGAGCCTTCGATGACCGCGCGCGGATCGTAGCCCTGTGCCCGGCGCTCCGCCACTTCCTCGGCCGTGAGACCGAAGATGACGATGTTGTCCTCTCCCACCCGGTCCCTGATCTCGACATTGGCACCGTCAAGGGTGCCGATGGTGAGTGCTCCGTTCAGAGCGAACTTCATGTTGCCCGTGCCGGACGCTTCCATCCCGGCGGTGGAGATCTGTTCGGACAGGTCTGCAGCCGGGATGATCCGCTCCGCCAGGCTCACATTGTAGTTCGGCACGTAGACCACCTTGAGCAGCCCACCGACGGCCGGATCAGCGTTGACCCTGCGGGCGATGTCGTTCGCCAGTTTGATGATGAGTTTCGCGTTGTGGTAACTCGAGGCCGCCTTGCCTCCGAAAATCTTGACCCGGGGGACCCAGTCCCGTTCCGGATGGCTACGGATCTGGTCGTAAAGGGCCACGGTTTCGATCAGGTTCAAAAGCTGGCGCTTGTACTCGTGAATACGCTTGATCTGGACGTCGAACATTGCATCGGGATTTAGCCGTATGCCCATCGTCTTGCGGATGTGTTCAGCCAGGGCCACCTTGTTGGAGCGCTTCACCTCAGCGATGCGGTCGCCGAGCAGGGGATCATCGGCCAACGCGTTCAGGGCGCAGAGAGCTTCCGCGTCGTCAAGGAACGCTGGACCGATCGCATCCACTATGACCTTGGTCAGCCCCGGATTGCATTGCTGAAGCCACCGCCGCGGGGTGACGCCATTGGTCTTGTTGTTGATGCGCTGGGGGTACAGGGCGTGGAGGTCGGCAAAGACCGTCTCCTTCATGAGGTCCGTATGAAGCGCGGCCACGCCGTTCACCGAGTGCGCGCCCACGAAGGCGAGGTTCGCCATCCTCACCCGCCGCTCGCCGCTTTCGTCGATGAGAGAAATGGCGGCGATCTGGGCATCGGAGCAGCCGGCTCGCCGTGCTTCGCGCAGGACCCGGCTGTTGATCGCGTAGATGATCTGCATGTGACGCGGCAGCATGCGTTCGAACAGCGGCAGCGGCCAGGTCTCCAGCGCTTCGGGCAGGAGCGTGTGGTTGGTGTAGGAGATCGTCTGCTTGCAGATCTCCCACGCCTCATCGAACTCGAGCCCCTCGACATCGACCAGAACCCGCATCAGTTCCGCCACGGCAACCGACGGGTGCGTATCGTTGAGTTGGATTGCGGCCTTCTCCGGCAGAGTCCGCACATCCCCTTCATATTGGACATGCCGGCGCACGATGTCCTGTATGGACGCGGCAGTGAAGAAGTACTCCTGACGCAGGCGCAGTTCCTGCCCCGCCGGACTGGAATCGGCGGGATACAGCACGCGAACGAGACTTTCCGCACGTACGGTGCCCGCCAACGCCCCGAAGTGATCGCCCGCGTTGAAGGCGTCCAGCCTGATCGGGTCGATGGGATTTGCCGTCCAGAGACGAAGCGTGTTCACGCGCTTGCCCCGCCAGCCCACCACCGGGGTATCGACCGCGGTCGCGTCCACCTGTTCGGCCGCATTCCACATCACGCCGTCGCCCTCGATTACGACTTCGCCGCCGAAGCCGATGCGATAAGTGCTTTCGAGGCGTTCGAACTCCCAAGGGTTACCGTGCGCAAGCCAGGTTTCCGGCAGCTCCACCTGCCAGCCGTCGTCGATGCGCTGGCGGAACATGCCATTCACGTAGCGGATGCCGTAGCCGTAAGCCGGTATGTCCAGCGTCGCCAGGCTTTCCATGAAACACGCGGCAAGCCGTCCCAGCCCCCCGTTGCCGAGGGCGGCATCGGGCTCAAGCTCTTCCAGTTCCGCAAGATCGACGCCGTAGGCCGCAAGCGCCGCCTCCATGTCGTCGGACACACCGAGATTGGACAGCGCATCGCGCAGCAGACGCCCGATGAGGAACTCCATCGAGAGATAGTAGACCCGCTTGCCGCCGTTTTCGTACGTCCGCTGGGTGGATTCGATCCACACGTCGATGATCTTGTCGCGCAGGGCGAGGATGGCGGACGCATACCAGTCGTGCTGCTTGGCCGCCTTCTGGTCCTTTCCGATCCGGCGACGCAGGACCCGGAGTATGTCCTTGCCCAGTTGTGCCGCAGCGTCATTTCTGGTTTGAGACACGGGATCGCTGGCCACGGGAGCACTCCTTCGCGCGGGCCCCGCAGTGCCGCTGGCTCGACGCGCGGGCCGGTTGTTGAAGCGTTCCCGTCTGCAGGAACGCCCTTCACGCCATGGCTAGCACAGCACTGCTCTGCAGCAATAGCGATTGTGCAGCGCGACATTGCATTTCCGCACGGCACCGCCCGGGGTCTGAGGGATGACCTGTGTGGCTAGACTTGCCGGTCGTCCGTCCAGGTGCAGTCCTTTATCTCGATGCCAAGGTCGGCGACGAGAGAGCGCATTCCGAGGATATCGAAAAGCACCTCTCCGTCCCCGATCCTGCGGCGGAATTCCACTTCGGCGGCGGCTCGCACCTCAGCCCGGGTGACGGCAAGGTCCAGCAGCCCTTGTGGGATGACCAGAACGCCATCGGAGTCGCCTACGATGACGTCGCCCGGCTCCACCAGCACGCCGTCAACCACCACCGGCACGTTCGCAGCGGCAGGACCGCGCTTCTTGGGATGCTCGGGAGAGATTGCCGTGGACCAGACGGGATAGCCCAGATCGCGGATGGCATCGACGTCGCGCGTAGCACCATGGACGACCGTGCCGGAAAGCCCCCTTTTCTGCGCGAAGGTGCAGGCCACATCGCCCCATAAGGCCCCCTGATGCCCTCCGCCATTAGTCAACACCAGCACATCGCCAGCCTCCGCCGTGTACAGCGCGGCATGGATGCCCAGATTGTCGCCCGGGAAGTTCCATGCGGTGATCGCTGGTCCGCACATCTTCTGCCCCGGTGCGATGGGCATCATAGCCGGGCTCATCAGACACATGCGGCCTGCGATCTCACCCAGCCCCTCATGAAGATCCGCGACGCCGAACTTTGCTGCACGCGCCAGAAGTGTCGGGTCCGGGCGGTTCACCTTCGCGTAGATCACGGATTTGACAGGCAGGGTCACGGCAGAACCTCCGGATTGAGCAGAGTGTCGGGGATCTCCCCGCGACTGATCGTGTCGATGACGGCGGCCACATGCAGCGCCATGCCTTTCATGCCAGCCTCCGTCACACCTGCGACGTGCGGCGAGAGCAGGCAGTTGGGCAGACTGTAGAGAGGGTTGTCCGGTCCCGGCGGTTCCTGCGCGAAGACGTCGATGCCGGCTGCCGCAATCTGGCCGGACCGCAGCGCTTCCGCCAGTGCAGCCTCATTCACGATCCCCCCGCGCGAGCAGTTCACCAGCACGGCGTGAGGCTTCATCATACCGAGTTCGACCGTGTCTATGAGATTGCGCGTGGTCTCTGTCAGCGGCACGTGGATGGATACGATGTCCGAGGCGAGCACCGCGGCGAGGCCCCCGGGCTCGACACCTTCCGCCCGCATGGCAGCGGGAGAGACCAGCGGGTCGTATGCAGTGACGTCACACCCGAAGCCCTTGCCGCAGATAGTGGCGACCGCTCTTGCGATGCGCCCGTATCCGATCAGCCCTACCCGCGCCCCCGTGAGATCGCCCAGCCGGATGGCCCAGCGCTCATCCCATCGGTTTTCGCGAACGAGCGCGTCCATGTCGCGCGTCCGTCGCAGCAGTCCGAGCATCAATGACACCGCACCTTCAGCAACTGCGGTGGAGTTGTTGCCCCCCGGGGTGTTGGCGACCATGACGCCCTGCGCGGTAGCGGCGGGAATGGCGATGTTGTCGACACCAGCACCATGCTTGACGATGGCTTTCAAACGGGTCATCCGCCCGAACCTTTCCGGCCCCAGGGGGCTGGTTCGGATGACGATCACACTCGCCTCCGAAGCCTGTGGATCCTCAGGACCGATGACCTCGTGCATGGAGGCGATGCGTTCCGCACCATGCGGGTGGATCGGATCGATGATACACACAAGCTCCCGCACGGCCACCGCACACCCCTTCCCGCATGTATACCATAGAGGCGATTTCGCCGTCCCTCTGGTGAAAGCTCTATGCCCACGGGTCAAGGCGTAATAAGCAGGTTCGGCGTACAACATGTATCCGATCGGCGGTTTGCCGTCCGGGCGATCAATAAAAGGAGAGGACGATGTTCGCCGCCCCACCAGTTGTCTCTGCCGAAGTGTTCTGCCGCATCCCCGACAGGTTCCGCCGCTTTGGAGAAAGCACGCAGTGGGCGCAGGTGCAGCTTCACGGGGCCGCCGCGCCGGTCTTTCTCGAAGGACCGGTCTTCGATGCGGCAGGCAACCTTTGGGTCACCGACATTCCCTGGGGACGGCTGTTCAGGATCAGCCCCGATGGAGTCTGTGAGGTCGGCTTCGAATACGACGGCCAGCCAAATGGGATGAAGTTCCTGGCCGACGGGCGACTACTCGTCGCAGACCATCACAAGGGCATGGTCGTCTGCGATCCCGCCACGGGAACCAGCCACCCCTGGATGGAGCGATACCTGCTTGAACCCTTCCTCGGCTGCAACGACGTGACAGTCGCCAGCAACGGGGACATCTGGTTCACGGATCAGGGCCAGTCCGGCTGGCACAATCCCAACGGCCGCCTGTTTCGCGTTCGCGCGGGAACAGATCGCCTCGAGCTCATGCTGGACAACATTCCCAGCCCCAACGGATTGGTACTGAATGCGTCGGAAACGGCCCTGTATCTCGCAGTGACCCGAGCCAACGCGATCTGGCGCTGCCCGCTCGTGAACGGAGGCGAGGTTATCTCCAAAGTTGGAACCTATATCCAGATGTCTGGAGGGTCCGGTCCGGACGGGCTGGCAATCGACGTGGACGACAACCTGGTGGTCTGCCATGTCGGCTTCGGCGCCGTCTGGCTCTTCTCGGACCGCGGCGAGCCGATGCTGCGGATTGACGTGCCCGAAGGGCGCTACACCACGAATGCGGCGTACGGCGGGCCCGACAACCGGTGGCTGTTCTTCACGGAGTCGAGTTCGGGGACGATCTACAAGGCGGAGATGCCCGTCCCCGGGCGCCAGCTCTACATGGCAGCGCTCTGACCGGTACGCAGATGCCGTCTGCTCGCGTCCGGCGTGCTCCGGATCGCGCGCTTGCCAAGCCTGCGCGGTCGTGACAGGTTGCAAGCGACCTTGGCGCGTAAGCGCTGCATCCGCTCGGACGCAAACGGTTCATGGTGACGCAGGCGGCAAACGAACTTGTCTTTGTGTTCATCGGGGGTGAACACCAGGTCCTGCACCTGGCACCTGTTGCCGCCGAAATAAGCCGTCATTACCCTCAAATCCCCGTCCACTGCATCTGCGCGGACGAAAGCACCACTGCCGCGATCAAGGAAGTGCGCAGGTTGCTGGACGCGCCAGGGCTAAAGATCACGCGTCCAACCCGCCTCAGCCGCCTGGCTACCCGGCTTGCGGGGGCCAGGTCGGCGGCCAAAGTGCCGCTGCTGGCCTCCATCCGCTGCCGCGCCAGAAAAGCCCGAGCGATCATCGCGCCCGAACGGACGTCCGCGCACCTGCGCTGGTTCGGATGGCGGCGTCCGCTAATCCATTTTCGCCACGGTGCCGGGGACCGGACCCCCGCTTCGGAATCCCGCCTGAAAGCGTTCGACGCCATCTTCGTGCCGGGAGCGAAGGATATCGAGCGCGCCGTCAGGCAGGGTGTGGAGCGGGAACGGTTGACAGCGGTGGGTTACATCAAGCTCGACTACCTCCGCCATCTCACCGCGCACGGCAGCCTTTTCGATAACGATCGAAAGGTCGTGTTCTACAACCCGCACTTCGACGCCTCGATCTCCTCCATTGCGCTCGCCCGCGATGTCATTGCCCGGTTCCGCGAACAGGATCGCTACAACCTCGTCTTTGCCCCGCATGTAAGGGCCTTCGAGAACCTCGGGGCGGCGGGCCGCGAAGCATGGAACGCGCTGGCCATACCGGGACGCATCATCATCGACATTGACTCTCCGCGCCTCTTCGACATGACCTACGTGAACACGGCCGACGTCTACCTTGGCGACATGTCGAGCCAGTTGTACGAGTTCCTGTCCCGCCCTCGCCCCGCAGTCTTCCTCAATGCGCATGCTGTCCACTGGGCCGCAGACCCGCGCTATGCCGGATGGCACCTCGGCGGTGTGGCCACAGGTGCCGACGATGTTTTGGCGACCATCGATCAGGCCATTGCCAGCCACGACGCGCTCATCCCACGCCAGGCCGAGGCGGTGGCCTTCGCCTTCGGGAATTATGAGGGGTCCACAGGCCGCGGGGCGGCGGCCCTTCTGGCTGTGCTCGACCGCCTCTGACCGCCCCGGAGCAAGGCACGTTACGGCGTCAGCCGGGCACAAGACCTGCCGCTGCGATGCCGGCCATGGCCACCTCCTCATCCTTGTCGGAAAGATCGCCGCTGACGCCTACGGCCCCCAGCAAGGTGCCGTCCGCGTCACGGATCAGCACGCCGCCTGCCGCAGGGATCAGCCTGCCCTGCCATGCCGCCGAAAGCGCCGCCATAAACTGGGGCCGCTCGGCCGCCATGTCACCCAACCGGCGACTGGGCAGCCCCATCGCAAGAGCCCCCGCCGCCTTCCCGGCGGCAATCTCCGGCCGGCCGAAGGCGGCTCCATCCTCCCGCTCCAGCGCGACGAGATGGCCGCCGGCGTCCAGCACCGCCACGGTCAGCGGGTTCAACTGCAATTCACGCCCCTCTGCGCGGGCAGCGGCGACGATCGAACGCGATTGGTTGAGAGTTATCATGCGACAGGAGCCTCCACCCCGCAGCCAGGAGAGGGGACGTTCCTAGCCTTGGCCCAAGGGCCCGCGCAACTCCGCATGTATCCAATCACGTGAGCGGTATCGGCATCGCCCCGTCGCTGAGAAGGTGGCCATACCGCAGCAAGCCAGAGCGCGTACGGCGAATATGCATGACAAGCGCGGCCTGCGCCGTCTCCACCTCTCCCTTCGCGACGGCTTCGTAGAGGAGCTGGTGCTCCACGTCGTGCGTCCGCCCGGCCTCGGAATGCGGTGCCGCCATCGCCAGCTTCATGTACGCGCGCCGATAGCTCTGCGTCGTATCCCAGACCCGCTCTACGATCTGCGCCAGCAGGGGGACCGAGTGTCGCCGGTAGGTGATCCAGTGGAATTCGCGTCCCAGGGCGATTGCTTCGTCCACGTCGGTCGTGCGTGCGTTTCGCTCCATGACATCGCGCAGATCCGCCACATCCGCGTCCGTCAGGTGCGGCACGCTGTCCGCCAGGAGCAGCGGCTCGATCCTTTCGCGGATTTCATAAGAGACTTCGAGATCGCGCCGCGTCAGGCTCGTCACGCGGGCGCCTGCATTGGCCCGCATCGTGACGAGCCCCCGCGCTTCCAGGATGCGCAGCGCATCACGGACGGGAATGCGGCTGGTGGCGAGTTCCTCGGCCAGTTCGTCCTGCTTGATGCGCGCGCCCGGGGCAAGATCGCCCGAGAGAATGCGTTCGGCGAGAATGTCGGCGACGCGCTGGCTGGCGACACCTTGCGGAATGGCGGGGGGCGGGTCTTTGATCATGCCTGTACGTACCTTTGGATACGATCGGCGCATAGAGGCAAAGACGCGGTCGCGCCACTAGCCGAGGTCAGTGCTGCGCCCACTCCACCCGGTACAGATCGAACCGGCGGTCCTTGAGGTTCTGCACCGCGCCGGCCTGCCGCGCGGTCAGCAGGGCATCCAGGCTGAGATCTGAAATCGCGATCGTCTCGGTGTTGGCGGCCGTGTCGGCCGCCACCCCGTCGCGCGCGAAGGGGAAGTCGGAAGGCGTCAGAATCGCGCTTTCGGCATAGTGCACGTCCATGTTTTCGACGTTCGGCAGGTTGCCTACCACGCCCGACGTGACGACGTAGCACTGGTTTTCGACCGCCCGCGCCTGTGAACAGTACCGCACGCGCAGGTATCCGCGCCGCTCGTCCGTGCAGAACGGTACGAACAGCATCAGCGCGCCCTGGTTGACGAGGTGGCGCGCAAGTTCGGGGAATTCGCTGTCGTAGCAGATCATGACGCCGATCGGCCCGCAGTCGGTCGGGATGACGTTCGCCCCATAGCCACCCTTGATGTTCCACCAGCGCCGTTCGGAAGGTGTCGGGTGCAGCTTCTGCGTTTCGTGCACCGCTCCGTCGCGCAGGAAAGTGTAGGCTACGTTGCGGATCTCGCTGCCGCCGGATGCAAGCGCGATGCGGGTCGGGTGCGAACCCCCGACGATGTTGATGTTATAGCTCACCGCCATGCGCTGCATGAAGGTCACGAAGCGCTCAGTGTACTCCGCAATCTTCTCAATCGCCTCGACGGGCTCGAGCTTGCGCTCCTCGATCGACAGCAGTTCGAGCGTGAACAACTCGGGAAAGACAACGAAGTCGCTCTCGTAGTCGGACGCGACGTCGATCCAGTACTCCACCTGCGCCTCGAACTCGTCAATCGTCTCGATCTTGCGCATCATGAACTGGACCGTGGCCACACGGACGCTTGAGGGCACCCGCTCCTTCAGCCCCTGGATGGCCTTGCCCGTGTCCTGGGGGGCCAGCGGGTTCGTCCAATACATGAGAACAGCATTGCCACCGCTTTCACGGTCCGCCGGTATGTAGTCCGGCAGTATGCTGCGCGGCTCATAGCCTTCGTTGATCTGGAAGTTGATGACCTGATCGCGCACCTTCTTCTCGACCACGGCCTGCACGTAGTCGGCCGGGTTTGGGAACTGGCGCCGGCGGCGAGCGTAGCCCGGCATCCGACCTGCGAACGCAATGCCCTTGAGCTCCAGGTTCTGGCACACCTCCCGCCGCTTGCGGTAAAGGCGCTGGCCGATGCGCAGGCGGCGGTAGTCGGGGTCCACGCAGACCTCAAAGCCGTAGAGGACATCGCCGTCCGGCGCCGGAGGGCGGCCGTAGCCGCCGTTGCTGATCTCTTCCCAGGTATGCGGCTTGAACGCCAGGTCCGCGGTAACGACCATCGTCGCGCAATGACCGACGATCTTGCCTTCGTACTCGGCGACGAACTGGCCTTCCGGGAAATTTATCACCTGGCCCCGGATCTCGGCACGGGTGAAAGCGTCTGGCTTGCCGTAGACTTTCGCGGAAAGACGCGCGATGGCGGGCGCATCCCCCACGGTGGCCTGGCGGATGATGAGCTTGGCTTTAATCTGGTCCATGAGGCGCGTGAAACGCACCGGAGGGCCGCGAGTTCCGGCCATTTGCGGCACCATCCGGACTTTGGCCGAAGTCAGGTTTTCTCATCTTTTCGGGATATTTCCGGCGCCCCGGCCGTTCCTGATACGGAAGGAGACATCACATGAGCGCCAGCCTTTTCGCACTCGCCCTGTTCGCCTGCTCAGACGATGGGACGGCCTGTCAGCGCCTCGACGCTCCGGTCCAGACCTATGAGAGCATGAGCCGTTGCGACGCCGTACTGGATCAGGCGCTGGATAGCGAGGCCGCACGCAAAGCCGAGGCTCCGACTGTCTATGCGCAGTGCCTGACCAGCCGGCAACTGGCATCAATCGGCGATGGAACGATCGATCTTACCCGGCTGAACGGGGTGCAGTTCGCTTCCGCCGGATACTGATCTCAGCCCCTGCCCCGATATCCCGCTACTCCCTGATCCGGAGCCCAGAGGCCCTCAGGCACCGGGCCCGACTGCCAGAACACGTCAATCGGGATTCCTCCACGCGGATACCAGTAGCCGCCGATACGCAGCCAGCGCGGCTTCATTTCGTCGAAAAGACGCTGCCCGATCCCGACCGTCACGTCCTCGTGGAACGCGCCATGGTTGCGGAACGAACCTAGGAAGAGCTTCAGGCTCTTGGATTCGACGATCGTCTCGCCCGGAGCATAGTCGATCACCAAGTGAGCAAAGTCGGGCTGTCCGGTCACCGGGCACAGTGACGTGAATTCGGGTGCAGCAAACCGCACCAGGTAAAGCGTACCCGCACGAGGATTAGGAACATAGTCCAGCACCGCCTCTTCGGGGGCGGCCGGAAGGCCGCTCTGATGCCCGAGGTGAAGCGGAAGGGTGGTCTTGGAGTCGTCAGTCATCCCTTTGCCATGCCGCCAAGGCGCAGGCAGCGCAAGAGCATCGGCGGTGGACGAATGCATCCCACGTCTTGCCGCAGCCGCAGAGTGCATTAACCCTCCATTCACACCGGAATCGGCGAAGTCCAGGATGATCATGAGGGGTACCATTTCCAGAACCGTTTGCGTGGCCATGGCTGGCGCGCTCCTTGCCGTGCCGAGCGCGGGCGCATTGGCGCAATCCGGCGAAACGTGGAGCCTTCCCGAGCCGACCGGCACGCCCACACCCCGTGCCCAGGGGCCGGTCGATGCGCAGAACCCCGTCGTCCGGCCCCGTTCCACCGGCACGCCGGTCCCCTCGCCCGTCCCGACGATCGTACCGCCGCCCGCGCCGCGCCCCTCGGCAACCGCGCCGCGTCCCACAGCGGCCGCCACCTCCGCGCCGAGCGCCACGCCAACCCGGCGCCCGCAACCTGCGCCGTCTCCTTCCGGCTCGCTCCCGGCAGAGGAAAAGGCACCCGAAGTCTCTCCCGAACCGACACCGGCCGCTTCCCCCCCTTCTCCGGCAGCAATTTCACCTCCTGCTCCGGCCGTCCAGACGCCTGTGCCGGCCACGCCGACCGGGGCGCCGGAGGTTTCACCTGTGGAAGCCGCGCCGGCCGATCCCGGGGATGGTAAGCTGCCCTGGATCTGGATCGTTTCCCTCGCGGCTCTGGCGATCGTGGGACTTGCGTTTTTCATGCTTCGCAGGCGTTCCCGCCCCGCCCCTCAGCCTGAGCCCCAAACGGCCGCGCCCCCTGCGTCTGCGCCTGTGCCTGTGCCCGCTCCTGCCGCCAGCACGCCTCCTGCGCCGCGAAGCTCTCCGGCCGCTTCTCCTCCGGCGAACACAGCGACCGGCGAGATCGTGGAAGTGGCGGTCGAGGTGCGCGGACTGCGGCTCTCCCTCGTCTTTGCGACCCTGCAGTACCGCGTGACGCTGACCGCTTCGGCTCCGACGGCCGGGGGCGCTCTCCTTGGTGACATGATTGGTGCGCACGCCTCTATGACCGCCGAGGAACAACTGGCGCCTCCGGTCGAGGCACAGCAGCAGCTTGGCGCGTTCCAGACCCTCCAGCCCGGGGAAAGCGCCACGATCCAGGGCGAGGTGCAGTTGCCACTCAGCGCGATCAGACCCCTGCAGCGCGGCAACGCCTCCCTGTTCGTGCCCCTGCTACGTCTCTGTCTGGTCTTCGACAGTGCCGAGGTTGCGCCGGTGCGTCGGGTCTTCACCGTAGGTCTGCCGGGGGACCACGCGCTGGCACCGCTCCGGCTGGACAAGGGACCGATGGAACATCGCGGTCTCCTCGTTCGCGAAGTCGAGGCCGCGCGTGCCTATCCGCTCTCGTGGCTCCAGCCCCAACCGGCCGGAGTTTGAACGAGCCAAAGTTTTCCTACCAGCGCTAAATCGCTTAAGGAGCAGTCTTTCCCTTTGACGGAGACGACCTTGAGCACGAAAAACGCCTCCGCGCCTCTTCAGGAGGCGACGGTCATCGTGGGCGCAGGCCGCCGGGCAGAGTGGACCGGCCCGGTGGTGAACCCGCCGGTGTGGCGGGCGAGTACGCATCTGTACGAGAACACCGCCGCCCTCGCTCAAGGACCGCGTGTCAACGAAGACGGGCGGTTCTTTTACGGCCGGCGCGGCGCCCCGACGCAATGGGCTTTGGCCGATGCCCTGACCACGCTTGAGCCGGGCGCCGCAGGAACAGTCCTCTATCCTTCCGGAGTTGCGGCCATAACCGGGGTCATGCTCACGCTCCTGCGGCCGGGTGATGTCCTGCTCATCACCGATAATGCCTACGATCCCAGCCGCAGCATGGGCACTGGCCTGCTGACCGACTTCGGGGTCGAGACACGCTTCTTCGACCCGCTCGACCTCGATGGCTATGCAGCCGCTTTCTGTGAGCGGACCCGGGCCGTCTTGATCGAGGCGCCCGGAAGCCTGTCGATGGAAGTGGCCGACGTTCCTGCTCTCGCCCGCATCGCGCGGGAAAAGGGAGCGATTTCGGTCCTCGACAACACCTGGGCGAGCCCGCTTGGCTTTGCCGGCCTGCAGCGCGGGGTGGATATTGTGCTGATGGCTCTCACCAAGCATGTCGGCGGGCACTCGGACCTCATGATGGGCAGCGCCAGCGCCGGACCGGAACTCCACGCGAAGCTGCGGGAACGGGCGCAGCAGCTCGGCAACATCGTCTCTCCGGACGATGCCGCGCTGGCACTGCGGGGCCTGCGCACGCTTCACCTTCGCCTGGCACAGGAAACGCAGAGCGCCCTTGCTGTGGCCCGCTGGCTCAGCACTCGTCCCGAAGTCGCGCAGGTGCTGTGCCCGATGCTGCCAGGCGCGCCCGGCCATGATATCTGGAAACGCGATTTCACCGGGGGTTGCGGCCTCTTCAGCTTCGTCTTCCGGGGCGGCGACGCCGCTGCGCGCAATCGCTTCATCGATGCACTAAAGCTGTTCGGTATCGGGTACTCGTGGGGTGGGTTCGAAAGCCTGGCCATCCCAATCGAACCCTCCCGCCATCGCAGCGTCATGCCCTGGCCTCCTTCGGCCTTGCGTCCGGAGGATCGACACGGCGTGCGACTCGCCATCGGGCTGGAAGATCCGGTCGATCTCATCGCGGACCTGGAACAGGCGCTCGGGGAGTGGCGGCGGGAATGACCCCGCCCATCCGGCGCACCGATCACGCCATGGGGTCTGCGGGCATCCTGCGGCCAGGCAGAACGGCACGCTAGGAGAAGGACGCCTCCACCCGCGACACGTCCGAGCGCTTCGTGTAGGGTTGACGGCATGCCTCTTTCCACTTTTCGGCTTCCCCTGGCGTGGCTGACGGTCGGAGCCATCCTTGTGGCGCCCCCGATAGTGCCCGCCGCGATGTCACCGATCCTCGCCGGGCTGCTCTTCGCCTGGATGCTGGGAGTGGTCCTGTGGTCCGCGTTCGGCGTCGTCCACGAGGCAGAGGAACTCGCCGAGATGCTGGGCGAGCCATTCGGCACTCTCGTCCTCACCCTTTCCATCGTCATCATCGAAGTCACGCTGATTTCCGCCGTCATGCTGGGCGCAAAGGCGGTGCCGACACTTGGACGTGACACCATGTTCGCCGTCCTTATGATCGTGCTCAACGGCGTGGTGGGCCTGGGTCTTCTGATCGGAGGGCTGCGGCACCATCAGCAAGGCTTCAACCTTCAGGGCGCCAGCGCCTATCTTGCGGTGATCATACCTCTTGCCGTGATCGCGCTGGTGCTTCCGAACTTCACGGTTTCGAGCAACGGGGGGACGCTCTCGCCTTCGCAGTCGGTCCTGTTCTCGCTGCTGACCATCCTGCTCTATACTCTCTTCCTCTGGCTCCAGACCGGGCGGCACCGGGGCTTCTTCCAGCCGCTGGGGGCCGCGATCGAGGTGGAGGATGCAAGTCCCCTGCCCCACGCCGGGCAACGGAGGAGCATCGGGCGGCATGTGATACTGCTTCTCGCCAATATCCTGCCCATCGTCATCCTTTCCAAGAGCCTTGCCAAGCTGCTGGATGCAGGCGTCGAGGCCGTTCGCGCGCCAACGGCTCTTGGCGGCATAATCATCGCAATGATGGTGTTCACGCCCGAGGGTATATCCGCCCTTCGCGCCGTTGCCGCAAACCAGCTGACACGCGCGATAAACCTGTGCCTCGGTGCGGCCACCTCGACCCTTGGGCTGACCGTTCCCGCCGTGCTCCTGATCGGCCTCGTCAGCGATCAGCCCGTCGTTTTGGGCCTGTCGGCGGCCAACATGGTTCTCCTGACGGCGACGCTGGTCCTCAACAGCATCACGTTCTCGGGAGGCCGGACCACCATGCTCGAAGGGGCCGTGCACCTTTCGCTTTTCGCGGTGTTCCTGGTGCTCGTATTCAGCCCCTGATGACTTTCGGGGGCGGCGAATAGCCCGTCCTCGCGGAAAACGGCTCGGAGATCATCTGTCCCTTGCCGGGCCTTGAACGTGAAGGCGGAAACCCCGCGCAGTCCAACTCGTTGCTGCCTCGTGCGAAACGGCGAGGAGGCAAGCGTGGTTCGGAAGCCTGATCTGGGGAACATAGAGGCTTCGGCCCGCAAGCGTCTCAAGCTTCCCATGTTCCTCTGCGCACCCGTCCTCGCGGCGTTGCTGTGCGCCAATGCCCCGCCCTCTCCCGCCGACCAGTTCGGCGACCTGTTCGCCGCGGTCCAGAAGGAGCATGTTTTCGCGGACGGAAAGACGTTCGCCGACGCGGTACCAAAGCGGGCGCCCGACGCCATCATGGCAGATTACGAACGGGCGGCTCCGGGAAGTAGCGCCGCGCTGCGGGCCTTCGTGCTGGACAACTTCGTGGTGCCCGGCGTCAACGATCGGCCGTTGCCGCCGCTGCGCGAGCACATCAGGGCCCTGTGGCCGCAGCTGGAGCGCAGGACGCCGAACGTGCCGCCCGGAAGCTCGGCGATCACTCTGCCCGCTCCCTATGTCGTGCCCGGCGGTCGTTTTCGGGAGATCTACTATTGGGATTCGTACTTCACCATGCTTGGGCTCGTCGCAGACGGACGGGACGATCTGGTGGAAGGAATGCTCGAAGACTTCTCCAGCTTGATCGAACGCTTCGGCCACATTCCGAACGGCACCCGCACCTATTACCTCAGCCGCTCGCAGCCGCCCTTCTTCGCGTTGATGCTCGATTTGTCGAGGGCGACGGACGGAACCATCCGTGCCCGCCGCCTGGCCGCGCTGCGCAAGGAGCACAACTACTGGATGGCGGGCGAAGTCTGCGCAACGACCGCCGAAGCCTGCAAGCGCGTCGTGCGAATGCCGGATGGCAGCGTCCTCAATCGCTACTGGGACGACAGGGATACCCCTCGCGACGAATCCTTTGCCGAGGATCAGGCGACGGCGGCAAAAGCCTCTACTCGTCCAACTGGCGAGGTGTTCCGCAACCTGCGGGCCGGTGCGGAGAGCGGCTGGGATTTCAGCTCCCGCTGGCTGTCCGATCCTCACGATCTTTCGACCATTCACGCCACTGACGTCGTACCCGTTGATCTCAACGCCCTCATTTGGGCGATGGAGAAGCGCATCGAAAAAGGGTGCCGTCAGGCAGGAGACCAGCCCTGCACCCGTGAGTTCGGCCAGCGTGCCACCGCCCGTAAGGCCGCCGTGCAGCGCTTTCTCTGGCACGCGAAGCAGAACCGCTTCGCCGACTGGATCGCGCCGTCCTCCCGACCGAGCAAGGTTGTTTCGAGCGCGAGCCTGTTCCCCCTCTTCGTCGGCATGGCAACCCCGGCCCAGGCCGGCGCGATGGCAAAGGCCACGCGCAGCACTCTTGTGGCCGATGGAGGGCTGCGCACCACCACTGTTCGCACGGGACAGCAATGGGATGCACCCAATGGCTGGGCACCCTTGCAGTGGGTCGCGGTCGAAGGGCTGCGGCGCTATGGGCACAATGCCCTCGCTCAGGACATCGCCGCCCGCTGGATCGGCACCGTCAACTGCACGTACCTGGAAACGGGCAAGATGCTCGAGAAGTACGATGTCGAAGAACGCCTCCCGGGAGGAGGCGGAGAATATCCGCTGCAAGACGGCTTCGGCTGGACCAACGGCGTCACGGCCGCGCTGCTCGATCGCTACCCCACGCTCGGGCCGGCTGCGACCTTTCAGGGCTGCTCACCGGCCGATCGTTCGGGAACGACACCACGCCCGTGAGGGTCAGGGTCGCTTGCCGCGGGGCAGAGCGCGTTCAGGGGCCGGGTGGCGACGGGACCGATGATCTCGGTGCCGTTGGAGGGGCGGGCGCGGGTTCCACCCGCAGCCCCTCGCTGTCCAGCCGAACGTCGAGCGGCACTCCATCGATGGCGGTACTGAGCACGGCCTGCCCATCCTCTATCCGAATGCGGCTTTCGCCTCCCACGGGAATGTCTTCGAGGTCCGGCACGTCGAGGGGTTGGACTGGCCCCTGCGGATCGGCCGCAGGCCGCGGAGGTGGGGCGGACCGCTCACCTAGAGCAACCCGCATGAAATCACGCCATATCCGCGCGGGTACGGTGCCACCGGAAACTCCGGCAAGGGGCGTGTTGTCATCGCGGCCCACCCATACACCGACGACGAAGTCGCCGGAGTAGCCGACGAAAAGCGCGTCACGATTTTCCTGGCTGGTGCCGGTCTTGCCGAAATTGGGCGCCTGCAGCATCGCCGCACGTCCCGTGCCCCGGTTGACCGCCGCTCGCAGCATGCTTTCGATAGCCTTGTGATCATGCGAGGACAGCGAGCGCTTCCCGTCGAGCAGCCAGTCGAACCACCCTGCTTCCGGTAGCGGAAAGGCCCGGGGCACGACCGGGAAGCTGTTGGCGGCAACGCCCGCATAGGCGGCCGTCAGCTCCAGCAGCGTCATCGTGGCCGTGCCGAGCGCCAGACTGGGATCACCCTTGGGCAACGGCGATGTGACACCCAGCCGCCGCGCGATATCGATGACGGCTTCGTCGCCAACCCGGTTGAACAGTCGCACCGCCGCGACATTGCTGGACCGTGCGAAGGCGTCCTCAAGAGTGATGGTGGTGGAGTATGCCCCTCCGGCATTCTGTGGTTTGTAGGAACCGCTCTCGATAGGGGCGTTGGAAATGGTATCCTGCGGCTCCATACCGGCTTTCAGCGCAGCGAGATAGACGAACAGCTTGAAGGTGGAGCCTGGCTGCCGCCGCGCCTGTGTCACGCGGTTGAAAGCGCTTTTGGAATAGTCCCGGCCGCCGACCATCGCGACGACCTCGCCGTTCCTGCGCATAGCGACAAGCGCGACCTGTGTGCCTGCACCCGCCTGCCGGATGGCCCGATGCGCCGCAGCCTGAAGGCGGGAATCGAGCGTGGTGCGGTACGTCGGGCCAGCATAGCCGGCCGCTTCTATCTGTCGCGCCTGCGGCAGGGCCCAATCCGCGAAGTACGTGCCGGTCGGCAGTTCCGCGCGGCTGCGTACATCGAGCCTGGGCG
Organism: Novosphingobium panipatense; assembly: GCF_900182875.1. NCBI lineage: Bacteria > Pseudomonadati > Pseudomonadota > Alphaproteobacteria > Sphingomonadales > Sphingomonadaceae > Novosphingobium > Novosphingobium panipatense. The sequence continues at coordinate 77,895 of NZ_FXUI01000011.1, forward strand.
CGGAAACGGACCGCGCCTCCGCAGGCGTCAGGTAGCCGGCGTCTGCCATGGACTTCAGCACCACCCGCATGCGCTTCCGGGACAGGTCCAGGTTGTTGGTGGGTGCCAGACGCGAGGGTGCCTTCATCAGACCTGCGAGGAGTGCCGCCTGCCCGATGGTCAGCCGTTCCGGCCGCCGGTGGAAGTAATGCAGGGACGCCGCCCGGATGCCGTAGGTGTTGTCACCGAAGTACGCGTTCGACAGGTATCGCTCCAGGATCTCGTCCTTGGTGAGCCAGGCCTCCAGCCAGAAGGCGATCAACATCTCCCGCGCCTTGCGGGTCAGGCTCCGCTCGGCGGTGAGGAAAGTGAATTTCGCAAGCTGCTGGGTAATCGTCGACCCTCCCTGGGTGCTGCCCCCGGTCAGGTTACTTAGCGCCGCACGCGCGATGCCGCGCGGATCGAGACCCCAATGCGTGTAGAAGCGCCGATCCTCGATCGCGAGAAAGGCATGAACGACGTGTGGTGGCAACTGCGCGATCTTGACCGGCTCAGCGATGACGGCACCATTGCGCGCGATCGGAGTGCCGTCTGCCGCCAGCAAGGTGATCTCTGGCGGCGCGACCGGCTGCAGCGACTTAGAAAGGGGAGCGGTGACCGCCAGATAGCCGATGAGGACTATCAGCACGAGCAGAAGCACCGCCAGCCCGCGCACAATTCGCTTGCGCCAGGACCTCTTGCGCCGCGGCGGCCTGGGCGGTTCCAACGTCTCGATCAGAACGTTATCAAGTTCCGGTCTGCCCGCATCGGCAGAGATATGGCGTGACAGCTCCATTGCCGCGCACGAGTAGCCGATTCTCGTGCGCGGCGCATCAGCGGTTTCGACGAACGCGTTCCCTGATCGTCGGGGAACGTCCTGTGATCGTCAGCCTTTCAGCGCCTCTGACAGGAGCTTGTCCGGATAGGGCATGATCAGCGTTCCATCGGGAGCCGCTGTATAAGTCGTCTGCGTCGGGTAGGGTATCGAGATACCCTCCTTCGCAAACCGCGTCATGATCGCCACCACAAGGCGGTCGCGCAAGGGATGCGCGACGGCCCAGTCGTTGCCTGGAACATCGACCAGCAGCGTGAAGTCCAGCGAACTTGCACCGAAGCTTTCGAAGCCCGCGCGCGAAGGCTTGCCCCCTTCGGCCTCGACGATCTCCTTGAGCATGTCCGGGATGCGAGCCAGCGTCTCGGGCGGGGTCTCGTAGGCCACGCCGATCGTGAACGGCAGGCGGATGTGGTCGCGCCCGCTCACATTCAGGATTTCCTTGTCGAGCAGGACCTTGTTGGCGATGATCCGCAGTTCACCCGTATACGCGCGGATCCTTGTGGACTTGAGCCCGATCGCCTCGATCGTTCCCGAACTGGTGTCGAAGCTGATCTGGTCTCCCTTGGAGAAGGGCCGGTCGAAGATGATGGCGAGCGCGGCAAACAGGTCGGCGAAAATGCCCTGTGCCGCAAGGCCGATCGCGATGCCGCCCACGCCGAGGCCGGCCACGAGGCCGGTTACGTTGACGCCGATGTTGTCGAGCAGGACGATCGCCGCCACCGCGAAGACCGCTACGCTTACCAGCAGGCGGATCAGGCCCATCGCATTGATGATCGCCTCGCCCTTGAAGTGTTCGGCGGAGGTCTTGTGCTCGATGGCGCCCAGTATGAATTCGCGCGCCCAGATCGCAGCCTGGATGACGGCTGCGAGTGTGAAGAAGAACGCCACCGCCCTGTCCAGCGCCGGCGGCGTCTTGGCGTATCCATCGACCGCCCGGACGGCGACCATTATGATGAAGAAGTTCATCGTCTTATTGACCACCCGCCCCAGGATCGTCAGCCAGTCCCCGCGCCCACGCTCCTCGCGGCACAATCGCGCACCGAGCCGCCGGAGCGCATAGAGAGCCGTGACAATGAGCAGTGCGATCCCGATCGAGATGATGATCTGTAGCCAATAGGTCTGGAACCAGGCCACCGTCGAATGCCACAGATCCGGTAGCTGGGCGGTCACGTCGGGGAGTGGAGACTTCTGAGGAGCCGGTGAAGTGAGGGGGCTTTTGCTTACGCTCATCGCGTGCTCATGATCCTGCGTCTAGGTGCTGGCGGGCAGCAAGGCTACCGAGGCTCCCTCTGGCGGGGCCACGTCCGAATGTGCAAAGTCGTCGGCAATGCCGTCAATGGCTTGCCGACCGTCTTGTTCCCGGCGCCTACCGGCGGGTCAAGGTCGCTCGGCCCCAATCAGGCCTGATTATGCAACCTCGCGGAATGGCCGGACGGGCATGTTGCGAGCCGACAATTCGGTTGGAGTCCGGCCTTAGAGGTGGGAAGACAAGACCACTTCCAGGGGCATCTGCCATGGTGTATAGCTAATTGGCTATAGCTTTACATGATGAATTTCATCAAGCAGTTCTAATGTCTTACATCGATGAATCCTTGGGCATGGAAGCCGTTGAATGGTCCGGAAGAGCCATGTACGCGCTTGGCCAGTTGGAGGGATCGCTTCGGCACCTGTCGTCAGCGGCAAGGCGCATTTTCGCCGGTAAACTTTTGAAAGCCTGCCTGATGATCGCTTTGCGGCAGGAAGGTCATGCGTTCACCCACACGCGCTTTCATGCCTGGTTCGCCGGTCTCGCCACCTTGTCCGACGCGGCGCCGCGAAACGGCCGCCCTCCTCGCGCCGTGTGCCTCGCGATCCTCACGGAACTTGGCCATAGCCCGTGGGAGCCCCTCTCCGGGCTGGCTCTTTCCTTGAGGGAAGCGTTTCTGGCACCCCAGGATTTCGCCAGCCCCGAAGCGCATCAGGAAGCTTTCCAGGTTGTCCGCGAAGCGGGCGCGCTCACCGCGCGGCTCGTATCGCAACTCTCCCTCGGAAACCCTTCTCCGGTCGTCGTGCTGCGGCGCCTCCAAAAGGAAATGAAGGAAAGTCTCCAGTTCGCTCCGCGCAAGCCGGAACCGGATCTGAAGCGGCCACTTGACCTGAACGCCGAGTGTGGACTGTCACCGCCACTTTGGGCGTTGGATCTGTTCGTCGGACAATGGCTTGGCTCCTCGGGAGGATGGCTTCCCGCCCTCCCCTGCCCCGGCCTTGTTCGCGCACGGCCGGATGGCTGGGATGCCCGGCCTTCGATCCCGGAGGCGACTAACCTTCTTGAGGCCATCAGCACCCTGCTTGACCTCCTTGCAGAGGCCAGCAAGCAGGCACAATTTATAGAGCCCCGCCCTCCCCAATTCAGGAGTTCGTCCCGCGCACCCGATCTCTTCGCATTGATCGCCGGCTTTGGGCCGCTTCGCTCAAGCCAGCTGGAAACGATGCTCTCGGCCTCTCGGCTCGGCATCCGCAGCATGACGAGCGCTCTTGAAGAAGCACATCTGATCGACCGGCGCCGCATCGCAGGCTCTCACCTGTTCGAGGCGCGGTCGCATCTGGAGCGAAGTTCATCAGTCGCGGTCATCTCCGAAGCGGCCTTTTCACCCGCCGCGCTGGATGAATTCGAAGCATCTCTCGCTGCCCTCGACCGGCTTCTTCCGGACGAGAAAGACTGACACCCCTTTGACGAAATGTTCAGGCCTCGAAAAGCACGGCTTCTGCGAAAAAGATCTTCCCGGAAACGGGGCTTAGAGGCCCAAGAGGCGGAGCAGTCGGCCTGCGGGTCATTTTCTACGCATAGCCTCTCACGCGGCCTTCCAGGCCAGAAATCGCCAAATGCCTGCCCGGCGGCGGGAATTACCGGTCTTTTGAGCTCGTCCCCTCATCCCTCAATCAACTGCCGGATGGCTGACAGCACCTCGTCAACCGGGGCGCCCGACTTGGGCAGAATGCGCAAGTTGAGGCCATTTCGTGGGGAGCGCGAATAGCGAAGCATAGGTGCACCGCTCGAAGCAGCGATCGTCACTTCGCCTGACCCGCTTCGCGTCTTGGCGATAGTGGCCCGCAGAAGCCGCTTTGCGACTTCGGGTCCGCTGAGGCGGACACCAAGGTCGTCACGCTCCGTCCGAATGGATTTTCCTTCCTCAAGCATGAGTGCGAGGGCTCTTGGATCGTTGGAGAGAGGTTTGATGTCGCGCGCCACTCGCACCGTGATGTCATGCGTGTCGGCGAAGACCTCCACGAGCTCCGCCGGGAGGCGCGCTACGTCGAGCAGACGGCTCAGCCATGAGCGAGAGATCTTGAGGTGCTCCGCCATCTCGCTTTGCGAACCGTCGTAGAACTCGTCCAGCGCCCGCATGTACTCGTTCGCACGCTCCCAGTCCGAGATGTCCTTGCGCGACCGGTTCTCGATGTCGGAAACCCGGAAGGCTTCCTCATCGGACACATGCTGAATAGTGACGAGGTACTCGAAATCCGGGTGGTGATGAGCGCGGAGCCATTTGACGGTCCACCAGCGGCGCACACCGGCGATGATCTCGTAGTCATGATCCGGGTCATTGTGCAAGCGGCGAACGATGGCGGGGATGCGCTGCTTCTTGGCTGACAGGAACGCATCGATGAGATCGCGGCAGCTCTCCTCGCTGAGGTGGTCGAGGTCACGGTTGTGCAAACGCCACGGTCGGCACCGAGCGGGGTCGACCCACTCCGTGCGATCCGTCACCACCTTGCCTGAGGCGAGCCGGGCAAGTGTCTGGCTTCGGCTCGCCATGATGCTTTCGGACGGCGCTGCCGAGTCGAGTTCCGCATCATCCAGGCCGGCCATGAGGTTGCTGCCAAAGCCGCGATTACCCTTGCTCATACACTCATCTTCCTTCGGGCTTTTCCGCGCCCCACTTTTGTTGCCACGTGGCAACGGCTGTCATTTCGGCGATCGGCTTTGCCGCAACGCCCGGCGCGGACTGCTCCGGCCGGAAGTTGCCACGTGGCAACGGCTCAGTCGATCTTGTGCGCACGGCTTTCCCACGTGCGCAGAACATCCATTTCAATGTCATGGCAAACGTCGTTCAGGAAGCGGACGCAGCGGTTGTGGACCTCATGGGACGTGACCGGCCGCTCGAGCTCATACACCGTCTTCATGCGGGAACTCGCGTTGTCGATCTCGGCACTAACTTTCAGAACGGAGCTGATCATGGAGCCTCCGAAGACCTGTCGCATCATCGACAGGATCTCGCGATGCATCGACTTGCTCTCATCCACGCGGCTGCCAACGAGCCGGATGAAGTTGTAAGCCGGCTTCACACGCCCGCCCAGCTGCTCCAGCTGACGCATGGTCGTGCGCGCCATGTCGATGAAGGATACCGTCGAGGCGAAGTCGATCACGCTCGGCGGGGCAGGGATCACCATGGCGTTCGCCGCCTGCAAGACCGCCATCGACACCATCCCCAACGCAGGTGGCGGGTCCATCACTACGACGTCGTAATCGTCCACTACGGTGTCGATGGCCTGCGCGATCAGGTCGATGATGTCAAAGCTCTGGTTCTGCGCAAGGTAACCGGCGATCTCGTATTCAAGGTTGTACAGCTTCAGATTGGCCGGGATGAGATCGAGACCATAGAAGTGCGTCTTGCGAATGATGGACCGGACACCCAGAAGCTCGGGGTTATGGAAGTGTCCATAGAGCGTGTCGTCCTCCCCCAGATCGACGTCCGGCCGGTAACCGAACATCATCGTCGAACTCGCCTGGCTGTCGCAGTCGATAAAGAGGACGCGGTAGCCGCGGACTGCGAAGTGCTGCGCCAGGTGAAGCGCCAGGGTGGACTTGCCCACGCCGCCCTTGAAGTTGGAGACCGAAATAATGGCCGGAACATCGCCGGGCGCTCGCCACGGCCGTGTTCCAAAGACAGCCCGCATATGATCGAGTTCTTCCAGCGTGTACTGCACGCGATGCCCCGAAGCGGTTCGATCGCGAGGAGGGAGCCGCCCGTCCCGTTCGGCTTCGCGAATGGCCGAAGCCGTTCGGCCGACCAGCGACGCCGCTTTGGATATAGGGTAGGAGGGGCCGACCTTGTGGCCCGTCTCCGGGTCCAGCGCCCCGTCACGAATGCGCTTGAGGATGGTCAACGCCTTGCGGTGGAGCAAACCGAGCGTGTCGTCGAGCAGTTCGTCACCGTGAACGTCTGCGGGAGCTTCGTTAGCGGGATGAGTGGCCATATCTACCATTTTGAAGGTTTGAAACCACACCCTACCCGCGTTGTAAGTTTCGAGCAACGATCGTCCATCGACCTTACAACAATGCCGATGATCTCCGAGCCTTTTGCCGCTCTATAACCCTCTTGCGAGTCGCCGATCGATGCTGGGCCGCCGATCAGACCGATGATCTCCGTGCGCTTTTGAGCTGTGTTGAGGACCGCAGGGGCCGGGGAGGGAGCGAAAGCAACCGCCAAAACCTCAGATCCTCGAGTGACCGATGATCTCGGTGCGCAGCGATGATTGCGGTGCGAAACGCCGATGATCTCAGAGCGTCTGAGACCGATGATCTCGGAGCCCTAACCTATTATAAGAATCCCTAATCAATTCCGATTCCGGAAATCGGCTTTTGAGGAGTAGAATCTGCCTTCGTTGCAGGACGCACCGAGATCATCGGTCAATTTGTAAGTTTCAACCGCCCGATCGAGCCGGAACTGCCAAGACACTTGCTATCCTGCGTGAAACCTGTTGTCTAAACGGCAGTGGAAACGCTCCTGAGTCGGAGCAAGGCAGGGCGTGCATGAACGGGGACAGTACCAAACCGATTGGACACCAGTACGCTCTCGCCATGCTCGACGGTGGAGAGGAGCAGGTGCGTTCGGTCGCCCGCGCTGCTGGCACGCAGATCACCATGGACGCGTTTCTTCGCGTTCGGGATGAAGAACCCGTACCGGCGTTTCTTCACTCCGCCCTCTGTGCCATGTCGCTGCCGACTAAACGACCCAAAGATGAAACGCAGCCCATCCTTCGGGAGGACGGGAAGTATGCCCTGGCGATCAACCCGCGGCCGGTTCTTCAGAATGTAGACGGCAAGCCCGTCCTCAAGAGCCTGGGCGTGCCTTACGGTGCCTATCCTCGCGTGGCATTGATCTACCTCCTGTCCCAAGCCGTCACCAAGCGTTCGCGCGACGTCTATCTCGGCCGCAACTTCACGGAGTGGATGCGGCGCCTTGGATATCAGACCGTCTCCTATGGGCCACGCGGGACGGCCAATCGCATGCGGGAGCAGGTCGATCGCCTGCTTGCCTGTGAGTGGCAGATCCGGTGGGACGGCACCGAAGCAGAGGACAACGCCTTTGCCGTACGCGACGTCAAGATCTCCAACGAATATGCCGGGTCGCTTGAGAAGAACGGTGCCTTCGCCCGCGAGATCCGGATGTCGGAAGGATTCTACGCTCACCTTATCGATCATGCCGTGCCGCTCAATGAAGTCGCCATCCGTGAACTTAAGGGCACGCCGACGGCGCTCGATCTCTATACCTACCTTGCCTATCGTCTGCCGCGCATTGCAAGTGACAAGGGGCAGACGATCTCGTGGGACCAGCTTGCCCGCCACCTCGGCAACGATGCGGACAGCAAACGGTTTCGTCAGACCGTACGGGAGACCATGCAATTGGTTTCGGCGGTCTACCCCAACGCCAATGTCGATCTATCTGGTCGAAAGGTCGTATTGCATCCTTCGCCCGCGCCGCTCGAACGCAAGCTCGTAGGCGCTCACCTGCGACTACTGGGGGCGTCGGCTGCGGAAAAGGCACCGAGATCATCGGTGCCCGACACGGCGACCGTTGCGGCCCCTGATACGAAGCCGGTCTTGCTGGCGTTTCCAAGCGGAAGTCTGAGCTTCGGCGAGCGGGAAGGGGCGTTCAGGCGCGTCGGGCTGGAGAAGGGGCATCCGTGGTCGGTCGATCAGATGGCGGATGCCTTCCGCGCAGGCTTTCCGGGTATCGCCAAGCGACGCACGGAAACCGAATGGCTGCGTGTCTGGGAGTCCTTCGTGATCAGCTACGCCAAACGGCGGAGCAATTCCGACGAGGAGTGACCGATGATCTCGGTGCCGTTCGCCCCGGAGGGCAGCGAAGTTCTCAGGAAGCCCCTGAACAATGTTCCCGCCTCAGTTGAAGCGCAACTCGCCCTGGCGGGGCTTCGGGTCGATCCTGGTTTCGGAAGGGGGAGGGCAGGGGCCTGACCGGCCCATCAGACAACGGGCACGTCCAAGGAGAGTGTAGACGGCGTGCCGACCTGCGCCGCGGTTGTGGTGATCCACCCGAAAACCCTGATAGTGGCGACGGATCAGTCCGGCCCGGACGAGTTCGGAGACGGCCCGGCTGAGGTTGGTCTTGCCGGACTTTCGAATCCGTTCATGCATTGCAGCCGCCAGCGCCGCTTCTTCTACGGCAGGATCTTCAGGCGCCGATCCGGTGGCCTGCAGTTCGGTCCGGACCTTTTCGACCAGCATCAACCGTTTCGGATCGCGCGCGCCCATGGGGGCCAAGGCATCGCACAGCCAATCTCGCAGGAGAGTGGAAGATCCCTCGCGAAACACGAAGGGGCCGGCACTGCCATCGGGGCGTGCAACTTCGGCGATCAGGTTCAGGACCATGAATGCATAGCGCGGCCGGGTGCTGGCCTGCGCCACATGATCAAGCAGGGCCGCCATCTCGCTGATCTGGCCGCCATTCGGCTGGGTGAGGGCATGATGGAACATAGCAGGTCGAAATAGAGCACAGAAATGGAATCCCGAGAATCCCCTATCAGGACCGGGCCTGCGCTTTGTCATTCATGACACTCCACCCTGCGCGATGATCGGGATGCTCGAATCGCAGATCGCTCATCAGACCAGTAGCCGACCTGTCCACCGCTGTGCCCTCGAAGAAGGACTGGCATTACCAATTTCTTCGCGCTTTCCCCGCCCAGGAGCCCCACACGTAAGCCTCTGAAATATCGATGACTTCCACGACATTACGAAGAAGTCGGAGCTTCGTCGATGTGCGCCATACATCGCGTGGGCGAAGATCGAACATCCTATGATCGCAGGGAAGATGTTCATTCCAGCCGCTTCATTCGCTGCAGACCTCTACGTATGCTGGCAGGACCAGCCAGGGACTGCAGAAAGCCTGATTGGACCGACCGATCCTCTCGCAGGATTGATCACACAGTTGCCCGGGCTCGGCCGGGGTGGCTGCTGGTTGCCTCCGGAGATCTCAAGGGATCGCGGCGAACAGCCAGAGGGATAAGACCAATAACGAGGATGATGTGATGAGGCTGCTTTCGTCTGTGCTCCTGTGCTCCGCCAGCCTGGCGGGCCTTTCCACTCCGGCCTTTGCGCAGAGCACGGACGCGGCCGTCGATGAAGCCGCGCCGGGTAACGTCATCATTGTCCAGGCACGACGCCGCGACGAGGCCGTGCAGGATGTTCCTGCCGTCATCGACACGGTTACGGCTGACGATCTCGCCAAGCTGAACCTGCGTGACTTCAGGGAAGTCTCGACGGTTGTGCCCGGCCTTCAACTCACCACCGAGGCGAACGGCGTCGGCGGGGGCGGCCGCCTTCGCGGCGTGAACTTCGACGTGTCGGCCAGCGGCACGAACCCCACCGTGGAATTCTACTTCAACGACGCTCCGATCACGGCCGGCGTCGTCCTCCAGCAGATCTACGACATCGGGCAGATCGAGGTGCAGCGCGGCCCCCAGGGCACCTTGCGCGGCCGCGCGGCGCCGTCCGGCTCGATCACGATCGGCGCGAAGAAGCCTGACCTGTATACCTTCGGTGGCTTTGCCGACATGACGGCGAACGATATCGGCACGTTGAACTTCAAGGGCGGCGTCAACGTACCCGTGATCGAAGGCATCGCTGCGATCCGCGTCGCCGGCGTCTGGGATGAAAACGAAGCGGACCGCGTCCGTCCGATCACGCCGTCGCGCGATCCGTTCTCCCGCACCAAGAGTGGCCGCATCTCCGCGCTTGTCCAGCCTCTGGAATGGCTGAGGCTGGAGGGCATGTACCAGAAGCTCGACCGCCGGGCGTATCTGTATGACCAGGTTGCCTCCTTCAGCGAAGTCAATCCGGACGCCCCCGCGAGCCCGATCTATATCGACAGCTCCGATCGACGGTCGATCATGGAAGCGCCGCGTCCGATTCACCAGGTGTACGACATCTACAACTGGCGTGCGGAAGCGTCCGGGATGGGGCAGGTCCTAATTTATCAAGGACAGCACTACACTCAGAAGATCCGGGGTGTGGAAGTGCAGGACGAGGCGAATTTCTTTCCCGGCGCGATCAATCAGGACACCTATTCGACACCGAAAGCGACTTCGCACGAGATCCGCCTGCAGAACGATGCACGGATTGCCGACATTTTCGATTATGTCGTCGGCTACTTCGACTACAGGAACGACAATCCGACCGTTCTGACCCGACCCACCATTCTAGGCTTCCCCACTGCACCGGGAGCATCCACGGGCATCGTCTACGCCACGATCGACACCGCCATTGAGCGCACCTCCGAAAGCCACGAGCAGTCGTTCTTTGGAAACATCACGGCTCATCTCGGACAGGGCACCGAGATCTCCGGTGGTCTCCGGCACATTTCCTATAAATCGGAGAACGGGCTGATCATCAACCACGCACTGGTGAAGACCGTCGGCCAGGACGCGAAGAAGTGGATCTACTCCGCGTCGATCAAGCACAATTTTTCGCCCGACTTCATGGTCTATGCAAGCACGGGAAGTTCCTGGCGCCCCGGGATCAACGTGGTCGGTGACTTCAGCCAGCGACAGTCTGAACTTGAAGAGAGCTTCGTCAACCTACCCGCCGAAACGTCCAAGTCGTACGAACTGGGTTTCAAAAGTACGCTGATGGGTGGTCGCTTGCGGCTCAATGCAACCGCCTATCACCAGACGTTCAAGAACTATCCCTACCGTACCGGCGGACGTGGAGTTTACTACATCGACTATACCAATGTGGCGAACCCGGTCGTGACGCAGTTCAACTTCGTCGGCGCCGTCCCCGTGGAGGTGAACGGCATCGAAGGCGATATCGGGTTCGACGTGATGGACGGCTGGAATGTCGGCCTGATCGCCAGCTACTCGGTCGGCAAGATCAAGGGTGGCTTGGTGCCGTGCAACGACCTGAACGGGGATGGCGTGCCGGATGCGGTGACTGCGGCACCTTCACTGGACGACCTGCGAGCGGTAGTCGGCGATGACAATCTTTCCGCGTGCCGCGTGAATCAGCGTTCCGGCTTCCAGGCACCGTTCAGCGCGACCCTGACGAGCGAATATACCTTCGCCCTGAACGACAACATGGACGGGTATCTACGCGGCCTGTTGAACGTCTTTGGCCGATCGCAATCCGATCCGGTCAACGTGTTCGATGACGTCGGCTCCTACGGACTGCTCAACCTCTACACCGGCATCCGCGACCCGAAGGGTGCCTGGGAGGTGTCGCTGTTCGCCAAAAACATCCTGAACACCACCAAGACGCTGACCCGGACCGATCCGCTGTTCACGTCTTATCGCAACATTCAGGCGGGCGGTGCAGCCACGACGTTCAACAGCACTTACACAGGCGTGACGACGACCGCTCCTCGCGAGTTTGGCATCAACGTGCGCTACGCCTTCGGCAGCCGCTGACGCCTGGCGGCGCATGGTGCGATTGTCCGCGCCGAAAGGAGTCGGGGAGGGGGTGTCGGCCAGGCCGATGCCCGCCGCCTGAATTCGCGCTCTGCACAAGGCCGCCCTTTTTCGAGGAACCCTATTAACGATGCGATGGCAGGTCGCTAGAACGGCTCCAGACAAGGAGATACCGTATGAAGACCCGCGCCGCCGTAGCCTTCGAAGCGAAAAAGCCGCTTGAAATCGTGGAAGTCGATCTCGAGGGGCCGAAGCAAGGCGAAGTGCTGGTGGAAATCATGGCGACGGGCATCTGCCATACCGATGCCTACACGCTTGATGGTTTCGACAGCGAGGGAATCTTCCCTTCCATTCTGGGCCATGAGGGCGCCGGCATTGTGCGGGAGGTCGGACCGGGTGTGACGAGCGTGCAGCCCGACGATCACGTGATACCGCTTTACACGCCGGAATGCCGGCAGTGCAAATCCTGCCTCTCCGGCAAGACGAACCTTTGCACCGCCATTCGCGCCACGCAGGGACAGGGCCTGATGCCGGACGGCACCACGCGCTTCAGCTACAAAGGGCAGCCGATCTTCCATTACATGGGGTGCTCGACATTCTCGAACTTCACCGTGCTCCCGGAGATCGCCGTCGCCAAGATCCGGACGGATGCTCCGTTCAAGACCAGCTGTTATGTCGGGTGCGGCGTGACAACCGGGGTGGGTGCCGTGGTGAATACCGCCAAGGTCGAGGTCGGTGACAACGTGGTCGTCTTCGGCCTGGGCGGCATTGGCCTTAACGTGATCCAGGGCGCCAGGCTTGCAGGCGCCGGTCTGATCGTGGGCGTTGACCTCAATCCGGATCGGGAGGAATGGGGGCGCCGTTTCGGCATGAATGCCTTCATCGATGCGAAGGGCAAAAGCCGTGACCAGATCATAGCCGAGGTCCTGGCGCTGACCGACGGGGGGGCGGACTACACTTTCGACTGCACCGGCAACACGGAAGTCATGCGCACTGCGCTCGAAGCCTGCCATCGCGGCTGGGGTACCTCGATCGTCATCGGCGTGGCCGAGGCGGGCAAGGAAATCTCGACCCGTCCCTTCCAGCTCGTCACCGGGCGGAATTGGCGCGGCACGGCGTTTGGCGGAGCCAAGGGCCGGACCGACGTGCCCAAGATCGTCGACTGGTACATGAACGGCAAGATCGAGATCGATCCCATGATCACTCATGTCCTGACGCTTGAAGAGATCAACAAGGGCTTCGACCTCATGCATTCGGGTGAATCCATCCGCTCCGTCGTGGTCTACTGAGGGGCAAAGGGATGTTCACGCACATCATGATCGGCACAGACGACGTTCAGGCTGCCAAGGGCTTCTATGACGCGGTCCTGGGTGCTCTCGGATACGGGGAGGGCACCCTGCTCAACGAAGGGCGCGGCGTCGGCTACAGCAACGGCACGGGTTTCTTCGCGGCAGTGATCCCCCGGGACGGGAATGCCGCCAGCTTCGCCAACGGCGGCACTATCGGCTTTGCGGCCGCCACTCCCGAGGCGGTGACTGCCGCACATTCCGCAGGGCTTGCCAACGGCGGCACATGCGAGGGTGAGCCGGGACCGAGGGAGATGTTCCCGGGTGCCTATGGCGCTTACCTGCGCGATGCCACGGGCAACAAGATCTGCCTGTGGCACACAGCGCAGGTGTGATCATGGAACTGGAGACTGTCTCAACCAACCGGAGCCATGGCGGCAAACAGGGCGTATACCGCCATGCCAGCCTGGAGACCGGAACGCCCATGACGTTTTCCGTCTTCGTGCCCGATCATAAGGAAGGCGTGCGGCTGCCGGTCCTGTGGTATCTTTCAGGCCTTACCTGCACCCATGCGAATGTGACCGAGAAGGGGGAGTTTCGGGAAGCTTGCGCACGACATGGCATCATCTTCGTTGCCCCGGACACCTCGCCGCGCGGGGACGATGTTCCTGATGATGAGGCCTACGACTTCGGAAAAGGCGCCGGCTTTTACGTCGACGCAACGCAGGAGCCCTGGGCGCGGCATTACCGCATGCGCTCCTATATCGAACGCGAACTGCCGGAAGTGGTGGCGCACCACTTCCCGGCCGACATGGCGCGGCAAGGCATAACCGGGCATTCGATGGGCGGTCACGGCGCTCTCACGCTGGCGCTGCGCAACGCCGACCGCTTCCGGTCGGTCAGCGCGTTCTCTCCTATCGTCTCCCCGCTGGAATGCGCATGGGGTGTCAAGGCGCTGACCCGTTACCTCGGTGAGGATCGCGCTGGGTGGCGCCAGTACGACGCATGTGCCCTCATCGAGGACGGCTGCCGCGTGGCCGATATCCTCGTGGACCAGGGGACGGCTGACGGGTTCCTTGAGGAACAGCTGAAGACGCACCTTCTGGTCGATGCGTGTGAGAAGGCGGGCCAGCCGGCAACCGTGCGGATGCAGGAAGGCTACGACCATTCCTACTACTTCATCTCCACCTTCATGGCCGAGCACGTGGGATGGCACGCCGCGAGACTGCGGGCGTAGGACTCCATGCGGCCGTTGCGGAAGGTCGGCCTACCCGGCCTTCGCACCTCCTCCGCCGTCGATGATGGCGGCCGAGCGCTCGTCCACGACCACGCGGTTGCGGCCTTCCCGCTTCGCGCGGTAAAGCGCCGCATCCGCGGCCTTTATGAGCGTTGATCCATCGCGCTCCATGCCTTCTTCCCAGGTCGCGATGCCGAAGGACATGGTCATCGAGCCGAGGGTGCGGCCGCCCTCCTGCACCACCTGTTGGCTGATCGCCTCGCGCACCACATCGACGCGACCTGACAGCGCTGTGGCCGAGGTTCCCGGCGCGATGATCGTAAACTCCTCGCCGCCGAAACGGCATACGACATCCCCTTCGCGAAAACGCTTGCGCATCTCCGCCGCCGCCGCTTGCAGCACCGCATCCCCAGCGTCGTGGCCGAACTCGTCATTGAAGCGCTTGAAGTGATCCACGTCGCACATCACGAGGCTCACCGGATCGCGCGAACGGGAAGCGCGGGCGATCTCCAGCGGCAGCGCTTCTTCCATGTAGCGGCGATTGAAAAGGCCGGTGAGCGGATCGCGGATCGTCTGTTCGCGAAGGCCCCGCTGCAGGCGGTGATTGACGAGCGCGGATGCGATGTTCTCCGCAAGAACCGTCAGTCGGAAGCGCGTCTCGGCTTCCACCTCCCCGGCGAGATACAGGACGCCGATGACTTCGCCGCCGGCGAGCAGGGGTTCGCAATGGTAGCAATCGACCTGCCGGTCGACATGGGCGCAGACGACGTCCGACTGCGGACCGGCCACGTGATGGCTGCGCCCGCGCCGTAGAGCCCAGCACTGCTCCGGCGCAAAGCCGGACGCGGGAACCTCCAGACCGCCCCAGCACGCCAGAGGCGCCAGCAGGTTGCGCGAATTGTTGTGGGTGTAGAGCGCCCCCGGAAGATCCGGCAGCACCCGAGGCGCGAAGACGCGGATGATGGCGGCGAGTTCCTCATCCGTGCGCGCCGCCTGCATACGGTGTGCCATGCCGCCCAGCAGCTCGATGACTTCGCCGCGTTCCTGCAGGATTTCAGTGTTGCGGCTCAGTTCCGCGTTGGCGGCGTGAAGGCGGTCCTGGCTCTCCTCCTGATGCGCAACGGCCGCCTGCAGCTGATCGGCCATGGCGTTGTACTCGCGCGCGAGGCGTTCGAACTCGCTGGACTCCATGGCCGTCTGGATGCGTGCCGATCGATCCCCGGCGGCGAGCTGGCTCATGACCGTCATCATGGCTTCCATGGGACGGCGTATGCGGCGCACGAGCAGGGCGGCAAGCAACGTCACCGCCGCAATGCCGAGCGGCACACCGATCAGCACGACCCACGTAATGAAGTCGAGTCGGCGTTTCACGGCTGCCGTACGTGATGTAGACAGGTGCCGCTCGGCTGCAAGGAGATCACCCACCCGCGCGTTGACGTGCTGCATGAGATTTCGACCACGCCTCGAGGCGACCGCGTTCAGCGCTGTCGTGAAATCGCCGTTTGACGCCTGCTGGGCTATCTCTTCAAGCAAGGTGGCGCGTTGATGGATCAGGAGGCGGATCTGCTTGGCGCGCAGGCTTTGGGCCGGATTGTCGCTGGTCAGTGTCACAAGGTCGGCGGCCGCCTTGCGGGAGGCGGCCACCTCGTCCTGGACGGTCTCACCGAAGTCAGGCTGGCGGGTCAGGAGGAATCCGCGCTCCCCGGATTCGGCCTGCTGGAGATGCAGGAGCGCCTGGTTGGCAGTGCGCATCACCTGCGTGGAATGCGTCACCCACGCAAGGCTGCTCCGCGTTTGGGCGGCACCTTCAAGAAGCAGTCCCGCTAGGATGGCGAGGAAGAGGCATATCGTCGCGCAGAGCACAACGATGCGGCGCGACAAGGAGCCGGTCAAGGCATTCTCCAGTAAAAAGGGCCGCCAGAAGCCTTGAGCAAATACTGCGTTATCGCAATGAAATTTACGACTTGCGGGTTGAGGAGCCGTGCTGTGACGAGGGGCAGGGGATCCGCAGGGTGAAGCTTTCCTCCTCCAGGCGGCGCTCCACGACCCATGCGTCGTCTTCCGTCCGTAGGGTGTAGGAGCCTCGGGCGAACAGATCCGGCTGCGAGCGCCGCCGCGCCAGCAACGCGCGGGTCAGTTCTGTTTTGCGAGACGCAAGGGTCGTGGCGTTGCCAGTTTCCAGAGCAGCCCAGTCGACCGCGCGCCGGTTGTCAGGATCCGTCAGTCCGATCGCGACCCCTTCCGTTCCCTGATAAATATCCGGAATGCCGGGGGCGGTAAGCTGCAGCGCAGCCTGGGCGAGCACGAGCGTTTCTATCGCCGCCCTCAGCGCGTCCCGCTCCGCTGGGTGAAGGAGGCCACCTGCAGCGTATTCGTGATGGAGGTTGCGGCAGAGCTGGATCACCGCATCCTCCGCAGCCTCATCGGGCAGTTCATGACGGGAGAGATCCTTGGCCTCTCGCATGGCTTTGGCGATATGGTCGGCGATGCGCTCGTGCGCTTCGGGTTCGCCGGCCAGCATGAGCGCTGTTTGCAGGGCGTAGAGACCCCAGCCCTCGGGAAGGTTCGCCTCGCGGGCCTGCCGCCGCGCTTTGTCGTAGAGGCGGCGCGCGAGGGCAGGAAAGTGACTGAGCGCCACGAGCACGGCCCGCGCATCAGCGGAACGTTTGGTGTCGTGAGTCGAGAGGGCGTTCAGGGCGAGGGGAGTTCGGTCCGCGCGTTCCCTCATCTGCGTGGCGAACGCCTCAGTGTCGAGGCTGCCAAGGTCCGGTTCCGATCCGACTTCGCACAGCGGCAGATAGGCTACGCTGCGGAAAAAGACGGTGTCCTCCTCCGATTTCGCAGTGAGCGCGCCCGTCAGCTGCTCGAAGCGGGCGGCGAAGGCGCGGGCGAGGGGATCGTCCGGTGCCCGCAACAGGTCGAGCAGCGCCTTGCAGCGCGCCGCCTCCGGTGTGGCCACGGCATCGGTGATCAGTTTGGACAATGGCACGAGATCGGCCGCGTATGAGCGATAGACCGGCCACAGTGAGGCTAGCGTAGCTATCGCCTCGTCGAGGTCAGCCCGAAGATCGTCCGCAGCGGCCAGGGCGGCCATGGCTGCTGTAACGACGCGGCGCCGCTCGGGAAGAAAGACATCGTCCAGCAACTCCCGGCGGACCTTGCGCACTTCCTGCGCATAGTCGGCCGGAACGGCACCGTCGGATGCTTCGCGAATGGTATCGAGGCCCTCGCCATGGGTGAGAAGCCGGGTGACGGGAGTCATGAACTCGTAGCCGCTCATGCCTTCGATCGGCCAGGCCGGAAGATCCTCGCCTGCCTTTACGATCTTCTCGATCCAGATCGGGGTGTCGCCCACCGCCTGACGCAGGTGGTGCAGATAGGCTCCGGGGCGAGCCAGGCCGTCGATGTGATCCACGCGCAGACCCTGAATGCGGCCCGCGCCGACCTGGTCTATAATCCAGCGGTGCGTCAACGCGAAGACGTCGGGGTCCTCCTGGCGCACACCGATCAATTCGGTGATGTTGAAGAACCGCCGGTGGATGATGTCCGCAGCACTCGCGCGCCAGTGGCCGACCGACCAGTGCTGTTCGTCCAGCAGGCGGGCCATCGTCGCGTCGTCCAGCAAGGCAGGGTCCCCGGCTAGCTTTTCGGATAGAGGGCTCAGGCGGAGGGGATAAAAACGGTCGTAGATCCTCAGGCGGGGATCGTCGGACGGGCCTTCCATGCCGATATCGCCGTTCGCGAGCAGGTCTGCGGGGGTTCCGTCGAGCACGGGAAAATGCAGGCGCCCGCGGTCCCAGTCTATGTCGAAAATCCTGGCATGTTCGCTGTCTCGGCCGTTCCGCAGGACGTCGGCAAGCCAGGGGTTGTCCGGGACGAAGGCCATGTGGTTCGGTACGATATCGACGATGATGCCAAGATCCACGTCCCTGGCCGCGTTGGCCAGGCGGAGGAAGGCGTCATCACCTCCCAGGACAGGGTCGATCCGGGTCGGATCGATCACATCGTAGCCGTGAGTCGATCCCTGGGCCGCTTGAAAGGGCGGAGAAAGGTACAGGTGGCTCACACCCAGATGGCGGAGCCACGGGAGAAGGCCGATCGCGCGATCGAGATCGACGCCGTTGCGCAGCTGGAGACGGTAGGTGGCGACGGGAGTGGAAAACGGCATTGCTATCATTCCGCGGTGACGCTCGCCGAGAAGGCGAAGGGAGATGCCTCATCGGTGAGGAGCAGGAAGGGTTCGGAACCCGGCTGGAAGGGATTAGCGCTACTTCCCAGGCGAACGTCGATCTGCAGCGCGCCGCCGCCGAAATTCCAGCGGGCGGATATGTCAGACTCACTTCGCCGCACCTTGGAGACCGGATGCGGGTCTTTGCCCAGCAGCGGAATGACATGCTTTCGCCGCAACTCCAGAAGCTTACGGATGAAGTTTTGGTGTTCCTGCTGCTCCGAGCGGCTGGGACTCCCGATCTTCGAGGTCTCGAAGGTGGATCGGGAAACAGGATCCGGAACCTCTCCCCCGAAGCTGCTGAATCTTGCGAACTCTTGTGCGCGGCCCTTGCGGACGGCCTCGGCCAGATCGCCTTCGAAATCGACGAAGAACTGGAAGGGAGCTTCGGTGAGGAACTCCTCTCCCATGAACAGCATGGGCGGGAAGGGGGCAAGGAGGGTGAGGGCGGTTACGACGCGATACGCGTGCGCATCATCCGTCAAGTGGTGCAGCCGTTCGCCCCGCGCGCGGTTCCCGACCTGGTCGTGATTGCTGAGGAAGTTCACGAAAGCGGTGCGCGGCAGGGTACTCGAAGGCTCACCACGGCCTTCAGCATCGCCGTTCTTGCGAACCTGCCCCTGCTCGACGTACCCATCGGCAAGTGCCGTCGCAAGATCGCCGACGGGATCCACTGCAAACGGAGCATAGTAGCTCTCGTCCTCGCCGGTGAGCAGGCAGTGCGCCGCGTGATGCCAGTCATCGTTCCAGGTGCCGTCATAAGGCGCATCCGGCGCGAAGTAACGGGCAAGATTGCGCTCGTCCTCTGTCACCAGATGAATCGGCCGCTCGTAACCCCGCGCGCGTATCCGCTGACCCAGTTCGTCCAGAAAATGAAGGCTTGAGTGATCCTCGATCGCGTGAACGGCATCAAGGCGAAGGCCGTCAAAGCGATACTCGTCCAGCCAGTGCAGGGCGTTGTCGATGAAGAACTCACGCACGGCCGGCGTCTCGAACGCAATGCCCTGCCCCCAGGGTGAGGCCCGCTCGGGGTGGAAGAAGGACGGGCACCACGCGCCGAGGTAATTCCCGGAAGGCCCGAAGTGATTATAGACCACGTCGAGCAGTACGCTGAGGCCGAGGCCGTGGGCGGCATCGACAAGCGCACGCAGATCATCGGGCGTGCCATAGGCCGGGTGCGGAGCGTAAGGCAGTACGCCGTCATAACCCCAGCCCCGCGCGCCTTCGAACTGGGCGACGGGCATCAGCTCGATGACGGTAACGCCGAGCTCGGCAAGGCGAGGCAGATGGTCGATCATGGCCCGGAACGTGCCTTCCGGCGTAAACGTGCCCACATGCAATTCGTAGATCACCGCCTCGTGCCAGGGGCGCCCCGGCCATTCGCGGCTCCATGTGAAGGCTCGCGGATCGACCAGACGGGACGGGCCGTGGACGTCGCTCATCTGCGCGCGCGCTGCGGGGTCGGGATAGGCCGTGCCGTCGATCATCCAGCGGTACGGCAGGTCCGCCGCGGCGGCGGCCTCCACGCGCCACCCTCCGTCGCCGTCCGGTGCCGCGGACAGGGCTTTGCCAGCAAGTTCCAGTTCAACGCTGCTGGCATCCGGCGCCCACAGAGCGAAGGACCAGCGCGTGTCGTCGAGCGGGCGAGCGCCCCAGGTCTGCCGGGCCATCAGGAAGGGCGAAACAGGCAGACGCTTGCCGGAGAGATGGCGGCCATCCCGTCGCCGATCGGCTCTTCCGCGAAAGGATCGTCTCTCGCGGTGTCGAGCATTCGGACCCAGCTGCCTTCCGGCAGGGCAAAGTTCAGCCCGTCACCCGCGTTGAGCACTGCAAAGAGCGGACGGCCGCCGTCCAGGAACACTTCGCGCGTGGAATAGTCGACCAGCACGCCCAGCACACGCAGGCCGGCCTGGCTCCAAAGCTCCTCGTCCATTTCGCGCCCGTCCGGCTGGAACCATGCCACTTCCACACGCTCGTTATCGCCGGTCTTGCCGAGAAGGAAGTTCTCCTGCGCCAGCACGGGGAACTGGTGGCGCAATTCGATCATGCGGCTGCAGAAATCCAGGAACGCCCCGTCCGCCGCTTCCCAGTCGATCCACGCCGTGGCGTTGTCCTGGCAGTAGACGTTGTTGTTGCCCTGCTGGCTGTTGCCGATCTCGTCGCCCGACAACAGCATGGGAACGCCCTGGCTGATCATCAGCGTTGCGACCATGGCCCGCCGGCGCCGCGCGCGAGCCGCATTGAGGCCTTCGTCCTCGGACGGCCCTTCGCAGCCCATGTTGTCCGAAATGTTGTTGTCGTGACCATCCGCGCCGTCCTCGCCATTCGCCTCATTGTGGCGATCGTTGAAGGACACTGTGTCCATCAGCGTGAAGCCGTCGTGCGCCGCCAGGAAGTTGATCGAGCTGGTGGCAGCTCTATCGGAATGGTTGAACTGGACGGGCGACCCGATGACTCGCTGGGCGATGTCTCCCACCAGCCCCTCGTCACCGCGCCAGAAGGCCCGGACATCGTCCCTGAACTTGTCGTTCCACTCCCGAAACGGGTGTGGAAAGCCGCCGACCTGGTAACCGCCCATGCCGATGTCCCATGGTTCCGCGATCAGCTTTACGCCGGAAAGGATAGGGTCTTGGCGAATGGCATCGAAGAAGCCGCCCTCGCGGTCGAAACCGTGGCCTTCACGTCCCAGTGTCGATGCCAGATCGAAGCGGAAGCCATCCACGTGCATGACCTGCACCCAGTAGCGCAGGCTGTCGAGCACCATCCGCATGACCATCGGGTGCGCGACCGAAAGGGTGTTGCCCGTGCCCGTGTTGTCGAAGCTGAACCGCGGGTTTTCCGGGCTGAGCATGTAGTAGCTGGCATTGTCCAGCCCTCGGAAGCTGAGGGTCGGGCCTTTTTCGGATCCTTCGGCGGTGTGGTTGTAGACCACGTCCATGATGACTTCGATCCCGGCCTTGTGGAACCGCTTCACCATATCCTTGAACTGACGGATGGCGCGGGGCGCCAGATCGCCGTTGCGCAGGAAGCGCGGTTCCGGCGCGAAGAAGCCGAGCGTCTGATAGCCCCAGTAGTTCGACAGTCCCTTGTCGAGCAGCATCCTGTCATCAAGGAAGAACTGGGAAGGCAGCAGCTCTATCGCGCTGACGCCCAGCTTCTTGAGGTGATCGAGAATGGGTTCGCTGGCCATCCCTTCGTACGTTCCGCGCAGAGCTTCGGGAACGTCCGGGTGCAGCATCGTGAGGCCGCGCACATGAGCCTCGTAGATGATCGTCTCTGTCCACGGGCGGGCCAGCGCCTTGTCACCCTCCCAGTCGAAGTCCGGGTCCTGGACGACCCCCTTCACCATGAACGCGGCTGAATCGCGAGTGTCGAACGTGGTGTCGTCACCGGTCAGCAGGTCATAGCCCCACAGCGCATCATCCCAGTGGAGTGAACCGGACACCTCGCGCGCATAGGGGTCGAGCAGCAGCTTGTTCGGGTTGAAGCGGTGTCCGTTCGCCGGATCATAGGGCCCGTGCGCCCGGAAACCGTAAAGCTGGCCCGGCCTCACTCCGGGCAGGTAGCCTGAGAAGATCGACCCTTCGCGGGAGGGCAGTTCGAGGCGCGCCGTCTCCTCCTCCCCATCCTCGGAGAATAGACATAGTTCAATGGCTTCGGCGTTTTCAGAAAACACGCCGAAATGCGTGCCTTCTCCGGTGTACTCCGCGCCAAGCTCGTTGATCATCCGATCAGGACGGGAAAAGGAAAAGTCGGCGGAACCGTGCGACACGTGCGAACCTCCTGTTGCTGCATCCGCTAACACGCGGATCCGCACGGCGTTCCCGCATCACTCGACAGATGAAGGTAGATGGTGCTGGCCGCTTTTCGATCCCTAGCCGTCCGGCAGCTTGCACAAAAAAACGGCCCGCCCGGCAGGGGCAGGCCGTCTTCAGGCGGCTTGTGTTCGTCTTAACCGACGAAAGCGCGCTCAATGACGAAATCGGCGGGCTTGTTGTTCGAGCCTTCGGTAAAGCCCATGCCTTCCAGCATTGCGGCGATGTCCTTGTTCATCGCCATCGAGCCGCATAGCATCACGCGATCGGTCGCGGGATCAAGCCGCGCTTCGCCCTTGAGGCCCTGAAACAGGCGGCCGTTCTCGATCAGCGTGTTAATGCGCCCCGTCGTGTGGAACGGCTCGCGCGTCACCGTAGGCACGTAGGTAAGCTGCAGCAGGGCCTGATCCTCCACCAGCGGATCACCCGCCAGTTGGCTTTCCAGTTCTTCGCGGAAGGCAAGATCCGCCACAGTGCGCACTGAGTGGACCACCACGACCTGCTCGAAGTACTCGTAAACGTCAGGGTCACGGATGAGGGAGAGGAACGGCGCAAGGCCGGTGCCCGATCCGAACAGGAACAACCGCTTGCCGGGCAGGAGCGCATCGGTCACCAGCGTCCCGGTGGGCTTGCGGCCGAGGTAGATGTGGTCGCCGGGCTGGATCAGCTGAAGCTTGGATGTCAGCGGGCCATCCGGAACCTTGATGGAAAGGAACTCGAGCTCCTCGGCCCAGGAGGGGCTAGCGATGGAATAGGCGCGAAGGATCGGCTTCCCGTTGTCGCCAGGCAGGCCGATCATGACGAACTCGCCCGAGCGGAAGCGAAACGAAGCCGGTCGCGTGATCTTGAAGCTGAAGAGATGCTCGTTCCAATGGCGTACGGACAGCACTTCTTCCACCGTCAACGCTCCGGTGGGCTCCAGAACGGCCGAAGGAGCCAAGGTGGCGGCCTCTGCCTTGCGATCGCTCATCAACTTCTATCCTCGATAAAACACTGGTACATCAAAGGGCGGTGCCGAAACCGGCGTTTGCCATCGTGTCGCTGGCGCAGACCACGACATGCGCGGGAATCGCGCGCACGTTTTCGCGACGCCCTATACGCGCATCGCTCAAAAGTGCAAGGCGCAAGCCCTGCGGGTTCGCGCCGCAAGGCGGCCTTCAGGGCTTTTCCGCGTCTCCTGAATGTCTGGAGTTCAGGTCCGCCCAGAGCTTTTCGGTCCCTGCTTCCTGCGCCTTGTTCACATATTGGGAAGCGACCAGCCATCCCTTTATGTAGTGAAGGGGAAGAACGCACCCCAGACCCAGCAAGGGGAAGGACGTCACAAGGTGGACCCATAGCGGCGGCTCGAACCGAACCTGCAGCCAGACTGCGAAGAAGGTGAGCGGGAACGCCACTATGCACAGAGAAAAGAAAGCCGGGCCATCATCAGGCGCGGCGAACCCGTAGTCCAGCCCACAACTGGGGCAGTGATCCTGCAGTTTGAGCCATCTGCGGAACATCGGCCCCTTGCCGCAGCGGGGGCAGAGGCCCTTGAGGCCACACTGAAAAATCCAGCGGCCCTTCGATGCCTGTTTGGGGTCTATGTCGGCCATGCATTCTCCAGAGGCGATTGTCGGCTGCATTTCGTATATGGGGAGCAGAACCGGCAGTGCCACCGCTTCGATGGTTTGAGGACGATGGAACATCCACCGGGTTCTGTTGAAAACATTTTTGAAATTAGTGTTTGACCGAATCGCGGGGTCACCTTAGAGGGCGCTTCACCGCAGCGGACCACACGGTTTTGCAGCGGTCGCCAAG
>NZ_FXUI01000012.1:0-96083 GCF_900182875.1 Novosphingobium panipatense
ACGGTCACGTCCTCGGCGGTGTAGAGCGGTTTCACCGCGATGCCCTCGGGCGTGTTCCAGGTCAGGTCCTTGCCCTTGACCTCCTTCGCCGCCGCAGCCTGCCAGCTTTCGAAGGTGGGTTTATCGGTCATCGCGTTGCCTCGCCAAATCGCGGTGCTGAAGCCGTTTCAGCATCCGCCTCTTGTTCTAGATCGTTCTTCGTCAGTTCAGGTTTTTCCAAGCCCCGGGGCTTCGAGGAACCTCGTATGCCTCAGTGCTCGTGCGTGGGCGCTTCCATGATTTCGGTCAGCTGGCCGCCCATGTCCCTGGGGTGGACGAAGAAGATCAGGGTCCCGTGCGCGCCCACGCGCGGCTCCCCCAGAACGCGCTTGCCCAGCTTCTCGAACCACGCCTTCGCGGCGTGGATGTCGGGCACTTCGTAGCAAATGTGATGCTGCCCCCCGAGCGGGTTCTTCTCCAGCCACTTGCCCACCGCAGAGTCGGGTGTCGTGGGCTGCAGCAACTCCACCTGCGTGCCGGCCGTACCGCTCTCGCCGGGCGTGTTGACGAAGCAAACCCGCACCTGCTGGCTCTCCAGCACGAAGGGTTCCGTGATGTCCGTGGCGCCCATCACGTCGCGATAGAACGCGATCGCGGCATCAAGGTCCGGCGTCGCGACACCGATGTGGTTCATCCGGCCAAGCTTCACGATCCTGCTCCCGCGTTCTCGATGACGAGGGCGATGCCCTGGCCGCCGCCGATGCACATCGTGATCAGGCCATAGCGACCGCTCACGCGCTTCAGCTCGTACATGCACTTGATGGTGAGCATCGTGCCCGTGGCGCCGACCGGATGGCCAATCGAGACGCCCGAGCCGTTGGGGTTCACCTTGTCCGCGTCGAAGCCGAGCGCCTTTGAGACGGCGGCGGCCTGCGCGGCGAAGGCCTCGTTGCTTTCGATGACGTCCATCTGGTCAAGCGTCAGCCCGGCGCGCTGCAGCGCGATGGGAACAGCTTGAATGGGGCCTTCGCCCATATATTCGGGCTCAACGCCGGCATGCCCCCAGGCGACGATCCGCGCCATGGGCTTGAGGCCTCGCTTCTCGACCTCGGAAGCGGTCGCCAGCACCACCGCGGCAGCGCCGTCGTTGATCCCGCTGGCGTTACCCGCCGTGACAGTGCCGTCCTTCTTGAATGCCGGGCGCATCTTGGCGAGGATTTCCGCAGTGGTGTCCGCTTTGACATGTTCGTCGGTGTCGAACACGGTAACGCCCTTGCGGGTCTTCACCTCGACCGGAAGGATCTGGTCCTTGAAGCGGCCTTCCGCGATGGCTTTCGCCGCGCGGGCATGGCTGGTGGCGGACAGCGCGTCCATGTCCTCGCGAGAGACGCAATGACGCTCCGCCACATTTTCGGCCGTGATACCCATGTGGTAGCCGCCGATGGCGTCGGACAGGCCGAGCGTCAGCGCGTCTTCCTGCGTGTTGGCGCCCATCTTCCTGCCCCAGCGCACGCCGTGATCGTGGTAAGGCACGTTGGACATCGATTCCGCACCGCCCGCAAGCGTCACGGACGCCTCGCCCAGCATCATGACGCGGGCCGCGGAGACGATCGCCTCGACGCCGGAGCCGCAGAGGCGGTTGAGCGTCAGCGCGGGGGTCGAGAGCGGCACGCCGGCGTTGATACCGATCACGCGGCTGAGCATCTCGTCGCGGGCGCTGGTCGGCATGACCTGGCCGATAACGATGTGCTGCACGGCCTCGGGCTCGACGCCGGCGCGCTTCAGCGCCTCCGCGGCGACGAGACCCCCGAGTTCGGCCGGCATGAACGACTTGAGCGATCCGCCGAAGTCTCCGACTGCCGTGCGAACGCCGCTGACGATGTAGATGTCTTCCATGACGTGCTTTCCAATCCCTTGTATGTTGCGCCGGTGCCTGAACTCCCGGCTGCCGCCCCGCCCCTGTCGATGACGGCGCGCTTCAGAGCGGAATGTTGTCGTGCTTCTTCCAGGGGTTCTCGAGCGCCTTGTTGCGCAGCTTGCGCAAGCCGAGCGCGATGCGCCGGCGGGTCGAGTGCGGGTAGATGACCTCATCGATATAGCCGCGGCTGGCAGCCACGAAGGGGTTGGCGAAGCGGTCTTCGTATTCCTTGGTCTTGGCCGCGATGCCTTCGGCGTCCTGGCCGCGGAAGATGATCTCCACGGCGCCCTTGGCGCCCATCACCGCGATCTCCGCGGTCGGCCACGCGTAGTTGAGATCGCCGCGCAGATGCTTGGAGCTCATCACGTCGTACGCCCCGCCGTAAGCCTTGCGGGTGATGACCGTGATCTTCGGCACGGTGGCTTCGGCGTAGGCGAAGAGCAGCTTGGCCCCATGCTTGATGATACCGTTGTGCTCCTGGTCCGTGCCCGGAAGGAAGCCCGGCACGTCGACGAAGGTGATCAACGGAATGTTGAACGCATCGCAGAAGCGCACGAAACGTGCTGCCTTCTTGGACGAATTGATGTCGAGGACGCCTGCAAGGACCATCGGCTGGTTGGCGACGATGCCGACGGTGCGGCCTTCGACACGGCCGAAGCCGATGATGATGTTGCCGGCGTGCAGCGGCTGGAGCTCGAAGAACTCACCCTCGTCGACCGTCTTACGGATGACTTCGTGCATGTCGTAAGGCTGGTTGGCGCTGGGCGGGATGATGGTGTCGAGGCTCGGCTCGAGGCGATCCCAGGCGTCTGCGGTGGGCCTTTCCGGCACGTCGTCACGGTTGGACGAAGGCAGGAAGTCGAAGAAGTCACGGGCTGCCAACAGCGCCTCGATGTCGTTCTCCAGCGCAAGGTCGGAGACGGAGGTCTTGCTGGAGTGCGTCACCGCGCCGCCCAGCTCTTCCTGGGTGACGACTTCGTTCGTGACGGTCTTGACGACGTCCGGCCCGGTCACGAACATGTACGAGCTGTCCTTCACCATGAAGATGAAGTCGGTCATGGCGGGCGAGTAGACCGCGCCGCCTGCGCAGGGGCCCATGATCAGGGAAAGCTGCGGCACCACGCCTGAGGCTAGCACGTTGCGCTGGAACACGTCGGCATAGCCGCCAAGCGAGGCCACGCCTTCCTGGATGCGCGCGCCGCCGGAGTCGTTGAGGCCGATGACCGGCGCCCCCACCTTCAGCGCAGCGTCCATCACCTTGCAGATCTTCTGCGCGTGACGCGCCGAGAGCGATCCGCCGAAAACGGTGAAATCCTGGCTGAACACATAGACGAGGCGGCCGTTGATCGTGCCCGAACCCGTGACCACGCCGTCGCCGGGGATCTTCTGGTCCTGCATGCCGAAGTCGACGCAGTCATGCTCGACGTAGAGATCCATCTCCTCGAAACTGCCTTCGTCCAGAAGGACGTCGAGGCGTTCGCGGGCTGTAAGCTTGCCCTTGGCGTGCTGCGCATCGATGCGCTTTTGCCCACCACCCAGCTTTGCCGCGTCCCGGCGCTTCTCCATTTCGGCGATATTGGCTGACATCCGGCTTCCCTTGCCTGCTCTGGTTCCAGCATCGAAAATGCTCACAGCGGTAAAGGCAGCTAGAAACGCACAGGTCAACTGTTTTTAATCGGCCGATTAAAAGCAGCGGCTGCGCGAAGCTTCGCGCAGCCGTCAGGAAAAGCGCTGAGGACACCCATCGTGTAATTTAGTTGCTTACTTGAGCAACACCATCTCCTCCGACATGGTCGGGTGGATGGCCACGGTGGCATCGAAATCGGCCTTGGTAAGCCCCGCCTTAACGGCCACGGCGGCGACCTGCATGATCTCCGGCGCGTCCGGCCCGATCATGTGAATTCCAAGGATCTTCTCAGTCTCCACATTGCATACCATCTTGTACAAGGACCGCTCGTTTCGGTGCGCGACAACGTTCTTCATGGGACGGAAGTCGCTCGTGTAGACCTTGACGGATCCGAACTTCTGCGTCGCCTGCGCCTCCGTCAATCCGACGCCGGCAATCGGCGGATGGCTAAACACCGCGGACGGAATGCAGGAATAGTCGACCGTCGTCGGCTTGTTGCCGAAGAGGGTGTCAGCGAACGCCTGCCCCTCGCGGATGGCGACGGGGGTAAGCTGGACGCGATCCGTAACATCGCCGACGGCATAGATGCTGGGCACGTTCGTGCGCGAATTCTCGTCGACCTCGATCGCGCCGCGATCGGTCAGCCGGACTCCGGCACTTTCAAGACCAAGACCTTCGATATTTGGTACGCGCCCGGTGGCGAACAGCACGCTGTCGACCGCGAGCGGCTCGTGGTTGGACATGAACACCAGCATCGAGCCGTCCTCCTGCTTCTCGATCTTCTCGAAAGCCGCGTTGAAACGGAAGTCGATGCCCTTTGTGAGTGAGATCTGCAGCAGACGGTCACGCACGCTCTCGTCATAACCGCGCAGCAACTGATCAGACCGGTTCATCAGGGTGACCTTGGCCCCGAACTGGTGAAAGATGCCGGCGAACTCGTTGGCGATATAGCCCGCTCCTGCGATCAGAACGCGCCTGGGTATCGCATCAAGGTGGAACGCCTCATTCGATGTAATGCCGTGCTCATGGCCCGGGCAGGAAGGAACGTGCGGGCGAGCACCCGTGGCGATGAGGATATAACGTGCCGTCTTCTTCTCGCCGCTCGCCAGGGTGACCTCGTTGGGACCCGTGATCGTGGCGCGCTGGTGGTAGATCTCGACGTTGTTGTTCTCGAGCGTCTGCGT
The DNA here is from genome assembly GCF_900182875.1 of Novosphingobium panipatense. Lineage (NCBI taxonomy): Bacteria > Pseudomonadati > Pseudomonadota > Alphaproteobacteria > Sphingomonadales > Sphingomonadaceae > Novosphingobium > Novosphingobium panipatense. The sequence goes on from NZ_FXUI01000012.1 coordinate 4,709, forward strand.
ATAAAGGCCGTTCAGCCGATCAACATCACTCAGCACGTTGTCGCGAAGCTTCTTCCAGTCGAACGTGCAGCCTGAAATCTCCCAGCCGAAGTGCGTCGCATCCTCGAGATCCTCGGCGAAATGAGCACCGTAGACGAGCATCTTCTTGGGTACGCAGCCACGGATCACGCAGGTGCCACCGACCCTGTGCTCCTCAGCCACGGCTACCCGCGCGCCGTGCGCGGCCGCGACCCGGCTGGCCCGGACACCGCCAGAACCTGCCCCGATGGTGAAAAGATCGTAGTCGTAGTCAGCCATGCGAAAAATGCTCCCTAGGGTCCGGGGGCGCATATGGGACATGGTTGTTCCGATTGCCACCCGCCGGGGAGCGGAGCCCGATTTTCAGCGGCGTCAACACATTCTTCCCGGCCCGGGGAACCAAACAGCATTTCTCTACTTTTACGATTGAGTTATAGCAGCAACGGCGAATTGGGAGATCCCCATGGCGAGCTTGCACGAAACCGAACACACGAAGCGCCCCTTGATCCTGCTCGTTCCCGGTCTGGAGGGGAGCGGCCCCGGGCACTGGCAACGCCGCTGGTCCGAAGAGTTGGACGATTGCGAGGTCGTTGAATTGGGCAGCTGGGACAACCCGCATCGCAACACATGGATCAACCGCCTCAACCTTGCGGTATATCGCGCGAACCGGCCGGTCGTGATCGTCGCCCACAGCCTTGGCTGCATCCTGACGGCCTGGTGGTCCAAGTTCGAGCAGCCCGTATCGACTGGCGCGGTCGTGGGCGCGATGCTGGTCGCGCCGCCGGAGGTGGACTTCTTCCCGCGCGACGAACGCCTGACCGGTTTTTCCCCCACACCCGCCGAGGCGCTGCCCTTCCCTTCGCTGCTCGTCGCCAGCCGCAACGATCCATGGATGGGTTTCGAGACGGCGAAGAGCCTGGCCCGACGTTGGGGCAGCACCCTCGTCGATGCGGGCGACGCGGGTCACATCAACGCAGACTCGGGACTTGGCAGCTGGGATCACGGCAAGGCGCTCCTTGCCCGGCTGATCCAGAGCGTTTCCGGACCGGCGGCGGCCGGAACGCGGCCCCGTCAGCCAGGCCGGGACGAAGGTCTCGCGTTCCGCACCTGATGAGGCCCGCTACGTTTCAGGTAGACCGCCCCGGCCGCCCGGGACCACCGGTCAGCCGATGCCGGCAAGCGAGAGCAGCGCCATGGTTGAGGGGTCGAAATGGGCCTCCCCCTGCTCGATCTGCTTTGCGATTTCCTTGCCCAATTCCACGCCGAACTGGTCGAAGGGATTGATCCCCATGAGCACTGCGTTGGCGAAGGTGCGGTGCTCATGGAAGGCGATCAGTGCCCCGAAGGTGGCCGGTGTCAGGTCATCCACCAGGATTGTCGCCGAAGGTCGGTCGCCTGGATAAACCCGCGCCGGATCCTCGCTCGCCTTGCCCGCCATCAACGCCGCACCTTGCGCGAAGCAGTTGGAAAGCAGGATGCGGTGATGATCGCTCGCGAGATCGTGACCGGGAGCGATCGAGGCTATGAAGTCCACCGGCACCAGGTTGGTGCCCTGATGCAGCAGCTGAAACACCGCATGCTGCGCATCCGTGCCGACGCCGCCCCAGGTGATCGGTGCAGTGGGACCGTCCACCGGCGAGCCGTCCAACTTCACCGACTTGCCGTTCGACTCCATTTCCAGCTGCTGCAGGTAGTCCGGCAGCAGGCTCAGACGCTCGTCATACGCAAAGACCGCGCGTGTCTGGCAGCCACGCAGGCGGGTGTAGTACTGGTCCGCGAAGGCGGCGCGCAGGGGCAGGTTGGCCGCGCCATCCGTGTCCCGGAAATGCAGGTCCATGGCGGCCGCGCCGTCGAGGAACTCCGCGAAGTCGGGCCAGCCCAGGGCCATCGCCACAGGGAAGCCGATCGACGACCACAGCGAGTACCGACCGCCCACGCTTTCCGAGAACGGCAGGATGCGGGTTTCGTCAACGCCCCACTCGATCGCCTTTTCCGGCGCGGCCGTGAGGGCCACCACACGGCCATAGGGATCCTCTATTCCGTTTTCGCGCAGCCAGATGAGAACGCTGTCGGCATTCGTCATCGTCTCGATCGTGGTGAACGTCTTTGAGGCGATCGCAAGCATCGTCGTGGCCGGGTCGCATCGGGCGAAAGCCTGCTCCAGTGCACAACCGTCGATGTTAGAGACGACATGCACATCCACCATGGCCCCCTCGCGGGCGAGGGCATCGATCGCCAGCGCCGGTCCAAGGGCCGACCCGCCGATCCCCACATGGATGAGGTGTTTGACCTCACCCATCGCCCCCCGGTGAATGGCCTCCACGATCGCTGCCATGCGGTGGTGGTTTTCCGCGGCCGTCCTGACGCTGTCTTCCTTGCCGATTCCGCGCTGCGCCGTATGCTCGGCGGCACGCCCTTCGGTCGGGTTGACGATGCCGCCGTCGAACAGCGCCGACCGACGTCCCGCGAAGTCCATCTCTGCCGCGAGTTCCTCGAACAGGGCGATGTGAGGGGCATCGAGATGACTCTTGGACCAGTCGAAGAGGATGCCGGTGGAGTTCTCCTCCTCACCGAGGTCGAACCGGGTCGCCAGCCTGTCGAGCCGCGAGCAGTCGGCATCGAAAAGCTGCTTCAGAGTCGGCTTGTCGAGGCCCTGCAGCTTGTTCCACACCGCTTCGCTCATGCCACGCATCTCCTTCTAAGGCGTTTCGGCCCGCCTTATGCGTTCCGGGGCCGCGAAAACCAAGCCCGGCCTGTGCATTTATCGATGCGGGTCAAAGGTTGGTCTGGATCACTCTTGACGGAACGGTGCCCGCGTGAGCAAGGGTTTGACCCATGAGCGACACCCACAGCGCGACCAAGATCGAAGCACCTGGCACTGATACCGGAAAACCCGCTGCCAAGCCCAAGAAGGACGAGAACTTCTTCTCCTTCCTTTTCTGGCTGGTGCTCGGAGTCGCGGTGCTGCGCAGCTTCATCATCTCGCCCTTCAACATCCCGAGCGAATCCATGCTGCCGCGGCTCCTGACCGGCGATTACCTGTTCGCCACGAAGTGGTCCTATGGCTACTCGAAGTATTCGCTGCCCTTCAGCCTTCCGCTGATCCCCGGCCGCATCCTCGCGAGCCAGCCGGAGCGGGGCGATGTCGTGATCTTCAAGGCTCCACCGCAGAACGACGTCGACTACATCAAGCGCGTGATCGGATTGCCCGGTGACGAGATCCAGATGAAGGGCGGCCAGCTTTGGATCAACGGCACCTCCGTACCCAAGGTGAAGGTCGCCGACTTCGTGGTCCCCGTCAGCCCCAACACGGATTGCGGCCCCGGCTTCGAGAAGGTGCTCGATAGCAGGGAAGTCTGCGCCTACCCGCAGTTCCGTGAAACACTGCCGAACGGCAAGAGCTACAACGTGCTCGACATGGCCGCCACGCCGCAGGACGACACCGGGGTCTTCGTCGTGCCCGAGGGTCATCTGTTCCTGATGGGCGACAATCGGGACAACTCGATGGACAGCCGTTTCCCGCCCGTCGAAGGCGGCGGCGTGGGAATGGTTCCCCAAGCCAATCTGGTCGGCAAGGCCGCGCTCATGATGTTCTCCACCGACGGCTCGGCCGAATGGATCAAGCCGTGGACCTGGTTCACCGCCGCTCGGTGGAGCCGCATCGGGAGCGTGATCTGAGTGCTTGAAGGCAAGACCCGCGACTTCCTGATCAAGCACGCCGGCTACGAGCCGATCGATGCGGCCCTTTGGCAGTCCGCGCTCACGCACGGCTCCACCGGCGAGAAGCGCAATTACGAACGGCTCGAGTTCCTGGGCGACCGGGTTCTCGGCCTCTCCGTCGCCGAATGGCTGTTCCGCAACAGCGACGAGGCGGAAGGCCGCCTTTCGCAGCGGCTCAATGCCCTCGTCAGCCGTGCCACCTGCGCCATGATCGCGCGCGAGATCGGCCTTGGCCCTCACATTCGTCTGGGCAAACAGGCCCGCGATGACGGAGGAGAGGATTCCGACAACATCCTGGGCGACGTGATGGAGGCGCTGATCGGCGCCTGCTTTACCGAGCGCGGTTTCCCTGCCGCCCGGGACATGGTGCTGCGGATGTGGGAGGACACGCTTCAGGGCAAGACCGGCAAGCGCAAGCATCCCAAGTCCGCCCTTCAGGAGTGGGCCGCCGGGAATCGGCGGCGCATGCCCGAATACACGCTTGTGGACCGCTCCGGTCCAGATCACGCTGCACGCTTCACGGTCGAGGTTTCCGTCCACAACGTGGGAGCGGCACAGGCCACTGCGCATTCCAAGCAGGACGCGGAAACACGTGCAGCAGAAGAATTCATGAGGAAATTCGGATGACCCAACACTGCGGTCTCGTCGCCGTCATCGGCGCGCCCAATGCGGGCAAGTCCACGCTCGTCAACGCCCTTGTCGGCCAAAAGGTGGCGATCACCTCGGCCAAGGCGCAAACCACGCGCGCACGCCTTCTCGGCATTGCGCTTGAGGGGGACGCCCAGATCATCCTGGCGGATACCCCCGGCATCTTCGCTCCCAAGCGCCGCCTCGACCGCGCCATGGTCGCCGCGGCCTGGGAGGGCGCGCAGGAAGCCGACGCTCTCCTCCTGATCGTAGACACGGTGAAGCTGCGCCGCCACGAACTCATGCCGCTGCTGGAGACGCTGAAGGACCGGCCCGAGCGCAAGGTTCTGGTGCTGAACAAGGTGGACGCCGGTGCCAAGGAGAAGTTGCTGCAACTGGCGCAGGAATTCACCGCCGAAGTCACGTTCGACGAAGTGTTTTTCGTGTCGGCGTTGACCGGCGACGGCATACCGGAACTCAAGTCCTGGCTTGCCCGGCTGATGCCGGAGGGCCCGTGGCACTATCCGGAAGATCAGGTGTCCGATGCCAGCGAGCGCCTCCTCGCCTGCGAGATCACCCGTGAGCAGCTTTACCGCCAGCTTCATGAGGAACTGCCCTACGACGCCGCCGTCCGCCCTGAAGCCTACACGCAGCGCAAGGACGGTTCGGTCGAGATCCGCCAGCAGATCGTCGTCGCGCGCGACGGCCAGCGGGCCATCGTGCTGGGAAAGCGGGGAGCCCGGATCAAGGCCATCGGCGAGGCGGCACGCAAGGAGCTGACCGAGGTGCTGGGGCAGAAGGTCCATCTTTTCCTTCACGTGAAGGTCGAAGAGAACTGGGCCGAAACCAAGGACATCTACGAAGAAATCGGCCTGGACTGGGTGAAGTAATGAAGCGACCCCTTGCAGGCGCATGGCTCACGGCCGCCCTGCTGTGCGCCTGCGCCGCGCCTCTCACGACTGCTGCCGCCGCAGAGAACCCGGCGCCGGTTGCGGCTGCTGAAAACCTGGCCGGGCAACGCTACGTTGCCATCGGGTCGTCCTTCGCGGCGGGCCCGCAACTGCCGCCGGCGAAGCCCAGCTGGCCGGCACGCTGCGGGCAGAGCTTCAGCAATTACCCCACCCTCCTCGCCGCGCGTTTCGGCATGGAACTGATCGACCGCTCGTGCTCCGGCGCGACGACGGATCACGTCCTTGGCCCCTGGGCCGAGGTCCCGCCTCAGATCAACAGCGTCACGCGGGAGACGCGGCTGGTCACGATCACCATCGGCGGCAATGACCTGTCGTATATCGGCAATCTCTTTTCCGCGACCTGCGCCTTCAACGCCCGGGTCATCGCCACGCAGGGCTCCAAGGGTCGGGCCTGCGGACCAGTATACGTGCCAAGCGAAGCAGACTACGTTCGTGACGAGGCGCAGCTGAACGAGATCGCGCGGCGGATCAGAACCACCGCTCCGCAGGCCCGCATCGTCTTCGTCCAGTATCTCACCCCGCTTCCGGCCCCCGGCAAGCTGTGTGCCGTGACGCCGGTGAATGAAGCGGACGCCGCTACCGTGCGTGAAATTGGACGGCGACTGTCCGAAATCACCGCCCGCGTGGCGCAGGCTCATGGTGCAATGCTCGCCAGGATGGACGTCGCGTCGGCGTCGCACACACCGTGCGATGAGGAACCGTGGATGATCGGCTCACCGGAAGGCTACGATGGCCGTCAGGGACTACAGTGGCACCTGAACCGGGCCGGCATGGAAGCCACCGCCGAAAGCGTGGCGACCCTCCTGATCGAGAGCGGCGTGCGGCCGGTGAAGACACCAAAACCGGCTGAAGCGACACCCGCAGGCACGCCGGTGCCGCTCCGTCTGGTGCCAAAGCCCCTGCCCGCCCCCACAATCTCGGTGCCGCCGCCGGTCGGCAAGCCCAACCGGACGCCGACCCCGCAACCGGCGAACGGCAAGCGCAGCTGAGAAGCCGCCCCGGCCGCGACCGGGAATGCCTCTTATCGTGCCTTCGAGATGGTCATCCCATGCTGGCGCGCCGCATCCTTGGTGGATTCCTCGGTGCGGTTGAGCGCCTTGGCGATCTCCTTCAGGCCCTTTCCCTTTCCGGCGAGGGTCTGAAGCTTCTGCAGCTCTTCCGGCTTCCACGGCTGCTTGTGCTTGGCAACCTTATCGCTCATTCCGCAGCCTCCTTGGTCTTCCTGGCAGGCGCCTTCCTGGCAGGCGCCTTCGTTGCCCCCTCCTTCTTGGCAGGGGCCTTCTTGGCGGGTGCCTTCTTGGCCGCAGCCTTCTTCGGCGCCGCCTTCTTCTTGCCCTTCGCAGGCCCCTTCGCCGCCTTTTCGTCGATCAGGGTGATGGCCTGCTCCACGGTGAGGTCCTCTGGCTTCTGGTCGCGCGGGAGCGTGGCGTTGGTCGTGCCATCCGTCACGTAGGGCCCGTAACGCCCCGCAAGCACCTTGATCTCGCCACCGGTGGTCGGATGAGCGCCAAGTTCCTTGATCGGCTCGGCCTTGGTCCGCGAAGCGGCGCCGCCCCGGTTGGCGGCGTCGGCCAGCAGAGAAACGGCCGCGTTCATGCCGGTGTCAAAGACTTCAGCGGTACTGCGCAGACGCGCGTACTTGCCGTCATGTGCCAGGTACGGACCGTAGCGGCCGATACTGGCCGTGATGTCCTTCCCGCTTTCAGGGTGCTGGCCGATGGTGCGCGGAAGGCTGAGCAGCTTTATTGCCCAGTCCAGCGTCAGCTCGTCGATGTCCTTGGGAATGCTTGCGCGCTTCGCTTCCTTCCCTTCACCCAACTGGATGTATGGCCCGAAGCGGCCCGAGCGACGCACGATATCCTCCCCGGTCTCCGGGTCCTTGCCCAGCGCTTCGTCCTCGCCCGCATCGGCAGTGCCGCCGGGCTGCGCGAACTTCCGGGTGTACTTGCACTCGGGATAATTGGAACAGGCGACGAAGGCGCCGTAGCGTCCGCCGCGCAGGGCAAGCCGCCCGTCGCCGCACTTGGGGCACAGGCGCGGATCGCTGCCGTCATCCTTGGGCGGAAAAAGGTAGTCGGACAGGAACTCGTCCAGCGCCTCGGTCACTTCCGAAGGCTTCTTCTCCATGACCTCGTCGGACTTCGGCTTGAAGTCGCGCCAAAAGGCTTCGAGCAGGGCCTTCCATTCCTGGCGGCCGCCTGACACGTCATCGAGTTCATCCTCCATTCCGGCGGTGAACTCGTAGGCCACGTAGCGCGGGAAGAAGCGCTCGAGGAACGATGTCAAGAGACGGCCCGATTCCTCAGCAAAGAAACGGTTCTTTTCCGTCCGGACGTAATTGCGGTCCTTGATGACCTGGATCGTGGCCGCGTACGTCGAAGGACGACCGATGCCGAGTTCCTCAAGCCGCTTCACCAGGCTCGCTTCGGAGTAGCGCGGCGGGGGCTGCGTGAAATGCTGCTCGGCGCTGACGTCCTTCTTGGCCGGCATGTCGCCTGCCTGCATGAACGGAAGAAGACCGCTCTCGTCGTCCTCGGTCTTGTTGTCCTGCCCTTCCTCGTAGACCGCCAGGAAGCCCGGGAACTTCACGACCTGCCCGGTCGCGCGCAGTTCGTTGCGGCCAGTGCCATCGCGCAGGGTGATGGTCGTGCGTTCCAGCGCGGCCGAGGCCATCTGGCTGGCCATCGCACGCTTGAAGATCAGATCGTAGAGACGCGCCTCGTCGCCGGAGCCATGGCGCTCCTTTGTGAAGTCCGTAGGGCGGATCGCTTCGTGCGCTTCCTGCGCGTTCTTCGCCTTGGTTGCATAGTGGCGGGGCTGTTCCGGCAGGTAGTGGCCGGAGAAGCGCTCCGAAATTGCGGATCGGCAGGCCGAGATCGCGCTCGGGTCCATCTGCACGCCGTCCGTACGCATGTAAGTGATGGCGCCGGCCTCATAAAGCGTCTGCGCCACGCGCATGGTCTGGCTGGCAGAAAAGCCGAGCTTGCGCGCGGCCTCCTGCTGCAGGGTCGATGTCGTGAAAGGCGGCTGCGGATTGCGCCGATGGGGCTTCGTCTCGACCCCCTCGACCTTGAAGGCGCCCTGCTCGACGGCGGCCTTCGCGCGCATGGCGGTGCCTTCGTCGCCAAGGCTCAGGCGGTCGAGCTTCTGGCCGTCGAACGTGACCAGCTTGGCCGTGAAGTCGGTTCCGTCATGCGCCATGAGCGCCGCGACGGACCAGTATTCCTGCGGCCTGAACGCCTCGATCTCACGCTCGCGGTCGACGATCAGCCGCAAGGCGACGGACTGGACGCGGCCGGCAGACTTCGCCCCCGGCAGCTTGCGCCACAGCACCGGCGAAAGCGTGAAGCCGAAGAGGTAGTCGAGAGCGCGGCGGGCGAGATAGGCGTCGATCAGGTCCTGATCCAGCTCGCGCGGCTGGGTCATCGCCTTCGTTACGGTGTCCTTGGTGATGGCGTTGAAGGTGACGCGCTGCACGTCCTTGGGCAGCGCCTTGCGCTTCGCCAGCAATTCACGCACGTGCCACGAGATCGCCTCCCCTTCGCGATCAGGGTCAGTTGCGAGGATCAGCCGGTCGGCACCCTTGGCGGCGTCCGTGATCGCCTTAACCTGGCGCTGCTTGTCGCCATAGAGCTCCCAATCCATCTCGAAGCCCTCGTCCGGGCGAACCGATCCATCCTTGGGAGGAAGGTCGCGGACGTGGCCGTAGCTGGCGAGGACCTTGTAGTCCTTGCCCAGGTACTTCTCGATGGTTTTCGCCTTGGCCGGCGATTCTACGATGACAAGCTGCATTCTCTGATCCGGTCTGCCCCTCGCGTGCGCGCACGCATACATACACGTACAAGGTGGGTTGCCTCCGACGCTGCCGTCAAGCCCTGCCGCGGCGCTCCCTTGCCGCATTAGGATGACGGGATAAAGCGGCATATCGCAGCAGCCCTCCTGTCCCACCCTGCGCGCCACATCCCGATGGCGTGGCAGGCCGGGCTCAAGCCAGGCTGACGCGGCCTCCGGCGTGGCGTGCGAGCCGCCCGTCCAGTTCCAGCTCGACCAGCGCAAGCTGAACCGCCGCCGCTGCAGCGCCCGACTGGCGGATCAACTCATCAACCCCGACAGGCGTCATGGTGAGAAGGGAGAGGACCTCCTCTCCCGGCACGGCAAAGCTCTCGATCGCCGTGTCTGCCGCAGCGTCTCCCCCTGTCTCGGCACCGTCGCTGCGAGCCGTCCCTGCGGACGCGTCGAGCAGTTCGAGGACGTCTGCGGCATCCTGCACCAGGGTCGCGCCTTCGCGGATCAGATGGTTGCAGCCATGCGACCGGGGGTCGAGCGGCGATCCCGGGATAGCCATGACATGGCGCCCCATATCGTTGGCGAGTCGCGCCGTGATGAGTGAGCCGGACTTCGGAGCCGCCTCCACGACGACCGTTCCTAGACTGAGCCCGGCAATGATGCGGTTTCGTGCGGGGAAGTGCCGTGCCAGCGGCTCCGCCCCCAGTGGCTGCTCCGCAAGCAGCAGTCCACGCGTGGCGACCTCTTCCTGAAGCGCGGCGTGCTGAGGCGGATAGGCGATGTCTATGCCGCTGGCGATGACACCCACTGTACTACCCGCCGTGAGGGCGCCCTGATGGGCGGCGCCGTCGATCCCCCGTGCCAAGCCGGAAACGACCGTCCAGCCTTCGCTCGCCAGGTCGTGCGCGATTTCCCGCGCCAGCCTCATCGCCGCAGCGGACGCATTGCGCGCGCCGACCATGGCGACGCAGGGCCTGGCAAGCACCGACAGATCACCGCGGTAGGTGAGGATCGGCGGCGAAGCGGGGCTCTGATCGAGCAGGAACGGGTATTCGGGCGAGTCGTGGAAGAGATACCGCACTCCGGCCTTGCGGGCGCTGGCGATCTCTTTCTGGATCGAACGCTCGTCCGCCAGCACGCAGGCGCGGCTCGCCCGGTCGGGGAGCTCCGGCAGGGTCGCGACAGCATCGAGAGCGCTGCCGAAGCGGGCCAGCAGGTGCCGGTAGGTGATCGGTCCGAGGTTGGACGAACGCAGAAGCCGGATCCGGGCGAAGGCCTCTTCCTGGGAAAGCCCGCCCGCTGCGCTCACTTGGCGCTGCCGGTCTTGCTGCCGCCGATACGGGGTTCGGTTCCGGCGCGCAGCCGGGTGATGTTCTCCCGATGCTGGAACAACACGAGGGCCGCAATGACGGCGAGGACGAGCCCGGCTTCAGGCCGACCGAAGCCATAGGCGGCGAGCGGCGCGACGACAGCCGCCGTCATCCCTGCGACCGACGATATGCGCACGAGAGCCAGCAGGCTCAGCCATGTGACGGCATAGGCCAGTCCCACGGGCCATGCGAGGCCGAAGGCAACACCGGCCGTGGTCGCGACGCCCTTGCCGCCCTTGAAGCCGAGCCAGACCGGGAAGCAGTGGCCGAGGAACGCCCCAAGCGCGGCGAGCGTGGCCGCTTCAGGCCAGAATTGCGCCGCGACCAGCACGGCCGCAAAGCCCTTGAGCAGGTCCAGCAAAAGGGTTGTGGCCGCAAGGCCCTTGCGGCCCGTGCGTAGCACGTTCGTCGCGCCGATGTTGCCGGAGCCGATCGAACGCAGGTCGCCCGCGCCGGTCATCCGGGTGAGTATGAGGCCGAACGGCACGGAGCCGAAAAGGTAGCCAAGTCCAAGTGAGAGAATCCACGCCATGCAGCGGCCTTAGCGTTCTATCGGGCTTTGCAGAAGACGGCTTGCTGCATTCGTCGTTGCCGGGATGGCTCTCGGGCGGTTAACAGATGTCAAGGTCCAGGGATTGAAGATGGCATCCGATATCACGAGCGCGCCCGAAACGGCCGCTACAATGCCGGCGCGGGTCGATCCGGCCTCGCCGATACTGCTGTTCGACTCAGGCGTCGGCGGGCTCACGGTTCTGCAGGAAGTCCGTAAGGTGCTCCCTGATGCGCCGGTGATCTATGCCGCCGATACCGCTGGCCTGCCTTATGGCACGAAGACGGAGGCCCAGATCGCCGCGCGGGTGGCGGGGCTCCTTGGCCGTATGACCGAACGGTTCCGGCCCCGACTGGTCTGCATCGCGTGCAACACGGCATCGACCATCGCCCTCGGCATGGTGCGCGACGTATTGGAAGTGCCGATCGTGGGCACGGTGCCGGCGATCAAGCCCGCAGCCATGCTGACCAAAACAGGCGTGATCGGGCTGTTGGGGACACAGGCCACGATCCGGCAGGCCTATGTCGACCGTCTCGAGCACGAATTCGCCGCCGACCGGCGATTGCTGCGCCACGGGGCTCCCGGCCTCGTCGAGGCCGCCGAGGCCAAGCTGCGCGGTGAACGCGTCGATCCGGCGCTCATACGTCACGCAGCGGAGGCCTTGCGGTCGCAGCCGGGCGGAGATCGGATCGATACCGTCGTGCTCGCCTGCACGCATTTCCCCCTCGTCGAGGATGAACTTGCGGAAGCCTTCGGGCCGGGCGTGACGTTCGTCCACGGAGCGGCCGGCATCGCGCGGCAGGTGGCTCGTCTCACAGCAGGTCAGGAGTACGCGCGTTCATCGGCCGACCTGGCCCTGTTCACGGGATCGGGCAACCTGCCCTCATCCTACGCGGCACGGTTGCCGGCCTATGGTCTTACCCGGATGGAACGGTTCTGAAGCGCCCGGCGTTCTCCCGGCGGTAATTGATGACGATCAATGCAGAACGCGCCGCAGCGTCGCAATTGCGCCCATGGCCCGGGACGTGCTCGCGGAAAACCCGTTTTCCGCAGGCACGTTTTCCGATTAGCGTAGGCTCATAAGCAACTGGCAATAGGAACGCCGATACGGTATTGGCCACCGCAAAAGCGGTCCGGGCAACGGATGCGGCGCTGAGGACAGGCGGCAGGGCAGCCAAGGCAGGACAAGTCGACACGTGAACTACGAACACATTTTCGACCAGGCGATCGAGCGCCTGCACTCCGAAGGCCGCTACAGGGTCTTCATCGACATCCTGCGCAACAAGGGTGCCTACCCGAACGCGCGCTGCTTCGCAGGCCATAACGGTCCCAAGCCGATCACCGTCTGGTGTTCCAACGACTACCTCGCCATGGGCCAGCATCCCAAGGTCATCGAAGCCATGGAGGAGGCGCTGCACGACGTCGGCGCCGGCTCCGGCGGAACCCGCAACATCGGCGGCAACACGCATTACCACATCGACCTGGAGCACGAGCTTGCCGATCTCCACGGCAAGCAGGGTGCGCTGCTGTTCACCTCCGGCTACGTCTCGAACGATGCCACGCTTTCGACCCTCGCCAAGCTGCTGCCGGGCTGCGTGATCTTCTCGGACGAGCTGAACCACGCCAGCATGATCGCCGGCATCCGCAATTCCGGGTGCGAAAAGAAGGTCTGGCGTCACAACGACCTCGAGCATCTCGAGGAACTGCTGGCGGACACCGATCGCAACGTGCCGAAGCTGATCGCTTTCGAATCCGTCTATTCGATGGACGGCGATGTGGCGCCGATCCACGCGATCTGCGACCTCGCGGAAAAGTACAACGCCCTCACCTACATCGACGAAGTCCACGCGGTTGGCATGTACGGTCCGCGCGGCGGCGGCATCACCGATCGGGACGAGGCGGCACACCGCATCGACATCATCGAGGGCACGCTAGGCAAGGCGTTCGGGGTCATGGGTGGCTACATCGCCGCCGACACCAAGATCATCGACTGTATCCGCTCCTACGCCCCGGGCTTCATCTTCACCACCTCCCTGTCGCCGGTGCTGGTGGCGGGCGTGCTTGCCTCCGTGCGGCATCTCAAAAGCTCCAGCGTCGAGCGCGAGGGGCAGCAGCGTTCGGCCGCGATGCTCAAGCAGATGTTCCGCGACGCGGGCCTGCCCGTCATGGATTCGGTCACGCACATCGTCCCGCTGATGGTCGGCGATCCCGTCCGCGCCAAGCAGATCAGCGACATCCTTCTGGCGGAATACGGTGCCTACGTGCAGCCGATCAACTTCCCCACTGTGCCGCGCGGGACGGAGCGCCTGCGCTTCACCCCGGGCCCGGCGCACACCGAAGAGATGATGCGCGACCTGACCGACGCTCTGGTGGAAATCTGGGACCGGCTGGAGATGCGCCTCGCCGCCTGAAGCGGCTGACAATGTCTACGGCAGGTCGAAACGGGTCTTTTAACCTGCGCCATGAATACCCAACTGATGCCGCACTGCAGCGACCGGCCGGTCGCACTCGCAACTGCAACACCAGAGGACATTTCATGGCGAAGCTCTTCGAGCCCCTCACCCTCGGCGATACCACTCTTGCCAATCGCATAGTCATCGCGCCGATGTGCCAGTATTCCGCCGAAGACGGGCGGATGACCGACTGGCACACCATGCATCTGGGACAACTGGCCCAGTCGGGCGCAGCCATCCTGACGATCGAGGCCACTGCCGTCGTGCCGGAAGGGCGGATCTCCTACGCCGATGTCGGCCTGTGGGATGACGCCACCGAGGAAGCGATGCGCACCACGCTGGAAAGCGTTCGCCGCTGGTCCGACATGCCCATCGCCATCCAGCTCGCCCATGCAGGTCGCAAGGCGAGCACGGCCAAGCCATGGGACGGCGGCGCTCAGATCGCGCCTGACGCGCCTAACGGCTGGCAGACGGTCTCAGCCTCCGAGTTGCCCTTCGAGGAGCACGAGCACCCTCCTGTGGCCCTCGACAAGGAAGGTCTGGCCCGGGTTCGCGACGCCTTCGCCGATGCGGCCCGCCGTTCGGCTCGGTTGGGGATCGATGCCATCCAGATCCACGCCGCACACGGCTACCTGCTCCATCAGTTCCTCTCCCCCCTCTCCAACACCCGCACTGACGAGTACGGCGGCTCTCTGGAAAACCGCATGCGCTTCCTTCTCGAAGTGTTTGACGCGGTCCGGGACGCCTTCCCGGCAGAGAAGGCCGTCACCGTACGCCTTTCGGGCACGGATTGGGTCGACGGCGGTTGGGATATCGAGCAGACGATCGCCGTTTCCAAGGCGCTCGAAGCACGGGGCGCCGCGGCCATCCACGTGTCGAGCGGCGGCCTCCACCCCGCTCAGAAGATCCCGGTAGGGCCCAACTACCAGGTGCCGCTGGCCCGCGCGGTCAAGCAGGCTGTTTCCATCCCGGTGATCGCGGTTGGCCTCATCACGGAACCGGAGCAGGCGGAAGCGATCGTGGCGACCGGAGACGCAGATCTCGTCGGCGTGGCCCGGACCGTTCTCTATGATCCGCGCTGGCCGTGGCATGCCGCCGCCCAGCTCGGCGCCACGGTGAAGGTTGCCCCTCAATTCCTGCGCAGCCAACCCCGCATGTACAAGGACCTGTTCACCGCGGACTGACGCCGGACCCGCCCGGCGCACCGTAAGGCTCGCCGGGCGTTCCCGCACCGGTCAGCGGTTCGCCACACGCAGAAAAGCCCGCCAGCTTAGCGCTGACGGGCTTTTCATATATACTGAAAGGTCGGGCGGACCGGAATTCAGCGCAATGAGACGACGTTGTCGGACACACGCGGATCCTTGCGGCCCGTGTAGAGGCTTGCCATCGGCTCATCCTCGACGGTCACGATTTCACCGCCGCCGAAACCATTGAACGCAGTGCGCATGGCAGCCCCATAAGCGCCCAGCATGCCCACCTCGATCCAGTCCCCGGCCTTGATGTCAGCCGGCAGCAGGAACGGACCTTCCATGAAGTCCGCATCGTCGCACGTCGGGCCGTAGAAGGAGAACTCCTGCATCTCGCCCGTGTGCTCGCCATCGTGCGCGATCGCCTTTACCGGGAAGCGCCAGGCGACGTGAGCCGCATCGTAAAGGGCACCATAGGCACCGTCGTTGATGTAAAGCTCGTCGCCGCGGCGCTTCTCGACCTTCACGATGAGGGAGTTGTACTCAGCCGACAGCGCGCGGCCGGGCTCGCACCACAGTTCCGCGTTGTAGGCGATCGGCAACGCCTCGAAGTGGCGGTGGATGATCGCGAAGTAATCCTCCAGCGGCGGTGGTTCCATGCCCGGATAGGAGGAAGGGAACCCTCCGCCCACATCGACCATGTCGATCACGACACCCGCTGCGGCAATGGCGGCACGGGCGCGCTCGAGCGCCTGCACGTAAGCGAACGGCGTCATGGCCTGCGAACCGACGTGGAAGCACACGCCTAACCAGTCCGCGACCTGGCGGGTGGCTTGAAGCAGTTCACCCGCGTCCGCCACATCGATGCCGAACTTCGAGGCAAGGCTCAGTTCCGAATACTCGGACGAGACCCGCAACCGCACACAGAGGCGCAGGTCCTTCGCGGCGTTGCCCAGAGCGTCGGTGGTCGCATCCACGATCTTCTCGACTTCCTCGATGGTGTCGAGGCTGAACGTGCGAACGCCATGCTTGAAGTACGCTTCACGGATCGCGCTCGCGGTCTTGACCGGGTGCATGAAGCACAGGGTCGCGTCCGGCAGCGTCTGGCGCACCATGCGCACCTCGGCAATCGAGGCGACATCATAATGCGTGATGCCGTTGGCCCAGAGAATCCTGATCAGGTCCGGCGACGGGTTCGCCTTCACCGCATAGAGCGACTTGCCCGGAAACTTCGTAGCAAAGAAACGAGCAGCGCGCGCCGCAGCATGCGGGCGGTTCAGGATAACGGGTTCGTCAGGCGCGAGGGAGCGCGCTACGGCCGGTGCGTCGAGGTGAATGTGCAACTCAAGGGACCCCCAAACGGTGTTTAGCGACAAGGCTGCCTTGCGGTTTGGAAGTCCCCATGGGGCAGCGAGGGGCGGATATAGGGTTCAGCACATGAATCGCAAGTGAAAAACGGGGCATTTTCCAAAAACACCGACGGTGCTGTCCCGCACAGGGACCACGGTACCCCTACATTGGTAATACGTAGCGTCTTCAAGGATTTGCATCCGAGTCTCCCGACCTGCCCGGCAAAGGGTGGATCACCCTCCGGTTCCGCATATCAACGTTTGCAACGCGTCACCGGCGGCGGACGATCCCCTTCGAGTCGCAATTGCAGGATCGATCGTCCCCGAGGCGCGACGGGGCGCCTTTCCAACCGCTGAGGGGGCCGACGCCTTGTCAGCTCAGGCGGTTGCGGAAATCCTCATAATCGAACTTGCGGATGCACTCGAGCGAGTCGGTTTCGGAGTCCCACAGCCAGATCGAAGGCAGTGGCACGCCGTTGAAGGTCGTGGTCTTGACCATCGAGTAGTGCGCCTGATCGAGGAAAGCGAAACGCTGCCCCACCTCCGGACCGGCCGGAAGGACATAGTCGCCGATGACATCGCCTGCCAGGCACGACGGCCCGCCGAGACGTACCGCCTCGCCCGCGCCCTCACCTTCCTGCCGCTCACCCAGCAGCGCGGGACGATAAGGCGCCTCGATTACGTCAGGCATGTGGCAGGTGGCCGATATATCGACGACCGCCACAGGCATGCCGTTCCAGCCCACGTCGAGCACAGTGCCGACAAGGATGCCGGCGTCGAGAGCGACGGCTTCGCCCGGCTCGATGTAGATCTCGGCTTGGGTGTCATCGGCCATGTCGGCAAGGAACTGGACCAGCTCCTCGCGCTGGTAATCCGCCCGGGTCACATGGTGCCCACCGCCGATGTTGATCCACTTCAGCTGGCCAAAGTATGGTTCGAGGAAGTCGAACACCTTGTCCCAGGTACGACGCAACGGCTCGAAGTCCTGTTCGCACAAGTTGTGGAAGTGAATGCCGTCGATCATACCGACATGCTCTTCCGTGAGCTGATCGATCGGGAAGCCGAGGCGGGAATGAGGTGCGGAAGGGTCGTACTTCGGCACCTCGCCCTCGGCATGAAGAGGGTTGATGCGAAGGCCGATGTCGAAGTCTTCGCCGCGCGCGCGCGCCAACTCTATGAAGGGCCAGAAGCGCTCGATCTGAGCGGGCGAGTTGAAGATGACGTGATCGGAGAGGCGCAGGATCTCATCCATGTCCCCTTCCTTGTACGCCGCGCAGTACGTCGCGATCTCGCCGTCGTAGAATTCCGAGGCCAGGCGCGCTTCCCACAAGCCCGACGTGCAGACGCCGTCGAGATACTCGCCCACAATGGGCGCGGTGGACCACATCGAGAAGGCTTTGAGCGCGGAGAGAACCTTGGCTCCGGACCGCTCGCCGATATCGGCCAGCACGCGCAGGTTGTCGCGCAGCTTTGCCGCGTCCACCACGAAGGAGGGGCTGTCCACCCGCGAGAGGTCGAAGTTGGCAAATGCGCCCGGATCGCCGGCTCTGGTTTCCATGTGTTTCAGTCCCGTCTCGCCAGCCGGTCAACCCAGCGGGCCCTTGAAGATGAACCAGGCCCCTGCCCCGACGAGGGAGAAGCCCACGATCTCGTTCCACCCCGGTTTCTGCCCGAAGAGTGCCCAGGCTACCAGCACGAAGGCCACCAGTGAAAACGCCTCTTGCATGACCTTGAGCTGGCCCAGCGAGTAAACCTGCGCGCCGATGCGGTTGGCAGGCACGGCCAGGCAGTATTCGAAGAAGGCGATGCCCCAGCTCATCAACACCGCCACCCACAGCGCCTTGCCGGGCACTTTCAGGTGGAGATACCAAGCCGTGTTCATAAACAGGTTCGAGCCGGCCAGCAGAGCCGCCGGAGCCAGCGCCGTCCAGTTCATCGTGCCGTCAATCGATGCAGAGCAGGTCCACCCGGCTGCCGCCGTGTACTTCGGCCACGCAGCCGAACAGGCGATTGTCGGCCTGGCACTGGCCCGATATATTGGCGGTCTTGCCCATGTCGTCCTTGCTGCCGATGCAACGCCCCTCGCACTGCGAACTGTCGGTGCACTGCTTGCCCGCGTCGGCATAGGAGCGTACGCACATCTCCATGCTCGCCCGGCCGCGGCGCTGAACGGTGCCCCCGCCCGACGTGCAGGCTGCGCGATCAGCAGCGCTCAGGTCCCGTGAGAGCGATCGCCCGTCCGCAGCCTCAGGCGTCGGCGCGGCGGCCTGCGGCGTACAGGCGCCGAGCACGAGTACGCCCAGCGCCGCGACTGCGAGGTGACGCAGCGCCCGCATCAGAACGGCAAGGGCGCCGGCAGCTCTTCGACGGTCCAGGGCAGGCCGTGCTTGTTTAGCATATCCATGAAAGGATCCGGATCGAACTGTTCCATGTTGAACACGCCCTCCCCGGACCATGCGCCGGTCACGATCATGGCCGCGCCGATCATCGCGGGAACACCGGTGGTGTAGCTGACCGCCTGATTGCCGGTTTCGGCATAGGCGTCCTCATGATCGCAGATGTTCTTGATGTAGAACGTCTTCTCGCCCGATCCGTCGAGCGCTTCGCCCGTCGCGATGTCGCCGATGTTCGTCTTGCCCTTCGTCGTCGCCCCCAGCGATGCGGGCTCCGGCAGGACGGCCTTGAGGAACTGCAGCGGCACGATCTCGACGCCGTTGTACATCACAGGGTCGATGCGCGTCATGCCCACGTTCTGCAGCACGGTCAGGTGCTGGATATATGCGTCGCCGAAGGTCATCCAGAAGCGCGCGCGCTCCATTTCGGGGATGAACTTCGCGAGGCTTTCCAGCTCCTCATGGTACATCATGTACATGTTCTTCGGGCCAACGCCTTCGAAGTCGAACTCGACCTTCTTGCCCATGGCAGGCGTTTCGACGAAGTCACCGTTCTCCCAGTGACGGGCCGGCGCCGTCACTTCCCGGATATTGATTTCCGGATTGAAGTTGGTCGCGAAGGCCTGCCCGTGGTCACCACCGTTGCAGTCCAGAATGTCGAGCGTGCGGATGGTCTTGAGCTTGTGCTTCTTGAGCCACATCGCGAAGACGCTTGTGACGCCTGGGTCGAAGCCCGAACCCAGCAGCGCCATGAGGCCCGCTTCCTTGAAGCGCTCCTGATAGGCCCATTGCCAGTGGTATTCGAACTTGGCGACGTCCTTCGGTTCGTAGTTCGCGGTGTCCATGTAATGCGTGCCGGTCGCCAGGCAGGCGTCCATGATCGCGAGATCCTGGTACGGCAGGGCGAGGTTCACGACCAGCTTGGGCTGGATCCGACGAATCAGCGCCGAAGTCGCCTCGACGTCATCCGCGTCGATGGCATAGGTTGCGATGGTGACGCCGGTGCGCTGCTTCACCGAATCCGCGATGGCTTCGCACTTGGAAACCGTACGGCTGGCAAGATGGATGTCCGAGAAGATATCGGGATTCATCGCCATCTTGTGGACCGCGACCGATCCGACGCCGCCTGCGCCGATCACCAGAACCTTGCTCACCAACCTGTCTCCTTCGGCCAAGGCCATTCGAAAGAGGGCCATATAGTGCGCCTGCGTGACAACTCAACTGTACGGTCCACAACCGGCTGCGCACGCCCACAGGTTGAATGGACACTCTGCGGACTGTAGAGCCCGACCATGGATTTCGACGACCAGCTTCGCCGCTACTTCGGCACTGCCGATCTGGCCACCATCGCGCCCACGACGCTGGACACCGGTGTCGACCGCATGAGAGTCGAATTCGGCATGGAGCAGGATCGCGGGCGTCGCTTCGCCCTCTGGACGCTCATGTACATGTTCGGTGCCGCGCCGGACCTCGACGTCGCGTTCGAGGACGAGGACGACAGGAACGCCGCCCGCGACTTCATGGACATGATGGATGGGGCGAACGGCGGCCTCTAGCCGCCTTCAGCCTCGGAGGCGTCCCGCACGAAATAGCTGGCCAGTTCGACATGAGTGGACCACCGGAACTGCCCGACCGGCCGCAGTTCCGCCAGACGAAAGCCGGCATCGACAAGACGCGCCGCATCGCGGGACCAGCTTGACGGATTGCAGCTCACGTAGACCACTCGGCTAACCGAGGAGGCGGCGATGCACTCGACCTGCTCACGCGCTCCCGCCCGGGGCGGATCGAGAACGACGGCTTCGAAGCGGCTCAGTTCATCAGGCTGAAGCGGGTTGCGGAACAGATCCCGGTGGGCACAGAACACCGGAAGCTGTGCCCGATCCGCGGCCGCCTTGCACGCCAGATGAGCATCCCTCGCCGCTTCTGCCGCAAGCACTCTGGTGTCCGGACCAGCCAGAGCGAAGGCGAACGTGCCCAGCCCCGAAAACAGGTCGGCTATCGTAGCGGCACCCTGTAGCCATCCTCGTGCGGCATCGACGAGCGCCTTTTCTCCATCGGCTGTGGCCTGCAGGAACGAGCCCGGCGGAAACGGCACCTGCACATCACTCAGCGTCACTGTGACCGGTTCAGGCTCCCAGACCGTCTCGAAGCCGTAGCCGCCATCCATCGTCAAGCGGGCAAGCCGGTGTTGGCGCGCGAAGTCCAGCATGGCTTCGGTGGCGCTCAACCCCTCGGCAACAAGCCCTTTGATGCCAAGGTCCACGCCCTGGTCCACCAGCGTCATTTCGATGTCGGCAGCCATACGCGGCATCGCCTGTGGCTTGGCCGGCTTGCCGCCCTTCCTTGAGCCGGACTTGCCCGCCGCGCTCTTGCCCATCACGATCAGCAGCCTGCGGAGCGGCGCGACGAGGGCGAAGAGTTCGGCTGCGAGGACGTGGCATTCCTCCAGTTCGACGAGGCGGTGCGATCGGGCCTCCCGAAAGCCGATGACGATGCGGCCACCCGAGCTTTCCGCGCGCAGCGACGCCCGGCGACGGGAGTACGGCGGTGAGAGATGCGGCGCCGCCAGATGCTCTGCCCCCAGCTCCTGCGCTGCGGATGCATTCGCGACCCGCGCTTCGACAAAGCTCGAGAGGCTTTCCTCGTCCAACTGCTGCAGCTGGCAGCCACCGCAACGGCCGAAGTGGCGACACGGCGGGGTGACGTGGTGCGGCCCCCATTCCAGCGTGCCGTCGGCCTGAAGCCTATCGCCCGGCGCAGCCCCCCAGGCGAAGCGCCCGGATGCGGTCACGCCATCCCCCTTGGAGGCGATGCGCAGGATTTCTTCGGGCAGAAGCTGTTCGATATCGTCGGTCACAGGCAGGCCGCTAGCGCAGCGGGCACCGCCTGCGCAAGCTGTCCTGCGGTAAAGGCCGGCGGACAAAGCCGCGCTGCCTCACCGTGCAGCCACACACCCTGGCATGCGGCTTCGAAGGCATCCACCCCGCTTGCCACGCGGCTGGCAATGATGCCGGCAAGGACATCCCCGGTCCCTGCGGTGGAGAGCCATGAACTTGCGCGGGACGCACAGGCCAGCCTTCCCTCCGGATCCGCGATGAGAGTGTCGGGCCCCTTGGCAACCACGATCATGCCGCTTGCCAAAGCGAGAGCGCGCGCCCGTTCGGGCCGGGTCCCCACCCCGTCGAGTCCGAACGCGCGCTCCAGAGCAACGAATTCGCCTTCGTGCGGGGTAGCTATCGTGACGGCCTGACGTTCCGCCAGTTGCCGGCTGCCCAGCAGAACCAGGGCGTCCGCGTCGAGAACGACCGGCACCGGGTCGGCCAGAGCGATGGCCAGCCGCTCGCGAGCGGAAGCATCACGCCCGAGCCCCGGGCCCACCAGTATCGCGGCGTTCCTGTCGTCCGTCAGCACTTCGGTTAGAGGCCCCTGCTCCACCACCACGTCCA
Source organism: Novosphingobium panipatense (assembly GCF_900182875.1). Taxonomy (NCBI): domain Bacteria; kingdom Pseudomonadati; phylum Pseudomonadota; class Alphaproteobacteria; order Sphingomonadales; family Sphingomonadaceae; genus Novosphingobium; species Novosphingobium panipatense. The sequence continues at coordinate 26,579 of NZ_FXUI01000012.1, forward strand.
TCGGGACACTGCGCTTGCTCTCAGCGAAAAGCTTCACGTAGCCAGCGCCCGCGCCTTGGGCGCCCACGCTCGCCAGCACCGCCGCGCCCGGCATGGCGCCGCTGACGACGGCAAGAAGGCCCCGCTTGTACTTGTGCGCGTCGGCGGCGGGCGCGCGCGCAACTGGACGGCCAATCGCGGTCGCGGCGCCCGTAACAGCGGCAAGGCCGATGCCTACCCGCTGCAAGCGCCCCATACGCGCCGCAGCGGGCATGAGGAAATGCGCAAACTTCCAGGCGCCCAGTGCGAGGGTCAGGTCGTAAGCGGGAAGCCCATCATTCAGCACCATGCCCGAATCGGCCTGTACCCCGCTCGGCAGGTCCACGGCAACGCGGCGAGGGTGGAGAGCGGCCAAATCCGCCAGGGCGCCGGCATGCTGCGGCGAGAGCGGGCGGGTCAGTCCGGTGCCGAACAGGCAATCGACAAGCACCTCTCCGTGCGGCGCCTCTCCGACGTCAAGCACAGGACCCTGGTAGCGAGCCCGGGCCTCCCTGCACGCCGCGGTGGAAGGCTCCCCGCCGACCACCACCGCGACGTTGCCGCCACGTTCGCGCAGGGTCTCGGCAATCACGTAGCCGTCGCCGCCGTTGTTGCCGGGGCCACACAACACGGTCACCCGGTGCCGTGCGGCCAGCCGCCAGACCCACTCGGCCGCCCCGCGCCCGGCTGTTTGCATCAGGGAGCCGACGGTCTCGCCCGCTTCGATCAGAAGCTGCTCGGCATCACGCACCTGCTGCGCTGTCAGGATCTGGTCGCTGTGGGGCATAGGCTTCACCGTTCGCAGGAGTGGAGGACGTCTGCGCCATCGTAGCGGCAGCACCGCTGCGAACAAGACACCCGCCCCGCCTCCGGCGAAAGGCCCGCCTTACCCTCGCTTGAGCTGGCTCACGTCCCGGATGGCGCCGCGCGCCGCGCTGGTCGTCATCGCGGCATAGGCCTGCAGCGCCGCCGACACCTTGCGGGGTCGCGGATGCACCGGGGACCATGCCGCATCGCCGCGCGCTTCCTGCTGCGCACGCCGGTGGCTGAGCACCTCATCCGAAACCTTGAGGTTGATGGTCCGTCCGGGGATATCGATCTCGATGGTGTCGCCATTCTCGACCAACCCGATTTCCCCGCCCTCAGCAGCTTCGGGCGAGGCATGACCGATCGAAAGGCCGGAGGTGCCGCCTGAGAAACGCCCGTCGGTCAGCAGAGCGCAGGCCTTGCCCAGCCCCTTCGACTTCAGGTAGCTCGTGGGGTAGAGCATCTCCTGCATGCCGGGGCCGCCGCGCGGTCCTTCGTAGCGGATGACCACGACGTCGCCCGCCGAAACCTGGCCACCAAGGATCCCGGCAACGGCCGCATCCTGCGATTCGTACACGCGTGCCGTACCGGTGAACTTCAGGATCGATTCGTCGACGCCCGCGGTCTTCACGATGCAGCCATCGCGCGCGATGTTGCCGTAGAGCACCGCCAGGCCACCGTCCTGGCTGAACGCATGCTCCTTGGAGCGGATGACGCCATTCTCGCGATCGAGATCGAGCGACTCCCAGCGACGGGACTGGCTGAACGCCGTCTGCGTCGGCACCCCCCCGGGCGCGGCGCTGAAGAACTCCTGCACTGACGGCTCATTGGTGCGGCTGATGTCCCAGCGGTTCAGCGCATCGCCGAGCGTCCTGGAGTGCACGGTCGGCAGGTCGGTGTGCAGCAGGCCCGCACGGTCAAGCTGGCCCAGGATCGCCATGATCCCACCGGCGCGGTGGACATCCTCCATGTGAACGTCGTTCTTTGCCGGCGCCACCTTCGACAGGCATGGAACCTTCCGGCTCAGACGGTCGATGTCCGCCATGGTGAAGTCCACGCCTGCTTCGGCCGCGGCGGCCAGCAGGTGCAGCACGGTGTTGGTCGAACCGCCCATGGCGATGTCGAGGCTCATGGCGTTCTCGAATGCCTTGAAGCTGGCGACGCTGCGCGGCAGCACGCTTTCGTCCTCCTGCTCATAGTAGCGCTGGCACAAGTCCACCGCGAGGCGACCCGCTTCCAGAAACAGGCGCTTGCGATCGGAGTGTGTAGCGAGCGTGGAGCCGTTCCCCGGCAGGGACAGGCCCAGCGCTTCAGTCAGGCAGTTCATCGAGTTCGCGGTGAACATGCCCGAACAGGAGCCGCAGGTGGGGCAGGCGGAACGCTCGATCGCCTTGACCTCCTCGTCGGTATAGCTCTCGTCCGCTGCGGCGACCATGGCATCAACGAGGTCGAGCGCCTGCTCCTTGCCCTTCAGCACGACCTTTCCGGCCTCCATCGGGCCGCCGGACACGAACACGGCGGGGATATTGAGGCGCATCGCGGCCATCAGCATTCCCGGCGTGATCTTGTCGCAGTTCGAGATGCAGACCATGGCATCCGCGCAGTGTGCGTTGACCATGTACTCGACGCTATCGGCGATGAGATCACGACTCGGCAGCGAGTAGAGCATGCCGTCGTGACCCATGGCGATGCCGTCGTCGACAGCGATCGTGTTGAATTCCTTCGCCACGCCCCCGGCCGCCTCGATCTCGCGTGCGACGAGCTGGCCCAGATCCTTGAGGTGGACGTGGCCCGGCACGAACTGAGTAAACGAATTCACCACCGCGATGATGGGCTTGCCGAAATCGGCGTCCTTCATGCCCGTCGCACGCCATAGCCCCCGCGCACCCGCCATGTTGCGGCCGTGGGTAGAAGTGCGTGAACGATAGGCAGGCATTTGCGGGACTCCGGAAGGTGGCGCCTCACGCGCCAGGCGAGCTGCCCCTACAGTGCATTAGGTTTCAACACAACGCCTCATTCCGAAACTATATTTCGTCCGGCGCCGTTGCGGGGTAACCCGACGGGTCGCTCAACTGCCCTGCCACCGTCTCGCACATGGCCGCCATCAACGCCGCCCACCGTGCCTGACCCTCCTCGTCGGAGATCAGGTCCTGGCGGATCTCGATGCTGATGTACGGGATGCCGCCCGCTTCGGCATGACGGTTCATCGAGGCGTTGAGGAGCTTGCCCGAATAAGGTTGCTGATCCCCGACTATGAGATCGCGGCCCCGCAGCCAGTCGAGCGCCAGATGCGCCGTACGCTCGTCCCGGTTGTAAAGCACACCCACGTGCCAGGGGCGGGGGCTGTCGCAGGTGGCCAGGCCTGGCGTGAAGCTGTGCAGGGACAGAATCAACGCGGGGCGATGCTCGCGCAGCAGGGCCGCAAGGCCGTTGTGGTAGGGTCGAAAGAAGCGCTCTACCCTCGCGTTACGTGCCTCGTCGCTCAACACGTTTCCGGCGATCGCGTAGCCGTCGCTGACCTCCGGCATCATGCCAGGCGCGCCCGGCTCGCGGTTATAGTCGCAGACAAGGCGGCTCACGTTGCCGAGCCAGGCCGCCGTTCCGGGGCGGACCATGTGTTCGGCAATCTGCGCCACACCGATGTCGACCGCGATATGCTGGTCCAGAAGAGCGGGATCGATCCCCAAATCGATGTCGCGCGGCACGCGGTTCGACGCATGATCCGCCACCACCAGTATCCCGCCCGCCCGCGGCGTGCCGAGAAGCCGGCTTGCACTTTCGTCCAGATCAGCCTGTGCCAAAACTGCCTCCCTCTGCTGATAGCGCCCCCTCGGGCCACCGCGTCGTACTGCGGGCCAGCTTAACGCAAGCTGCCTGTCATCTGCCACCAGCCGGGGTGCTTCTCCGCCAGCTTTTTCGCAGCGCGGTCCCGCTGCGCCTCCTCGTCGTAGAGCGCGAAGCAGGTGGCGCCTGAGCCGGACATGCGCGCCAGGAACGGGTCCGTGAATTGGAGGGCCGCCAGCACGTCCGCCACGGCCGGGCAGAGGACGATCGCCGGAGCTTCCAGATCGTTCCGCCCGCCGAGCGCAATCTCCCGCACCGAGCCGGAAGGCATCGCCCCCCTGTCGACACCGTCCCACGCCTTGAACACAGGGCCGGTGGGCACCGCCGCGCGCGGGTTTACGAGCAGCACCGGGGTGCCCGCGAGATCGCTCTGCACAGGGGCCAGTTCCGTGCCGGTGCCGGTGCCGACGCACGTCGTTGAGAGGACGCAGGCGGGCACATCGGCGCCGAGCCGGGCGGCGCGGGCCTGCCAGTCATCAGGGAGCCCGTGCGCGCGCTCCACCATGCGGAACACCGCGCCCGCATCCGCCGACCCCCCGCCCAGCCCGGCGGCTACCGGCAGGCGCTTCTCCAGGTCGACGGCCCAGCCCTTGCCATGAGGCAGGCCGGACAGCGCTTTGGCCACGATGTTGCCAAAGGGGTCTTCGATCAGGGACGCGAACTCACCGTGAGTGACAAGGCTGTCGGCTTCGGCCGGTGATGCCGATAGCCTGTCACCCCCATCGACGAAGGCGAACAGTGTCTCGAGCTCATGATAGCCGTCATCGCGCCGACGACGGACATGCAGGGCCAGGTTGATCTTGGCGTAAGCGGTTTCGGAAAGCATCGCCGCTTCATGGAGCGGCGGCAGCGGTGACGCAATCCTTCGTCGTCGGCAACCTCTTCGCCGAAGCAGGGTGCCTAATGGCGGGAACCTCCCAATCAGCAAGGCTGACGGGAGGTTCCGGTATTCCTGACAAGGCAGGCTTACATGTTCGGGTAGTTAGGTCCGCCGCCGCCTTCAGGCGTGACCCATTCGATGTTCTGCTTGGGGTCCTTGATGTCGCAGGTCTTGCAGTGGACGCAGTTCTGCGCATTGATCTGGAGCCTGGAGCCGGCGCCATCGGGATCCACGAACTCGTACACCCCCGCCGGGCAGTACCGCGCTTCCGGTCCTGCAAAGACCGGCAGGTTCACTTCCGTCGGGATCGCAGGATCCTTGAGCTTCAGGTGGACCGGCTGGTCCTCCTCGTGGTTGGTGAACGAATAGGATACGCTGGTAAGACGATCGAAGCTGATTACGCCATCGGGCTTGGGATAAGCGATCGGCTTGTAAAGATCGGCACGCTGCAACTGGCTGGCATCGGTGTGGTGCTTCATTGGCTTTGCGACGCCGAAACCGAAGAGTGTGCGCAGCCACATGTCGGCGCCGGCAAGCACGGTCCCCAGCTCACCGCCCCACTTCGCCACCAGAGGCTCCGCGTTCTGCACGAGCTTCAGTTCCTTGGCGATCCAGCTGGAACGGACCGCGTCGTCGTAGTCCTGCAGCGTGTCCTGCTCGCGGCCGGCCTTGATGGCGGCGGCAATCGATTCGGCGGCGAGCATGCCGCTCTTCATGGCGGTATGCGTGCCCTTGATGCGCGGCACGTTGACGAAGCCGGCGGAGCAACCAGCAAGCACGCCGCCGGGGAACGCCAGCTGCGGCACGGACTGCCAGCCACCCTCGTTGATCACGCGCGCGCCATAGGCCACGCGCTTGCCGCCTTCGAGGACCGCACGGATTTCCGGATGCTGCTTCCAGCGCTGGAATTCCTCGAACGGATGGATGTGCGGGTTCTTGTAGTCGAGCGCCGTTACGAAACCGAGCGCCACCTGGTTGTTCGACTGATGGTAGACGAAGCCGCCGCCCCAGGCGTCGTTTTCGCTCAGGGGCCAGCCCTGCGTGTGGATCACCCGGCCCGGGACGTGCTTGTCGGCCGGAATGTCCCACAGTTCCTTGATGCCGAGGCCGTAGATCTGCGGCTGACAGTTGGCTTCCAGATCGTACTTCGCCTTGAGGCGCTTGGTCAGGTGCCCACGCGCGCCTTCGCAGAAGACCGTGTACTTGCCCAGCAGGTTCATGCCGGGCTGGAAGTCGCCCTTGGGGTTTCCTTCGCGATCGACACCCATGTCGCCGGTCTGGACGCCAATGACGGCGCCGTTGTCGTCGTACAGGATTTCGGCGGCGGGGAAGCCCGGGAAGATCTCGATCTCGAGCGCTTCCGCCTGCTCCGCAAGCCAACGGCACAGGTTGCCGAGCGAACCCGTGTAGTTGCCCTTGTTGGACATGAAGGGCGGCTGGATGATGTGCGGAAGAGCGTATTTGCCCTTCTTCGTCAGATGCCAGTGCCAGTTGTCCGTGACGGGCGTTTGCGCCAGTGGGCAGCCGTCCTCGCGCCAGGTGGGCAGCAGTTCGTCCAGCGCCTTGGGGTCGATGGTTGCGCCCGAGAGAATGTGTGCACCGATTTCGGAGCCCTTCTCCAGAACGCAGACCTGAAGGTCCGGGTCGACCTGCTTGAGCCGGATCGCCGTTGAAAGGCCGGCAGGGCCGCCCCCGACAATGACGACGTCATAAGGCATCTCTTCGCGTTCGATCATGGGAGCCCCATAAGAGTTCTTTTTGTGTTTAGCCGTGCGATTAAAGTCGCAATTGCCTTGATTGCTCCGGCGCGGCAGGTCAAGACCCGCGCGATGGATCAGCCGCCAAATCCCGATTTTCTGGACGATATCACGGGGGCACTCGATTGGTGGCGGACCGCCGGCGTCGACTGCGACTTCCTGGATGAGCCGGTTGAATGGCTCGCTGCGCCCGAAGGTGAGGAGCCGGCGCCGGTGGAACGTCGCCGTCCGCCGCCCAGACCCGACCCCGAAGCGCCGCCACCTGTCGCCCGGCTCGATCCGGGCTCCCTTCCCCAAGGTCTCGAGGCGTTCGCCAGCTGGTGGATGACCGAACCGCTACTTTGCGAGGGTGGCCCCGCCGCACGCGTCCCGCCGCAGGGGCGGCCGGGCGCGGACCTCATGGTCGTAGTGGAGGAACCGGAAGCGCAGGACATCGACACCCTGTTGAGCGGCAGTCACGGCAAGCTGCTGGACGCGATCCTCTCCGCCTTCGGGACCGACCGGCACAACGTCTATCTGGCGAGCGCGCTGCCGCGCCACACCCCGGGCGCGGACTGGGAGGCCATGAACGAGCGAGGACTCGGTCAGGTGCTCGCTCATCACATCGGCCTCGTAGCGCCAAAACGACTTTTCGTGCTCGGCGGCAACGTCTTGCCGCTAATCGGCCACGAATCACCGCATCGGCCTGCCATGTTGAGAACTTTCAATCATGTAGACAGACAGATACCTCTGCTCGCCTCCTGGGCACTGCCTGCGCTGCTTACGCAGCCGCGCGCGAAGCCGGTACTCTGGAGGGCCTGGCTGGAATGGACCGCAGGCTGACAGGCGCGACGGTCCATCCGCAGGACAGCAGGATCGCACATTATTGCGGGGATGCGACTTGAAACGATTTATCAGGGCCGGGCTGGCGACGAGCGCCTGCCTTGCGGCAGCTGCAGGGACGGTACCGGCCTTCGCGAACAGCGCGGCAGTGGACTACTTCCGCGCCCGGGCCGATCGGACGGCGGTGCCTTCTCTGCTCAGCCAGGATGAGCGCACCTATTACCGCCAGGTCTTCGACGCGATCGAGGCGAAGGACTGGTCTACCGTACAGAGGATGCTGGCGGAACGGTCGGATGGTCCGCTCCACCAGCAGGCCCGGGCGGAATACTATCTCGCGGCAGGCTCGCCGAAGATCGAGCTGAACGAACTCCAGACCTGGCTCGCCCAGGGAGCGGAGCTGCCGGGGGCCGACCAGATCAGCCGCCTCGCTCTGAAGCGAGGCGCCACCGCGCTGCCGCAGCTACCCGCGGAGCAGAGCTTCGCACGCTTGCCGATCATGTCGAAGCGAGCCCGTCCCTCCTCGATCGAGGATGGCACGATGCCGGCCGCCATCGCCAGCAGCATCAACGATCGCATCAAGAATGACGACCCGGTGGGCGCACGCCTCCTGCTGGACGGCATCGACGCCAGTCTCAGCCCGTCGTCGCAAGCCGAATGGCGCCAGAAGGTGTCGTGGAGCTTCTATATCGAGAACAAGGACGCCGAAGCCTACCAGATGGCCCAGATCGCAGCTCTGGGTCAGGGCCCATGGGTAGGCGAAGCGTGGTGGACCGCCGGGCTGGCGGCATGGCGTCTGGGCGACTGCGACGGCGCGGCCGATGCCTTTGCCAAGTCGGCGAAGGCCTCTGAAAACGCCGAACTCACCAGCGCGGCGCATTACTGGGCTAGCCGGGCGCTCGTGCGGTGCCGCAAACCGGAACAGGCGAGCGCCCTCCTGCGGCTGGCCGCTGCTCGTGACGAAACGCTTTATGGCATGCTGGCGGCGGAGCAGCTGGGCGTGAAACTTCCGGAGCAGCATGCCGCCGCAGACTTCACGCAGGCCGACTGGCAGCAACTGCGGTCAAGCCCGAACGTGCGTGTCGCCGTGGAACTGGCCGAAATCGGCAAGGATGGGCTCGCGGACGAGGTCCTGCGCCATCAGGCGCGCATCGGCCAGGCGTCGCAGTATGCCCCGCTGACGCGGCTTGCCCGCGACCTGGGCCTGCCGGGCACGCAGCTCTGGATGGCGTATAACGCGCCCTACGGGGGCAAGCCCGAGCCCGCGACCCGCTTTCCCACGCCCAAGTGGACACCGGTGGGTGGATGGAAGGTGGACCCTGCCCTGGTCTATGCGCACGCATTGCAGGAATCCGTGTTCCGCTCCAGCGCCGTCAGCCCTGCCGGCGCCCGTGGCCTAATGCAGATCATGCCGGCGGCGGCTCGCGATCATGCCGGGGCACTTGGCGTGGTTGGCAGCGCCACGGACCTCAACAAGCCGGAGGTCAATCTGGCCTTCGGGCAGCGGCATCTCCAGATGCTGCAGAACCACTCCGGTACGCAAGGCCTGCTCCCCAAGGTCATGGCCGCCTACAACGCGGGCCTTGCTCCCATCACCCGCTGGAACACCGAGGTGAACAGCCAGGGCGATCCGCTGCTGTGGATCGAATCCCTGCCTTATTGGGAAACCCGGGGCTATGTGAACATCGTCATGCGCAACTACTGGATGTACGAGCGGCAGGCCGGCGGCCCTTCCGAAAGCCGCATGCAGCTGGTGCAGGGCCTCTGGCCGACGTTCCCCGGGCTGGCAGGATCCGAAGGTGTCCGCATGGCTTCGAATGGAGTGATCGTACGTGGCCATCGACCCTGAGCGCGTCTTCAAGCCCATCAACATCGCGCTTCTTACCGTCTCGGACACCAGAACCGCTGAGAACGACACTTCGGGCGACATACTGGCCGATCGCATCACCGGCGCGGGCCACCGGCTCGCCCGCCGCGCCATAGAGCGCGACGATGCGGAGGCCATCGCCGCCTTGTTCAACGCGTGGATCGATGATCCGGAAGTGGACGCGATCGTTTCCACCGGCGGCACGGGCCTGACGGGTCGGGACGTGACGCCGGAAGCCCTGGCGAAACTGGGCGGACGGGAGATACCGGGGTTCGGTGAGTTGTTCCGCTGGCTCAGCTACAAGACGATCGGCACATCGACCGTGCAGAGCCGCGCCATGGCGGTCCTCGTGCGCAGCACGTACCTTTTCGCCCTCCCCGGCTCCAACGGCGCGGTGAGGGACGGCTGGGACGGCATCCTTGCCGAACAACTCGACAGTCGCAACCGTCCCTGCAACTTCGTGGAACTGATGCCCCGTCTGCTTGAGGCCTGAAGCGGTGGCGGGACGTTTCGTTCCTAGCTGAACAGGGCCAGCGCCGCGGCCTCTTCCAAGTCCAGGCTGATCTGGAATATCTCGCGCAGGCTCTGCGTATAGTCGGCAGCATCTGTGATCGCGCGGCTGCGGGTTCCTGCTCCGTCGTGGATCGTCAGTTGCAGGTCAGTCATGGACGCGAACCCCGACGGCAGCGGAATGCTGGCAACATGCAACGTCGTAAACCGGGTGTCTGGCCGGGTGGACGTCCAGTGATTGGCCTGGTCCAGGTCCGCCTGCCCCACCGCACTGAGGTCGAAGCTGTATTGTGGCTGCCAGTCCTCATGCGCCTGGGCTCGCCCATCCGTGGCATGCGCCGGACCTGCCCGCTCCAGCAACCATTCGCCCTTCATCTCGCCGCGTTCTCCGACGCGCCGAAGCCGGTGGCGCGCTCCATCGGCGGTCGTAGCCTGCGCCCCGTCCTGCAGCGGAAGAGGGGGTACGTTGCTACCACCGAAGCCCGCATCGGCCAGCCATGGATCGCCGTCCAGAATGGCGAGAACCGCCGTATGCGTGCGCGGCGGTTCGGCCCCTTCCGGCTGCCCCAGCCATACCCGCGCAAGCAACGGCCGCGTCACGACGCCGAGCGTTTCGAGCGCGTCCGCGAACAACCGGTTCTGCTCGAAGCAGTAGCCGCCGCGCCTTCGGACGACCAGCTTGTCAAAGACGCTGGAGGAATCGATGCGAATCTCCCGGCCCAGCATGACGTCGAGGTTCTCGAACCCGAAAGCCCGGCGATGCGCTGCCTGAAGCGCTCCGAGCCCGGCCGGATCAGCGGCAGGGGGCGCGCTCAGGTTCACACGCTGGAGGTACCGATCGATATCCATCCTGCTGTGCTAGACCAGCGGCCCCGCTGGGGGCAACCCTGTGGAAAAGCCCGGCACAAGCGGTGCACGCGATGTGGAGAACGGAAGCTGGCCGTCCCTTATCGAGCCTCCACCGGCTTGGCGGCGGCGTTCTCGACGAAGTCGAGGATCAACGGCACCAGCCTTGGCCAGGAGCGAAACAGTGTATGGCCTTCTGCGCCGGACATGGTCTGCGCCGACCGACGATTCCATTCATCGTCCTCCCACGGCGGGTCGAGGATGAGGGACTGCGGCACGAGCCGATGAACCCATTCGGATGTCGCGCGGGTATGGGACAGATCGCTGCGTCCGCTGCGGAACACGAGGGTGGGCATGGTCAGGCGGGCGAAATCCCGGGGCAACATGCCGGGAACCGGCGTGATCGCCGACGGCGCGTAGGCCGCTGCCCACTTCTGCATCACCGCGATGAATTTGTCTGGATTCTGGGCAAGGATGAAGGTGCGCGCCTGATCGCTTTTTGCCAGGTTCTCCGCCCAGCTGGTGGCCTTGAGGACCGCCTCCATCCCGCCCACGCTGGCCAGCGTCGCCGCTTCTCCGCAGTAGTAAGTCGCAAGCTGCATGAGGCCGATCGGATCGCCCGATATCCACCACAGCACAAGGTGCGAGCAGATGTCGGGGTCGCGGGCCGCTGCCAGCATGGAAACCCGGCTGCCGCCTGAGCCTCCGGCGATCACCGTCGGCCCGAGCTCCAGCTTGCGTATGAGGCCCGCCAGCCCCTCGGCTTGCATCTCGGATTCGCTGTCTCCCAGGAGGCAGGCATCAGACAGGCCGCAGTTCGGCCGATCGTAGATGAGCGCCCGGTATCCCGCGTCGACGAATGCCTGCGCCATCTCGCGCAGGCCGGGGACGTCCATCGTGAAGCGTCCTCCGGGTGTCAGTGCGATGGCCGGAGCATTCTGCGGTCCCAGCAACTCGTAAGCGATACCGATTCCGCCGACGTCGATCCTTGGCATGCCCATCTCCCTTGCTCTTGCGCAGGAGCGTCCTCCGGAGGATGAAGCAACACAAGTCCCCGCGCTGGAACAATCGCCCTAGCGGTCCGATGTCACGGATGATTGTGGCCGTCCGGGCTCCGATCTAGCCTCCCGCCCGCAAAGGAGCCGCCGACGAATGCCCGAACTGTACGCGCTTGCCGAGGCCATCGGGCTGTGCCGGATCTGGCACGATGTCGAAGGGAAGCCTCAGGTCGTGGCGGACACCACCCTTCGGGCGATCGCCGGCGCGTTGGGCTACCCTGCGGATAGCGACGCTGAAATCGCGGCCAGCCTGAAGGCGGCGGAACAGGACAACGCTCGGCCTCCCGCCCTGATCGTCGCGGAGGCCGGAGTAGAGACGGCGCTACCGCCTTCGCTTTCGAGCGCCGGCGCCACGCTTCCCGCAATTGAGGAGCCGGGATACTACGAACAGACCATTGCCGGGCACCCGGTCACGATTGCAGTCGCCCCCGCCTCCTGCCGCAGCGTCGAAAGCTTCGGCAAAGGGCGCCTCTGGGGGCCGGCCCTCCAGATACCGGCACTCCGAGGCCGTTCGCCCCAACCCTTCGGCGCCTTCGGAGAACTTGCCGAGGCAGTCGCGATCATGGCCGCCCGTGGCGCCGACGCCGTTGCGATCAACCCCGTTCATGCGCTCTTCCCCGGCGATGGCGAGGGCTTCAGCCCCTACTCGCCATCAAGCCGCCTCTATCTCAACGGTGCGATGGGCGACCCCGCTCTCGTCGGACTGGCACCCTTTCCTGCCGAAGCGGCGCCGGAGGGCGCTCTGATCGATTGGGAAGCTGCCCTTCCGCAGCGCCTTCAGCAGATGCGCGCCCTCTTCCGCAGCCTCGACGCGGCAACACGGCAGAAGATCGCTGACGAGAGCGCCGCGCAAGGGGAAGGCCTGCGCCGTCAGGCCATCTACGACGCGTTGTACGTGCACTTCCGCGAATGCGGCGCCCGGCGTTGGCAGGACTGGCCCACTGCCCTTCACGATCCCGACGGACCGGCAGTAGCCGCCTTCGCGCGTGAACATGCGGAGGAGGTCGCGTTTCACGTTTTCGCCCAGTGGCTCGCGCGCAAAGGTCTTGCCGAAATCCAGCGCGGGGCTCGAGCGGCAGGTATGGCCATCGGCCTTGTCGCGGACCTTGCAGTTGGCGTGCACACCGGGGGCGCGGACGTGTGGTCCATGGGCGACGCGTTTCTGCAGGGCGTCACGATCGGCGCTCCGCCAGATCCCCTGGGACCACTCGGCCAGAACTGGATGTTGACCAGCTTCTCGCCCCGTGGGCTGGCGCGCAGCGGCTATCAGCCGTGGATCGCGACGATACGCGCCGCCCTCTCCACCGCGGGGGCCCTGCGGATCGACCACGCCTTCGGCCTTTCCCGCCTCTGGGTCATCCCCGATGGCATGCCGTCGACGGAGGGCGCCTATCTTCGATACCCCTTCCAGGACCTCATCCGCCTCCTTGCTCTTGAAGCCCATCTGGCGGACGCGGTCCTCGTGGCGGAAGATCTCGGCACCATGCCCGAGGGGTTCGGCCCCGCCATTGATAACGCGGGCCTGCTGGGCATGCGGGTATTGTGGTTTGAGCGTGCTGCGGACGAAGGCTTCATCGGGGCGTCCGACTACGACCCGCAGGCTGTCGCCATGACCGGTACGCATGACACCCCGACGGTGGCAGGCTGGTGGACGGGTCTCGACATCGAATGGGCGGAACGCCTCGGTCGGCTGCCGGAAGGCACCACGCGGCAGGACGCGGAAGCCCGTCGAGCATGGGAGCGCGGCCGCCTGTGGGCCACCCTCGCTCCCAATGCGCTACCCCGCCCGTCACCTGCGGAGCCCGAACCGGTTGTGGGCGCCGCTCTGGCCCACATCGGACGAACGCCGTGCGGGCTTGCTATCGTCCCTGTGGAGGATGTCCTTGCGGAGCGCGAGCAGTTGAACCTTCCCGGCACGGTTACCGAGCACCCAAACTGGCGCCGTCGTCTGAAGGCGCCGCTCGCCGAGCTTCTGGACGAACCGGCGAATGCGGCACGCCTCCGGATCCTGGCCGAGGCGAGAAAGGGACCGGCTCCGTCCGAGGGACCGGATCAGCCTCTATAGGATCCGGGCACGAGGTACGTGCGGTCGAGTTCCGCAGGACTGCACACGCCGACCATCGCCATCGCAACGTCGATCTCATTGGCAAGAAGGTCGATGGCGTGCCGGGCGCCGGCCTCGCCGCCTGCCGCGCAGCCGTACAGCGTGGCGCGGCCGATCAGCACGGCACGCGCACCGATGGCGAGTGCCTTCAGCACATCCGCCCCGCGGCGCACACCGCTATCGAACAGCACGGTAGTGCGGTCGCCTACCGCATCGACGATGGCGGCAAGTGCATCCACCGCCGGTAGCGCACTGTCGAAGTTGCGGCCCCCGTGGTTGGAGACGGCGATCCCGTCGACCCCGTGATCGACCGCTATGCGCGCATCTTCGACGCTCAGCACGCCTTTGACGACCAGCTTTCCCGGCCAGCGACGCCGCAGTTCCGAGACGTCGGTCCAGCACACCGATGCCGAGTTGGCGACCCGGCTCACGGTTCCGGTCAACTTCGATCCGACCTCGGCCGGATAGTTGGCGAACTGAGGCAAGCCGCCGTCGCGATAGTAGCGGGCGATGACGGTGCTCAGCCAGGCGGGCCGTTTGAGGAAGTCCGCCACCAGCCGCGCATTCGGCCGGATCGGGTTCGACATCCCGGCTCGCTTGTTGAACTCGCGCAGCGGCCACATCGGCGTGTCGACCGTCAGGACGAGGACGTCCGCGCCGTTCTCGCGAGCGGCCTCCACGACCTCCCATGACAGCTCGCGCTTTTCCCAGAGATACATCTGCATCCAGTGGCCGGCCGTGGCGCACATGGCGATATCGGCAAAGCTTGTCGTCGAACTGGTGGTCTGGGTGAAAGGGATACCGGCCGAAGCGGCTGCGCGGGCAATCGCCCGCTCCCCCTGATACCATAGCAGATCCGAAACGCCCGTTGGCGCGATCACCAGCGGCAAGCGCTGTCGACGACCGAACAGCTCGATCTCCGAGCAGCGCGCCGCGACATTGCGCAGCGTACGCGGAACGAACTGGACCTTCTGCAGCGCCCGAATGTTGCGCTCGATGAGCAGGTCGTCCTCGGTGCCCCGTTCTATGAACTCCCAGATCGCTCTTGGCAGTCGTCGCCTTGCCAGGACGCGCAACTGGGCGATGTTGTGAGCGGCACGCCTGATGTCACTCATCAGAGCCCCAGGTTCTCGCGCAGCGTCGTGCCTTCGTACTCGGTACGGTAGACGCCCTTCTTTTGCAGAAGGGGCACGACTTCGTCGACGAAATCCGTGACAGAGCTGGCCATGACCGTAGGCGTCACGTTGTAGCCGAAGCAGCCCGTTTCCCGCCAGATGCGCTCCATCTCGTCGGCAACCTGCTCCGGCGTGCCTACGATCTGCGGTTTGCCCACGGCGAGGCCCCACCGCACGGCGACTTCCCGCAAGGTCAGCGGCTTGCCCCCCTCGATGTTGGCGAAGGCCTTCATCAAGCCCTGGGACGCCTGCGTCTCGATCTCCGCCAGCGGCTGATCCAGATCCATTCCCTCGAAGTTGACGCCCATCGTGCCCGAAAGCCGCGCCAGGCAGCCGTCGATCGGCAGCTTCTCCACAAGATCGGCAAGTTTCCGGCGGGCCTCCTCCTCGGTGCCGCCAACGATCGGCTGAATGCCGAAGCTGACACCCGGCGTGGGCTTACCCGCGGCAAGCGCCGCTTCGGCAAGATTGGTCATGAAGCGCTTCATGCCCGGGACGTTAGGCTGGATGGAAAACACCACGTCCGCGTGACTGACAGCGAACTGCTGCCCTCGCCCCGAGCTTCCTGCCTGGAACAGGACCGGCCGTCCCTGCGGAGAAGGCGGGACCGGGCCGACCGTCTCGCACGAGAAGAACTCCCCCCGGTGCCTTATGAAATCGACCTTCGCCGGATCTGCATAGATCCCGCTGCTCCTGTCCGCGACGATCGCGTCGGGCCGGATGGAATTCCAGAGCTCATAGCAGATTTCCATGTACTCATCGGCCCGGTCGTACCGGCGATCGTGATCGAGCTGCTGCAGGCCCAGAGCACGGTGTTCGCCACGCAAATGGCCGGTGACGATGTTCCAACCGACCCGGCCGCCAGAAAGATAGTCGATCGTTCCGAGCTGGCGCACGATGGTCCAGGGCTGGTAGGCACTGGTCGACATCGTGGTTGCCAATCCAAGGTGGCGCGTCGCGGCCGCCAGCGCCGAGAGCAGGACGACGGGATCAAGCGAGGGCCAGCACACGCCGTATCTCACCGCATCTTCATGGCTGTCCCTGTAGCGGTCGAAGACGCCCGGCGTGTCCGCGAAGAAAACCGCGTCGAATTTGCCCCGTTCGAGGGTCTGCGCAAGCTCCTGCCACAGCTTCAGGTCCGCCAGGGCATCCAGCCGGTTGTCGCTGGGCTGCGCCCAGCTGAGGACCGTATGGTTGATTGGCGAGTTGATCAGAAAGCTGACCAGATGGATGTGCTTGCTCATGGCCTTTGGCCCTCCCTCTACCATGATGGTCCGAGGGAAGGCTGGCTTGCAAGGTCAAACCGCCAGCCATGTATACACTGGATCAAACTTGACGGCCGTATCTGCCGGATTTTCTACGATCCAGGAGCTACAGAACATCCAATCATCGCTGCAGCGTATCCGTTCCAGCCCACAAGGGACGTGAGGCACCCCCGCTCAGGCGCGTCTCAGGTAATCACGTCCGGAGCGCTGCGCCCCGTGTGCCGCGCGATCCCGGCAATAGCTTCTGCCGCCGCAACCTGATGCTCCAGCATGGCCGCGGTCTCTGCGTCCAGATGGCCGAACCGCGGTTCGAACCGCTCGAGATAGACGCGCAAGGTGGCCCCCTGCGTGCCCGTACCGGACAGACGGAATACGATGCGGCTGCCGTCCTCGAACAGCACGCGAATGCCCTGATTGGCGCTGACGGACTCGTCCACCGGGTCCGTATAGGAGAAGCTGTCCGCCTCACGCACGGTCAGCGGGCCCAGGGTCGCGCCCGGGAGCGAGGACAGCTTCGCCGTCAACTCCTTCATCAGCGCGTTCGCGCTCTCCGTGGCGATGCCTTCGTAATCATGGCGGGCGTAGTAGTTCCGGCCGAACCGCGCCCAATGCTCGCGCGCAAGGTCATCGACGCTGATGCCGCGAACGGCGAGAATGTTGAGCCATAGCAGGACCGCCCAGAGACCGTCCTTCTCGCGCACATGGTCCGAGCCTGTTCCGGCGCTCTCCTCCCCACAGATCGTAACCTTTCCGGCATCGAGCAAATTGCCGAAAAACTTCCATCCGGTGGGCGTCTCATACAGGGGAACGTCCAGTTCCTGCGCCACGCGATCCGCCGCGCCGCTCGTGGGCATGGACCGCGCGATACCCGCGAGCCGTCCCCTGTAGGCAGGGGCGATCTGGATGTTGGCCGCCAGCATCGCCAGCGAATCGGACGGCGTGATGAAGCGCCCGCGCCCGATGATGAGGTTGCGATCACCGTCACCGTCCGACGCAGCACCAAGGTCCGGCGCGTCATCGGACATCATCAGATCGTAAAGTTCCCGCGCATGGATGAGGTTGGGGTCCGGATGATGCCCGCCGAAGTCCTCCAGCGGCGTCCCGTTGACCACGGTGCCCGCAGCAAACCCGAGCCGCTTTTCAAGGATCTCGTGTGCATAGGGTCCGGTGACTGCGCTCATCGAATCCATGCGCATCGTGAAGCCAGAGGCGACGGCCTTGCGGATGGCGTCGAAGTCGAACAGCTCCTCCATGAGGTCCGCATAGTCCCTGACCGGATCGATGACATCCACGATCATCTCTCCGACGTGAGCGCGCCCCTGCTCGTCGAGATCGACATCAGGCGCTTCAACGGTCAGCCAGCGGTCAATCACTTTGGTCCTCGCAAGAACCGCGTCGGTGACATTCTCGGGCGCGGGACCTCCGTTGCCGATGTTGTACTTGATCCCGAAGTCTTCTTCCGGCCCGCCGGGGTTGTGGCTGGCAGACAGGATGAGGCCGCCGCTCGCGCCGTACTTGCGGATGACGTGGCTTGCAGCTGGAGTGGAGAGTATCCCACCCTGCCCAACAAGAACACGGCCATAGCCGTTCGCGGCCGCCATGCGGATCGCCTGCTGGATGACGGTGCGGTTGTGAAAGCGCCCGTCGCCCCCGATGACCAGAACAGCCCCCGATTCCGGCTTCACCACGTCGAAAACGGACTGGATGAAGTTCTCGGCATAGCCGGGCTGCTGGAAGATCTTCACCTTCTTGCGCAGGCCGGACGTACCGGGCGCCTGCCCCTCGAACGGAGTGGTCGGAACCGTGAGGATCTTGGTCAAGGGAAGCTTCTCCAGGAAAACGGCAAAGTCATGTGCGCACAAGCCGACAGTTTCGGACCCGCCGGTGGTTCGTCAAACCATCGAACGACCAATGCGGCAGGAGCGGGAGGGTTGCACGCGAACAATCGGTAAGCATTCCTACCCCCTCTGAGCGTCCGGTCCCGCTCCCCGGAAAAATGGGCCAAGGTCATCAGGATGCCTCCAGGAGCGGTAGGGCCCCCAGTGATGGCGCCTCATGGCGTGTCTTGTCAGACCGATCGCCATTGCGACGAGTTGCACGTAGGAAGGGAACATCGCCATTGCCGCATATGCGAAAGCGCTAATATCCGGCATTCCCACGCGGAACAGGTGGGCCGTGAGCGTTATGAGCTGCGCTCCGGCCATCCAGAGCGGATACTCCCGGTTTGCGTAGAGCGCCACGACGACGAGACTGCACATCGCCAGTGAGTCCACGGCAAGGTGGCCCATGTCCGCTTTCCGCCAGAGGAGAGGTCCGCCGATCTCCACCTCGAAAAGGGTGTTGCTGGCAGCCATGCAAAACAGCAATCCGGAAAGGATCCACTCCGGTGCAGCGGCCTTCAGGGGGTGGCAGCAGAGCAGAAACAGCGCTGCGATGATCATACCGATGGCGTCGCGATGCTCAAGAAGAGCGCTCATCAGCATCAGAAGATCTGGGTCAGTACGCGGGCAACGCCAAGACCGATCATGACGATCAGCAGCATTCCCACCGCGATCACCACGATGGCAGCCACTCGGGCGAGACCCGCATTGGGGCCTTCGAGGGACTTGGCCACCACGCGATGACGGGTATCCTCATGGCCGGTACTCTCGACAGCGGGCGTGACCGGCAGGGACGATGTCGCGTCCGGCGCAGCGTCCCCGGTGTGATCCGTCGCATCGGATGCCGGCGGAGCAGGTGCGAAGGGCACACCCGGCGTCTGTTCCACCTCCTGCAGATACTGCCGATAGGATCGCGCCAGCTCCGAGCGAGGCGGGGAGCCGGTGCGAGCCCGCACATTTTCGATGCGCTGATTCACCGCACTTTCGGAAATGCCCAGAATGAAGGCTATTTCCTTAGTGGTGCGGTTTTCCGCGACATGGCGCAGCGCGTCGCGCTGCTTGGCCGTCAGGAAGCGGAAAACCTCGACATGGTTCTGTCCGCACGAGCCTGATCTCTCGTCGCCTTCGATGCCGCTGCCTCCTGCCCTCAACCAACCGATACTTTGCCAGTCGACGAGTTTCGCAGGAATTAGCGGTATTAGTCAATAGTTTACTCAGCCCTGACCGGCGCAGGCACGGCGCCGCCTGGCCACCTTCGGCGCTGGTCCGGGCGGAATGACACCCGTAGCGCTTACTCCTCGCCCATCCGCAAAGCGGCGATGAAGGCTTCCTGCGGAATCTGCACGTTGCCATACTCGCGCATGCGCTTCTTTCCTTCCTTCTGCTTCTCGAGGAGCTTCTTCTTGCGCGTGATATCGCCGCCATAGCACTTGGCGGTGACGTCTTTGCGCATCGCCGAGATCGTTTCACGCGCGATGACCTTCGCGCCAATCGCCGCCTGAATCGGAATCTTGAACATGTGCCGGGGAATCAACTCCTTGAGCCGCTCCACCAGCGCACGTCCACGCGGCTCAGCCTGCCCGCGATGGACGATCATCGACAGCGCATCGACTGGCTCGTTGTTCACGAGGATGTTCATCATCACGAGGTCACCCTCTCGAAGGCCGATCTGTTCGTAGTCGAAGCTGGCATAGCCGCGGCTGATCGACTTCAGGCGGTCGTAGAAGTCGAACACCACTTCGTTAAGCGGCAGTTCGTACGTCACCTGGGCACGGCCGCCGACATACGTGAGGTCCTTCTGGATGCCACGACGGTCCTGGCACAGCTTGAGGATCGAGCCGAGGTACTCGTCCGGCGTGTAGATGACCGCCTTGATCCACGGCTCCTCCATGAAGTCAATCTTCACGGGATCGGGCATGTCGGCCGGATTGTGCAGTTCCTTCACGGAACCGTCCGTCATCGTCAGGCGATAGACCACGGAGGGCGCCGTGGTGATGAGATCGAGGTCGTACTCGCGGCTCAGGCGCTCCTGAATGATCTCCAGGTGCAGCAGGCCGAGGAAGCCGCAGCGAAAGCCGAAGCCCAGCGCCGCGCTCGATTCCATCTCGAAGCTGAAGGATGCGTCGTTGAGGCGCAGCTTGCCGATCGATTCGCGCAGCTTCTCGAAATCGTTCGCATCGACCGGAAAGAGACCGCAGAATACCACCGGCTGCACTTCCTTGTAGCCCGGCAACGCTTCTGTGGCGCCCTGCTTCACGGTAGTGATCGTGTCACCGACCTTCGCCTGCTCCACTTCCTTGATCTGCGCGGTGATGAAGCCGATCTCGCCTGGCCCGAGTTCGGGCAGGTCGATGCGCTTGGGGGTAAAGCAGCCGACGCGGTCGATCAGGTGCTCGGTCCCGCCCTGCATGAACTTGACGTTGAGGCCCTTCTTGATGACGCCGTCGATGACGCGCACCAGAATGACGACACCGAGGTACGGATCGTACCAGGAGTCCACCAGCATCGCCTTGAGCGGCTTGTCGCGCTCCCCCTTCGGGGGCGGGATCTTCTTAACGACGGCTTCCAGCACTTCGGTGATACCGATGCCCGACTTAGCGCTTGCCATCACGGCTTCGGAGGCATCGATGCCGATCACCTCCTCGATCTCGTTGCGCACCTTCTCGGGTTCGGCGGCTGGCAGGTCGATCTTGTTGATGACCGGCACGATCTCATGGTCGTGCTCGATCGACTGGTAGACGTTTGCCAGCGTCTGCGCCTCGACGCCCTGCGCCGCGTCGACCACCAGCAGCGCGCCCTCGCAGGCGGCAAGGCTGCGGCTCACTTCGTAGGCGAAGTCGACGTGGCCCGGCGTGTCCATGAGGTTCAGCTCGTAGGTCAGCCCGTCGGAGGCGGTGTAGCTCAGGCGCACGGTCTGCGCCTTGATGGTAATGCCGCGTTCCTTCTCGATATCCATGTTGTCGAGCACCTGGGCGCTCATCTCGCGCTCGGACAGACCACCGGTTGTCTGGATCAGACGGTCGGCGAGGGTCGACTTCCCATGGTCGATATGGGCGATGATGCTGAAGTTACGGATCTGCGCAAGGTCGGTCATGCGAGCGCCGTTAGAGCATTTTAGCGCGTGGTGAAATGACCTGACGAAGCTCGAACCACGAAAAATCGCGCTTCGGGCCTAGTGGTGCCGCACCGCCTTGAAGTCAGGCCATGCGGCGCTGCCCGCTCAGGACAGGTTCGGCTGGCTCGCGACGGTGCCCTGCCCGGCCGAAGAGGACCGCGCCGTTCGCGTCGCACGCAAGCGTCTCAGCGAATTCCACGCCCATGCGGTCCTCCTGACACCAGCGGGATGTCGCGAGGATCTCATGATCGTCGGCCAGTTGCACCCGGAATTGCGTGCCCGCCGGCACGTTCCACAGCCCCTCTATCATGGCGCCCGTGCGCGAGATATTGCGGATCATGCCGTCGTACCTGTGCGTGCCATGCTCGAGCACGACCTTGCGCAGCATGGTCTGGCGGGTCGCTCGGACTGATCGCGGCCCCTGTGCGGTGAGCACCAGCCCGCGCCCGAGCTGCTCCGCCACCCCTTCCGCACTCAGTGGCCGCTCGTAGATGTAGCCCTGGACGTGACTGCAGCCCAGACTCTTCACGAGATCCAGCTCGTCGAAGGTTTCTATGCCCTCTGCGGTGGTATCCATCTCCAGCGCTTGCGCCAGACTGACGATGGAGGAGATGATGGCGTCGTTACGGCTTCCCTCGATCGCGGCACCGCGCACGAGACTCTGGTCGATCTTGATCCTGTCGAAGGGCGCGCGCTTCAGGTAGCCGAGGGAGGAATAGCCGGTGCCGAAATCGTCCAGCGCGAGCCGCACGCCCAGACCCTTGAGAGCGCCGAACATCGCCTCCGTCGCCTTCTCGTCGCTGAGGAACACACTCTCCGTGATCTCAAGTTCCAGTTGCCCCGGGTTGATCCCGGCCGCGGCAACCGCACTCGTCACGATTGCCGGAAGTGCGGGGTTGGCGAACTGCAAGGGCGAGATGTTGACGGCAACGCGGACAGCTTCGGGCCAGTTCGCAAGATCCTGGCACGCCGTGCGCAGCGCCCACTCACCAATCTGCGCGACAAGCCCGGCATCCTCTGCCACGGGCACGAACTTGGCCGGTGAGATATAGCCGTGAAGCGGGTGCTTCCAGCGCAGGAGCGCCTCATAACCCGTCACAGCGCTCGTCGCGGTGCGAACCTGCGGCTGATAGTGCAGTTCAAGCGCGCCTCTGGCAATGGCCTCGCGCAGGTCCTCTTCCAGTTGCTCCCTCTCCTTGGCATCCGAATGGAGATCGTCGTCGTAGAAGTGGTGGCGCCCCCTTCCGCCCCCCTTCGCGGCGTAAAGAGCAAGGTCGGCATTGCGGATGAGTTCGTCGGCCGTCACACCGTCGTCAGGGCAAAGGGCGATACCCACGGAGGCACCGATCGTCACGGTCGCGCCCTCGATCGCATAGGGCTGCGAGAGCGTCTCGATGATGCGCCGGGCAAGTTGCGCCAGGCCTTCGCGGTGCTGAGCGCCGTGCAGGATCACCTGAAACTCGTCGCCGCCGAGCCGCCCCACCCGGCCGCGGTCGCTGACGGTGACGCCCAGTCGCTCCGCCACCTGTTTCAGCAGCGCGTCACCGGCCGGATGGCCCATCGTGTCGTTAACCTGCTTGAAGCGGTCGAGGTCCAGCAGAAACACCGCGCACGCCCGCATTTCGATGCGCGGAGTCGACAGGATCTTGTCCAGCCACTCCGCCATCTGGAAACGGTTGGCGAGGCCCGTCAGCGAATCGAAGCGCGCCAGGTGAGTCACCCGCTGTTGCGAGCGCCGCCTTTCCGTAAGATCACTTCCCGCACCGCGAAAACCCAGGAAATTGTCAAAGGGATCGAGAACCGGCCGTCCCGATATGGTCCACCAACGCTCATCCGCCGTCGCCGCCCTTACGCCCAGTTCATGGAAGGACGACCGCGTGCTGAGGTGGAACAGCAAGGTTCGCTCCTCCTGCGCGCTGGAGCCGGCAAGTTGGAACAGGCTCGTGAAGGGCTCTCCCTCGAGAAGCGATGCGCTCGTCCCCATCAGCTCCGCCACGGTTTCCGAGATGTAGGTGATGCGCCCCTGCCGGTCGGTTTCCCAGAACCAGCCCTGGCCGGTCTGTTCGTATTCGCGAAGCAGCTCTTCGGCGCGGCGCTGCTGGCGTTCGTCCTGTGCACGTTGCTGCGCCTGGGCCGAAGTGTTTCTCACCTGGCTGATCGCCAGCAGCAAGCCGGTCAGGCCACCGATGCTCAGAAGCCCGAGCGCGATGAGCGAACCCTGATCAAGGGCCGCGCCGCTCCACAAGCCAATCGTGGCCCCGACGATCGACATCGGCCGGGTCGCGAGCAGAGCCGTCGCCACGAGCGCAAGGATCACAAAGACATTGACGGTCACGTCCCGGTCAAGCGATGCCGCACGATCGGTCCATAGCGCGCCGCCAAACCCGAACAATCCCATCGGCAAAAGGATGGCGACAAGGAGCAGCAGGTAGCGTTCCCATCGATCATGCCCCAGCCGCCGCTCGACACGCGCAAAGAACGCAGCCGGAAGGCACAGGACGATGCTCAGGCCAAGGCAGCCAAGGGAAACTGGCGGCGGCAGTGTGCCCGAGAGCAGGCTCATGAGCGCCGCTCCGGCGAGCAGGGCCGCCGCCATGAACGCCCAGCGCGCGCAGGTGAAAAACTGCGACCGGTCCATCGCGTCGACCTCGATCCGCGGGCGTGCGAACCCGCCCGGCTGGAGAGCGCTTGGAGAGCCTGTAGCTGACAGCCCTGCCCCAGCCGCGTACCCCCCGCCCGCCGCGGGATTCCGTCCGGCGTCCGAACGCCCTCCTCGCCGTCGTTCACGCAGGCCTGAATGCAACATGCGCGGACCATGGCCTTGCCGCTCTTGCCAAAGTGTAAATGCGGGCGGTCACGAGGCGGATAAAGTCTCCCGCATTTCGCTTGCCCCGGTCCAGCTGGCGTGCTTGCTTGTCGGTATCGGGCCGGCGGCGGCGCCGGCCTCCTGATGGGAGACATAGCCATGCGGCATATCGCCATCGTCGGATCGGGTCCGGCCGGCTACTACACTGCCGAAGCGGCGCTGAAGCAGTGGGGCGAAGACGTCCACGTGGACATATTCGACACCCTTCCCGTCCCCTTTGGCCTTATCCGCACCGGCGTTGCGCCGGACCATCAGGCGATCAAGGGCGTGATCGAACGCTACGAGACGACGGCGCTGACGCAGAACGTGCGCTTCGTCGGTAACGTGATGCTTGGCCGGGACGTGTCGGTGAGTGAACTCCAGACCCTCTACGATGCGGTAATCCTCGCCACCGGAGCACCGCGCGACCGCCGGCTCGAGCTGCCCGGTGACGATCTGGCCAACGTCTTCGGCTCGGCCGCCTTCGTCGGGTGGTACAACGGACATCCGCAGTTCTCCGGTCTGAACCCGCAGCTGGATCATGACACGGCAGTCATCGTGGGGAATGGCAATGTCGCGCTCGATGTGGCCCGTATTCTCGCCAAGTCGGAGGAGGAGCTGACGGGTTCGGACATCGTCTCCCATGCGCGCACTGCCCTGGGCGGTTCGGCTGTGCGGCGCATCGTGATCCTTGGCCGGCGCGGGCCGCACCAGATCGCGATGACACCCAAGGAGCTTGCTGAACTGGCCAGCCTCACACGCGCCCATCCCCGGGTCGATCCGGCCGATCTACCGGACCTCAACCGCGATACGCAGCTCGATCCCGGACTGCGCAAGGCTATGGCTCTCCTGCGCAGCTTCGCCACCGACGCCGATAACGACCAGGACGATGTCGCCGTCGAATTCGATTTCTTCGCGGCGCCCCATTCCATCATCGGCCAAGGCCGCGTCGAGGCTGTCGAAGTCGAAAGAACACGGGTCGAGGGGGGCAAGGCCGTCGGCACCGGCACCTTCTACCGCGTTCCGGCCGGGCTCGTCGTCTCCTGCATCGGGTACCAGACGTCACCCATTCCCGATGTGCCTTATGACGAACAGGGCGGCCGCTTCGCCAATGTGGAAGGCCGGATCGCTCCCGGCCTCTACTGCGTCGGATGGGCGCGACGCGGGCCAACGGGCACGATCGGCGCCAACCGGCCCGACGGGTTCTCGATCATCGAAAAGGTCGAAGCCGACATTCCCGCTCCCGCCGGAAAGCCCGGACGGCAGGGGTTTGACGAACTCGCGGCCGAGCGCGGCATCCAGGTCGTTCGATTCGCCGACTGGCAGAAGATCGACGAAGCGGAAGTGGCGGCGGCCCGGGCGGGTTCGCCCCGCGAGAAGTTCGTCGCGGTGGAAAAGATGATCGAGGCGGCCGGCCGAGCCTGAGCCTCGTGACCGGCACTTCCTGCCGCTAGCCTACGATGCACAAAGGCCGGAGCTTTCGCCCCGGCCTTGTCATCACTTCATCTGAATTTGACCTCAGACGCGCATTGGCATCAGCACGTAGAGCGCGGGGCTCTTGTCGTCCTGCCGGATCAGCGTCGGAGCGGCAGCATCGGCGAGGTGCAGTTCAACGGTGTCGCCGTCGATCTGTCCAAGAATGTCCTTGAGGTAGTTCGCGTTGAACCCGATTTCGAACCCGTCGGAGGCATACTGCGCCGGCACTTCTTCCGCCGCCGTACCATTGTCCGGCGAGGTGACCGAAAGCGTCACGCGATCGGTTTCCAGAGCCATTTTCACAGCGCGGGTCTTCTCGGTGGCGATCGTCGCCACGCGGTCCACGCCTTGGAAAAAGGTCTTCGGATCCACCTTCAGGAGCTTGTCATTCGCGGTGGGGATGACGCGGGTGTAGTCCGGGAACGTTCCGTCGATCAGCTTGCTGGTCAGCACGACACCGTTCTCACCGCCAAGCGTGAAGCGGATCTTGCTGGCCGAGAGATCGACCAGCACGTTGGTGTCGAGCGATTCCTCCAGCAGCTTGCGCAGTTCGCCGACGCACTTACGCGGCACGATAACGTCAGGCATGCCTTCCGAGCCATCCGGGCGCGGCAGGGTGAAACGGGCAAGGCGGTGACCATCGGTGGCGGCCGCCTTCAGTTCCTCATCCGTGACGTGGAGGAAGATGCCGTTCAGGTAGTAGCGAGTCTCTTCCGTGGAGATCGCGAACCGGGTCCGGTCGATCAGCTGCGCCAGCGTGGCGGCCGGGACTTCGAAGCTGGTGGGCAGTTCGCCCTCGGCGATCATCGGGAAGTCGTCCCGCGGGAGCGTCGGCAGCTGGAAGCGGCTGCGGCCAGCCTTCACCACCATGCGATTGTCCGCCGAGTCCAGGCTGACCTGGCTGCCCTCCGGAAGCTTTCGGGCGATGTCGAACAGCAGGTGCGCCGATACCGTGATCGCGCCCGCCTGCTCAACAGAGACAGCGCCCAGCGTCTCGACGACCTGAAGATCAAGGTCCGTTGCCATGATCCTGAGTGAGCCTCCGGCGGAAGCTTCGATCAGGACGTTCGACAGGATCGGGATGGTATTGCGGCGCTCGACGACCGACTGCACATGGGAAAGACAGCGCAGCAGCGTGGAACGTTCGATAGTGGCCTTCATGACAGCCTCAAGTCCCCCTTGGTCGGGCACGGGATGCGGACATCCCTGAAATTCGGACGACTATCTCTAACGGGAGTCGGAAGCGCGGCAAGCTGCAACGAGGGCAGAAACCGCGAATCTGGGGATAAATGAAGGGTTCTTATGGAGAACTTGGGCCTGACGTCCTCCGGGCAGGGCTCCGGCGCGGTCCTATGCCTTCGCCCGAAGCCCCGCCTGGACGGTCACGTCAGACCATCACCATGCCGCCGTTCACGTGAATGGTCTGGCCGGTGATGTAGCCGGCTTCCTTGCTGGCCAGGAACACGGCAGCGGAGGCGATGTCGTCGCCCTCGCCCATGCGACCCATGGGGATGCGGCCGTTCAGCGCTTCCTTCTGCGCATCGGGCAGGACGTCGGTCATGGCGGTGCGGATGAAGCCGGGTGCAATGCAGTTCACCGTCACACCGCGGCTGGCGAGCTCCTGCGCAAGGCTCTTGGACATGGCGGTGATGCCGCCCTTCGCCGCGCAGTAGTTCATCTGCCCGGGGTTGCCGGTGGTGCCGACCACGGAGGTCACGTTGATGATGCGGCCGAAGCGGGCCTTCATCATCGGCTTGGTGGCGGCGCGCATGAGGCGAAAGGTGGACTCAAGATTGATCCTGATGACCTGGTCCCACTCTTCGTCCTTCATGCGCATGGCAAGATTGTCGCGCGTGATGCCGGCGTTGTTGACGAGGATGTCGATCTTGCCCAGCGATTCCAGCGCAGCCGGAACCAGCTTCTCGACCTGCTCTGCCTCGCCAAGATTGCAGGCGATCGCGACATGGTCGACTTCCTGCAGGTGCTGCGGGGTATGCTCGTCGAGCTCTTCGCGGAAGGCGCGCAGCTTGTCGGCATTCGATCCCGAAATCGCAAGGCGTGCGCCCTGTGCCGCGAGAGCCCGGGCGACGGCCGAACCGATGCCGCCGCTCGCGCCGGTCACCAGAGCAGTCATTCCGTTGAGGTTGAACATGGCAAAACTCCTAGATCGCCATCCGGCGATGCTTCTTCGAACGGCTGGCAGTCCCGGGTCAAGCCCGGGACGCGACGGCTTTACAGGCTCTTCGCCAATTCCTCGATCTCCGCCATCGTCGTGGCGGCGGTGACGTCCACCTCTCCGGCCGAGCGCTTGATCATCGGGCCGACGACCTTGCCGCCGATCTCGAAGAAACGCTCCACCCCGGCTTCGCGCATGGCGATCGCGCTCTCACGCCAGCGAACGCGGCCGGTGACCTGCTCAACGAGGAGGCGCTGGACTTCGGCCGGATCGGTCACGACCGAAGCGGTGACGTTGGCGAAAAGCGCCACTCGCAGCGTGCCCGGCGGGGTTGCGGCAAGCGCCTCGGCCATGGCGTCGGCGGCGGGCTGCATCAGCGGGCAGTGGAACGGCGCCGAGACGGGCAGCGCGATGCCGCGCTTGATGCCATGCTCCTTTACGAGCGCAATGGCGCGCTCGATCGCTTCCTTGTGACCGGAGATGACGACCTGGGTGGGATCGTTGTCGTTGGCGACGGTGCAGACCTGATCCTCAGCCGCTGCTTCGGCGAGGGCGGTTGCCTTTTCAATATCGGCGCCGAGCAGCGCCGCCATCGCACCCACGCCCACAGGGACGGCCGCCTGCATTGACTGGCCGCGCAGCTTCAGGAGGCGCGCGGTGTCGGCGAGGCTGAAAGCACCGGCTGCGCAGAGCGCGGTGTATTCACCCAGAGAGTGACCGGCAACGAAGTCCGCCTTGTCTGCAAGGCTGATCCCGCCTTCCTTCTCAAGCACGCGCAGCACCGCAATGGCATTGGCCATGATCGCCGGCTGTGCGTTCTCGGTGAGGGTCAACTGGTCCTCCGGGCCTTCGGTCATGATCCGAAACAGGCTCTGGCCGAGCGCATCGTCGACCTCCTGGAAAACCTCACGCGCGACGGCGCTCGCCGCAGCGAGTTCCGCACCCATGCCGACCTTCTGGCTGCCCTGTCCGGGGAAAACGAATGCACGCATCTTGCGACCGCTCCTTGCTCAAACGGCGGGCTGGAGCCACGCACCGCTTTCAAAAATTCGAATGTGGCGCGCGGTTATTGACCTTGGCCGTGAACCGCAAGCCCGGAATGCCGTCCTTCAACCGAAAGGCACGATCCGGTTTGCCGCGTCGTGGCCGATATCGGCCGCCCCGAGAAACGGGATCGCATGTCGCTCGCACCAGTACCGGGCTATTTCCTCAACGTCCGCGCCGAACGGGCGATCGTTTTCCGGAACGTCGCTCACTCGCCCGAGGCGCAGCCCGGCAATGCCGTTAAGATGAGCCGTGGCATGGAAGAACAGCCGATCGACGGCATAAAGATATTCGGAAACCTCCTCCACCATTACGACATGGCTGGCCAATCCGGGCATAAGCGGGGTACCGGACAGCATCGCGAGCGTCATGAGGTTGAAGGCGACGACCGGATGCCGCTCCCGTCCCAGCGAAGGCTCCAGTCCGTCCGGCGCCCCTGAAAGGAAGCCAAGGGCCCGGCGAACGGCATCGTCGCCGCCTTCGCGCCGGATGTCCGCCAACATGGGCCCGTGAACGGGGCGTCCGATCCGCGCACGATAGAGGCCACCCAGAAGATAGCCCGCGTCGGAATAGCCGAGGTATGTCTTTTCTCCGGCCGCATGCTCCATGCGTGCGATCGCGCCTTCCGCCACGCGGCAAGCGCCGTACCCCCCGCGTGCGAACCACACCGCATCGAACCCGGGATCGTTCGCGCAGTCGACCAACGCGTCCAGCCGGCGCTGGTCGGCGCCCGCGAAATGGCCGTCCGCTTCGAAGCACTGTTCGTGGATAACCAGTTCGACCTGCGGAAACTCGGCGGCGGCGAGTTCCCGTACAGCTCGGGCGTCCTCTCGCGTTATCGAAGTGGATGGCGCGCAAACGGCTACCCGGATGGAAGAGCGTGTCATGCCGTCCATTCCTATCGAGGTTGTCATGACGGGCAAGGCCGCATACGGCTTGGCCCATGAACGACGCCCGCGACCTCACCACTCATCCCTGGTTCTTCTGCGGCATCGGCGGCTCGGGCATGTTGCCGCTGGCGCTGATCCTCAAGGGGCATGGTGCCCGTATCGGCGGCTCCGACCGTAGCCGCGATCAGGGCCGCAGCGCCGACAAGTTCGCGTGGCTCAAATCGCTCGGCTTCGAACTTTTCCCGCAGGACGGCAGCGGCATCACCTCGCGCGAACAGGTGCTGGTGGCCTCCGCCGCCGTCGAGGATACCGTTCCCGAGGTCCTTCGGGCCCGGGAGCTGGGCTGCACACGGATGACCCGCGCCGAACTGCTCGCCACGCTCTTCAACGCGGCGCCTGAAGGGATCGCCATCGGCGGCACGTCCGGAAAGTCGACCGTCACCGGAATGACCGGGTGGATCATGACCGCCGCCGGCCGCGACCCAACGATCATGAACGGCGCGGTGATGAAGAATTTCGTGCGCGAGGATGCCCCCTTCGCCAGCGCGCGCGTGGGCCAGGGCAGCGCCTTCGTTTCCGAGGTCGATGAAAGCGACGGCTCGATCGCGCTCTATCGCCCGAAGGTGGCGGTCCTCGGCAATGTCAGTCTCGATCACAAGAGCCTTGAGGAACTGCGCCAGCTCTTCGGTGATTTCCTTGCGCGCGCAGAGGTTTGCGCCCTTAATCTCGACGATGCCGAGACCAGCGCCCTCGCTGCAAAGGCGCAGGCGTTCATCTCCTTTGGCATCACCTCATCCGAAGCGGAGATCGGCGCCACGGACATCGTTGAAGGCCCAACCTCCCTCACCGCCACGATTGTCGACAAGCGCGATGGCGGCTCTCATGCGCTCACGCTCAAGGTTCCGGGGCGGCACAACCTCTACAACGCCCTCGCCGCCATCGCAGCCGCCAACGCGGCCGGGGTATCGATCGCCGATGCGGTCGCCGCGCTTACCTCGTTCGAAGGCTTGGCCCGTCGCTTCGACGTCATCGGCACATCGGCTGCCGGCACCGTCGTCATCGACGACTTCGGGCACAATCCGGACAAGGTATCCGCAACGCTTGCCACCTTGCGCGCGCATCCCGGCCGGATCATCGCCTTCTTCCAGCCCCACGGTTACGGTCCGTTGCGCCAGATGGGTGCCGAACTGGCCGAGGTTTTCGCCACACGACTGGGCACGGACGACGTCACGATCCTGTGCGATCCGGTCTACTTCGGCGGAACGGTGGACCGGACGCACGGCAGCGAACGCATCGTGAGGCTGATCGAAAGCCATGGCGGCACGGCCGAATACATACCGTCCCGCGATGACTGCGCCGCTCGCATCGCACAGATCGCCCGCCCCGGCGACCGCGTGGTCGTCATGGGGGCGCGCGACGACACGCTGACGATCTTCGCCCGCGACCTCCTTGCAGCCCTCGACTGACCGCAGCGGTTCAGTGCGCCTTGCCGCGGCCTTTCGCGACGAGGTGAACCACCAATGCGACAATCGCGCCCAGGACAAGCCCGACGATCGCTGAAGCCACGGCGTAAGCCAGCCACCCGGTCACCCCTCCAAGCGGGCCGGTGGCCTCGGCAACGGCATGCTGGATCGCGTGGGCGACGTGAGCGGGACCCGGCAGTCCAAGCTCCTCCAGGCCGTGCAGGATAATGCCGCCGCCGACCCACAGCATCGCCACGGTTCCGACGCTACCGAGGAAAGTGAGGACCGCCGGCATCGCCCGCAGCAGCATCCGTCCGGACGCCTGAGCGGCCGAGCCGGGCTTCTTCGCCAGATGCAGGCCCACGTCGTCCATCTTCACGATGAGCGCGACGGCCCCATAGACAGCGGCCGTGATGGCAATGCCCACCAGCGCAAGCGTAACAGCGCGGCCGACCAGCGACTGCTCGCCAATTTCGGCGAGCGCGATGGCCATGATTTCAGCGGAGAGGATGAGGTCGGTCCGTACCGCCCCAGTCACACGCTCCGTCTCGAAGGTGGCGACGTCCTGGATAGGATCTTCCAAGGTCTCCCCGTGCTTCTCGCCACCGAGCTTTTCCATGATCTTCTCTGCGCCTTCGAAGGCGAGATAGAGGCCGCCGATCATCAGGATCGGCGTTATCGCCTGGGGCAAGAAAGCGCTCAGGAGCAGGGCGATCGGCAGCAGGATCAGCAACTTGTTTCGGAACGAGCCCTTGGCGATCTTCCAGATGATCGGCAGCTCACGTTCCGGCGTGAAGCCCGTGACATAGCCCGGCGTCACTGCCGCGTCGTCGATCACCACGCCGGCGGCCTTGGAGCCCGCCTTCGCGACACCCGCTGCAACGTCATCGAGGGACGCGGCCGCGGCTCGGGCTATGACCGCTACGTCGTCAAGCAGGGCAACTAGGCCGGAGGGCATCAGGGAACCTCTTGAAAGTGAACGGAACGGTCGTCAGCCATGCGGGCTAAACGACCGTCGAGCAAGAAAAAGCAGAAGGCAGCTGATGGCTGCACTGCCTGCAGGCGATTCGCTATCACCTTCTAAAGGGCGCAGAACGCAAAGGCCCGGCGACCGTGACGATCGCCGGGCATCGCATGGCATGCTGTCCCGCCGGAAGACGGGACAGCTTCGGTCAGTACCCGGCCTTCGCCAGCCAGGCGTCCACTTCAGGCAGGCGCGTCTGCGCAACCTTGATGCGGTCCTGGATCTTGGCGATCGCCTCGTCCACGGGACGGCGCGAACCGGCGGCAAGACGCTGCTTCGCATAGGCATCGAGCTTGCCGACCATGGCGGGATCGGCGCTCGTCGCGGACAGGCGCGCTACGTAGCGGGTTGCCCCCGACACGTCGACGCGGCCCATGACGGCATCGTAGTTCGCCATCACGAAATCGAACGTCCTTTCCGGATGTTCCGCGCCCACCGAGCTGACGATGACGGGGCTGGTCGTCAGCCCCGGCTCATCCGTGAGCGACAGGGCGAGCGCCTTGTCGGCCAGTGCGGGATCGGCCGCCCGGCCCAGGAGCGAATAGAGGGTGGTGCGAACCTGCGCGGAGGTCTCATCCTTCGCCATCGCATGGAGGGCATCCCAGGTGGCGGCATCGGCGTTCTTTGCGACGACGCCAAGGATGGCGACCTTGACCGAAGGATCGATCGCGGCCGGATCAGCGAAACGGCGGCGGGCCTCAGCCACCACCGTCTTTTCGCCAAGATCGCCCAGCACCTCGATAAGCGTTGCGCGCAGTTCGCCCGCCGTCGCAGGCTCATCTGCCTTGGGCGTCCAACCCAGGCCCTTCAGCACTGGCAGAAGGCGCGCCGTTGCGAAGCGGGTCAGGGCCGCCTTGCGTTTCGGATTGGCTTCAGCATAGGGCGCCAACCCTGAAATGACGCTTGCCGCGCGTTCCATCACCTGCGGCGATGCGTCGGCCGGGAGGTTCTTCACCAGGTCCAGCATATCGGCCATCGGCTGATTGCCAGCGTAGCCCAGCGCAACCGCATCGTTGAGGATGCCGAGCTGGTCGACCGGCTTCACCGTTGCGATGTTCTTGGCGATCCCGGCAAAGGTGCGGGGATCATAAAGCACACGGTAGTAGCCGGTCTGGCCTGCATTGACGATCACGGGGCTGCAGCCCGCAACCTGGAGTGCGCCCTTGCCCTGGAGCAGCGTCTCGGCCTGAGCTGTCCCACCGACCTGGGCCACGCGCACTGGCACACGCCAGGCCAGCGGCTGCTTGCCGGCGCGATCGCGGGTGAACTCGCCCTGCTCCAGCGCCACGGCCGTGGAGCCGGCGTTGCAGGTGGCCGTTACCTTCACCAGCGGAATTCCGGGCTGGAGAGTGAAATCGTGCGCGATTTCGCTGATCGGCTTGCCCGAAGCCTTGTCGATCTCGCGCCACAGGTCATCGGTTACCGTGTTGGAGTGGCTGTAGCGCTTCATGTACGCCTGTACGCCCGCGCGCCACTCGTCGGAACCGGCATAGGCCTCCAGCATCCGAATGACCGCCTCACCCTTGGAGTAGGTGATCGAATCGAAGGCCTGGCTGGCTTCCTCCACCGTCTTGATGGGGTGAATGACCGGATGCGTAGTGACGTAGGCATCCTGACCCATCGCGGACTCGCGAGAGCCGAGCGCGGTCAACTCGGGATGCCATTCCGGATGGAACTTTTCCGTCGCGCGGCTTTCGAGCCAGGAGGCGAAGCCCTCGTTCAGCCAGAGGTCGTCCCACCAGGACATGGTGACGAGATCGCCGAACCACTGGTGCGCCATTTCATGCGCGACGACGGTGAAGATGCGTTCGCGCAGGCTGTTCGACGCGATCTTCGGGTCCAGCAGCATGGCGTTTTCGAAGTAGAAGATGCCGCCCCAGTTCTCCATCGCGGAGAAGAACTGGCTGCGCCCGGGCGCTGCGATATGGTCCAGCTTGGGCAGCGGGTACTTCTCGCCGAAGTACTCGTTCATCCACGGCAGCATGTCGGCCGAGGCTTTCAGCGCATAATCCGCCTGTGCGAGATCGCCGCGCTTGGTCAGGACACCCACTTCGGTGTCGCCTACCATGACGGTCTTGCGCTCGAAGTCGCCCAGGCTGAAGAACAGCAGGTATGTCGACATCCGGGGGCTGGTGCCGAACGTCACCAGCGTCTTGCCCTGCCCCAGATCCTTCCGGCTCTCCACCGGCAGGTTGCCGACAGCAACCTCGTCGGTGGGAACGATCGTCTTGAGGCTGAACGTCGCCTTGTAGAACGGCTCGTCCCAGGAAGGCATGAAACGGCGCGCGTCGGAGTTTTCGAACTGCGTGAAAAGTGCGCGCTTCTGCGATCCGTCTGCGGCCTTGTAGTCCAGCGCGAAGAGGCCGAACGCCTGCGTGTTGATCTTGCCCGCATAATCGATCGAGAGCACGTAGCTGCCTGGCGCGACCGGCTTTGTGAACGTGAAGGTCGCCGTCTGCGCCTTGGTGTCCAGCGTGACGGTCGGCGCACCTGCCTTCCTGCCGGTCTTGGTCGTCAAGGCTGCTTTCGCGATGGCCAGGTCGGCCGCATGCAGGGTTATCGTCCTGGTCGCTTCGACCACGTCGATGGTGATCGCAGCCTGCCCCTCGAATGTCATGGCCTGCGCATCGGGGGTAATGGTCAGGTCGTAATGACTGGGACGCACCGCGCGCGGCAACTGAGTCGTCACCGTTTCAGCCGTTGCCCCTTTCGTCGTCGAGGCGTTGCCGACGCCCTGCGCCCCGGCCGACATCGGGAGCGCCACGCTTGCCAGCAGCGCCAGTGCGAAACGACGATATGTTCTTTTCATATAGCTCGACTCTCGACTGAAGGATGTGCCTAGCTAACGCCCTGTCCCTCATGCGCAACATTTTAACGCCATGTGGCAATTTTTTCTTGTTCCTGAGAAGGGGCGCGCGGCGCTTTGCAGAGTCCCGGCTTGCAATCTCCCCCCAATAGGCTAAGGGCGCCCCTTCCTCGAAGTCGTGAAACTTCGCGGAACACTGAAGAAAGCCGGAGGGGCCCCGCAATCCCGCGGGTAGCCAGCGATCGGTTAGACAAGATAAGGAAGCTGCCGTGGCTCTATATGAGCACGTGTTCCTGGCGCGCCAGGACCTTAGCCAAGCGCAGGTTGATGCGCTGGCTGCCGCCGCCACCGAGATCGTCGAGTCGAACCAGGGCAAGGTCGTCAAGACCGAGACCTGGGGCCTCAAGAATCTCGCTTACAAGATCAAGCGCAACCGCAAGGCGCACTTCGTGATGCTGAACATCGAAGCTTCGGGCGACGTCGTCGCTGAGCTCGAGCGTCAGACTTCGATCAACGAAGACGTCATCCGCTACGTCACCATCCGCGTTGACGAGCATGAGGAAGGCCCTTCGGTCATGATGCGCAAGAGCGACCGCGAGCGTACGCGCCGTCGCGAACGTGAAGGAGCCTGATCCACATGGCACGTGCATTCTTCCGCCGCCGCAAGTCCTGCCCGTTCTCGGGCAAGAACGCGCCGAAGATCGATTACAAGGACGTTCGTCTGCTCCAGGGCTTCATGTCCGAGCGTGGCAAGATCGTCCCCAGCCGCATCACCGCGGTTTCCGCCAAGAAGCAGCGTGAGCTGAGCCAGGCCATCAAGCGCGCCCGGCACATCGGCCTGCTGCCCTTCATCGTCAAGTAAGGGAGGGACCTACCCATGCAGATCATCCTCCTGGAGCGCATCGAGAAGCTCGGCGCCATCGGCGACGTCGTCTCGGTCAAGGACGGTTACGCTCGTAACTACCTGCTTCCGAACAAGAAGGCCCTTCGCGCCAACGACGCGAACAAGAAGGTCTTCGAAGCCAACCGCGCCAAGATCGAGGCCGACAACGCAGAGCGCCGCACGGCCGCCGAAGCGCAGTCGGGCGACGTCGAAGGCAAGCAGATCGTCCTGATCCGCGCCTCGTCGAACTCGGGCCAGCTCTACGGTTCGGTCTCGGTCCGCGACATCGTCGACGGCCTGAACGAACAGGGCGCGAACGTGTCGAAGCAGATGATCGTGCTTGAGCGCCCGATCAAGACGCTCGGCATCTTCGACGTCAAGGTCAACCTGCACCCCGAAGTCTCGGTCAACGTCAAGGTGAACGTCGCGCGTTCGCCGGACGAAGCCGAACTGCAGTCGCAGGGCGTAGACGTGATGGCCGCGATGTTCGAACAGGACGTCTCGGGCTTCACCGAAGCCTACGACCCGAACGCCGAACCTGGCGAGATCGCGGTCGAGGAAACCGAGGAAGAGGGCGAGGCTCAGGCCTGATCCCTTCCCTTTCGGTACCGAAACGGATCAAGAGCCCTCGCTTCCTCGTGAAGCGGGGGCTTTTCCGTTCCGCCCTCGACAACTGCGGACGGCGGCAGACCGGCAAAGCTCATATGAGGGCGCAGGCGTCAGCACCGCGTCGCACTTTGTCCCTATTGCGCCCCAGTACGGAATGCGTAATAGATGGACATGCAGAACATGAAAGCAACCCTCGCGGAATTGGTCCGCGTATATGAAGCCGCCGTTTCCACTCTCAAGGCCGACATCGCCGCGTTCGTTAAAAACGGCACTCTTCCCCCCGACGATCGCCGCGCTGACCGCCTCTGGACTTACCCTGAGCTGCGCATCACCTATCGCGGTGTCGAACGGGCAGCCCCCGCATCGCGCGCTTTCGGCCGGCTCGAGGCGCCGGGAACCTACGTCACGACGGTCACACGCCCTCACCTCTTCGCCGATTACCTCGAGGAACAGCTCGCGCTGATCGAGGCGGAGTACGAGGTGGAATTCCAGGTGACGCGGTCGGCGCAGGAAATCCCCTTTCCCTATGTCCTTGAAGGGGTGGCGGTCGGTGCCGTCACGCCGCAGGAACTGGCCGCTCACTTCCCCAGTACCGAACTGGCGATGATCGGCGATGAGATCGCGGACGGCACCTTCCAGAGCGGTGAAGGCGAGCCGCATCCCCTGGCGCTGTTCGACGGCCTGCGTACGGACTTCAGCCTTGCGCGCCTTGCGCACTACACCGGCACCAGTCCGGAGCATTGCCAACGCTTCGTCCTGTTCACCAACTACCATCGCTACGTGGACGAGTTCGTCGATTGGGCCGGAAAGCAGGTCGGATCGGACGGCTACGTTGCCTTGTCGGGCGCAGGTGGCCTCTATCTGGACGCGCCGGTCGACAACGCTCGTGCACGCCTCTCCGACACGGCATGGCGTCGGCATCAGATGCCGGCTTACCACCTGATCCGTGAGGATGGCTCGGGCATCACACTGGTCAACATCGGGGTAGGCCCCTCGAATGCGAAAACGATCACCGATCACCTTGCGGTCCTGAGGCCCGAAGCCTGGCTGATGATCGGCCACTGCGGCGGCCTGCGCGACAGCCAGCGCATCGGCGACTACGTGCTGGCGCACGCCTACCTTCGCGACGATCACGTTCTGGATCCGGTCCTGCCGCCGGAGATCCCGCTGCCCGCCATTGCCGAAGTCCAGCAGGCACTGGCACAGGCGGCAGAGATGGTCAGCGGCGGCGGTGGGGCAAACCTCAAGAAGCGCATGCGCACCGGCACCGTCGTCACGACGGACGACCGCAACTGGGAGCTGCGTTACACGGAATCGGCTAAGCGGTTCAGCCTTAGCCGGGCCATCGGCATCGACATGGAAAGCGCCACGATCAGCGCTCAGGGGTATCGCTTCCGCGTCCCTTACGGCACGCTGCTCTGCGTCTCGGATAAGCCGCTTCATGGCGAGCTCAAGCTTCCCGGGCAGGCCAACCGCTTCTACGAGGAAGCGATCGCAAGCCATCTGAAGATCGGTCTCATTTCCTGCGACCTGCTGCGTGAACAGGGCGATCGGCTGCATTCGCGAAAGCTGCGCGCCTTCAACGAACCGCCGTTCCGTTAAGAGCAGAGCCGCTGACAGGAAAAGACCCGCTCCACGAAAGTGAGGCGGGTCTTTTCGCAACCGGGGCCGGCGCGCGGTCAGCGCACGCCGGCCGTTCGGCTGGTGTTACCAGCCGGAAGTCTCACCCTTGTTCTGGGCGTCCAGCCACTTCTTGAGCGGTGCGAAGTAATCCAGCATGGGCTTGGCGCTCATCTTCGGCGATCCGGTGAAGACCTTGAGCGCTTCGGGCCAGGGCTTCGAACCGCCCATCTCCAGCATGGCGTTCAGGCGTTCGCCCACCTTCTCGTCGCCATAGAAGCTGCACCGGTGCAGCGGGCCCTTCCACCCGGCCTGGTTGCACGCGGCCTGGTAGAACTGGAACTGCAGGATGCGCGCGAGGAAGTAGCGGGTGTACGGCGTATTGCCCGGGACGTGGTACTTGGCGCCCGCATCGAACGCGTCATCCGGCCGCGCGGTCGGCGGGGTGATCCCCTGGTAATCCAGCCGCATCTTCGTCCAGGCCTTGTTGTAGTCGGCGGGCTGGATGCTGCCATCGAAGATGTCCCAGCGGTAGCGGTCAATCATCAGCCCAAACGGGAGGAAGGCCACCTTGTCCAGTGCCTGGCGCAGGAGCAGGCCGATATCCTTGTCCGCAGACGGCACCTTCGCTTGATCGAGCAGTCCGATCTGGACGAGGTACTGCGGCGTGATCGACAGGGCCACGAAGTCGCCGATAGCCTCATGGAAGCCGTCATTGGCGCCGCTCTGATAAAGGAACGGCTGCCGGTTATAGGCGCGCTGGTAGTAATTGTGTCCCAGCTCGTGGTGAATGGTAACGAAGTCGTCCGCATTCACCTTGGTGCACATCTTGATGCGGATGTCGTCCTTGTTGTCGACGTTCCAGGCCGAGGCGTGGCAGATCACCTCCCGATCCGCGGGCTTGGTGATCATCGAGCGCGTCCAGAACGTGTCTGGCAGGGGATCGAAGCCGAGCGAGGAGTAAAACCGTTCGCCGGTCTTCACCATGTCGACGGGCGTCCTGTTCTGAGCCTTTAGCAGATCGCCGATGTCGTAGCCCAGGTCACCCGCCCCGGCCGGAGCGACGAGCGGGTAGATATTACCCCACTCCTGCGCCCACATGTTGCCAAGCAGGTCCGCGCGGATCGGGCCGGTGCGGGGCTGCACGGCATCGCCGTACTTCTCGTTCAGCTTGCGTCGAACGTAGGTGTGAAGCGCGAGGTAGAGAGGCTTGGTTTCGTTCCAGAGGCGCTGCGTTTCGGCCGCGAAGGCTTCTGGCGTCATGTCGTAGCCCGAGCGCCACATGGCGCCCACGTCCGCGAAGCCGAGCTCCTTCGCGCCCTGATTCGCCATTCCCACCATCTTGACGTAGTCCGCCTTCATCGGCTTGCCGACATTGTCGTGCCAGCTGGTCCACATCTCCGAGAGCTGGGCGGGCGTCCGCTCCGTATTGCCCATTTCGGCTTCAATGTCCGACCCGTTGATCGGCTTCCCGTCCAGCGTGCCCCGACCCTTGCCGTAAGTGGAGGAGAGGCGAGTGGTGATTTCGCTCAGTTCGGCAGCAGCCCCCGGTGTGGAGGAGGCGGGAACGACGATGCTCTGCTGCAGGATGTGCAGCTTGCGCGCCACATCCGCGTCCAGCCCGCCCACCTTGGCGAACTTCGCTGCGTCCACCGCGTACTGCACCTGCTTTTCAGTCATCAGGCCGTTTGCCTTGGCGGCAAGGGCGTCCGTGTCCTCATTGATGTAGGTGGCGTTCACCCAGCTCGCGCGGGCGGTGTCGATGGAAAAGTCGAACAGGTCTTTTTCGGCAGCGGCGACGAACTGGGCAGCACCCTCGGCCGTCAGCGGGTATTCTTCGGCGTGTGCCGGCAGAGCGGCAAAGGACAGGCCGGCAGCAAGCGCGGCCAGGGCAATTGAAGCGAACTTCATGATGGGGACCTTCTCGACTTCGTGATGGCCGCAGACTAGCTTCTCGTCCGTGCCGATCAACCGGGCGAGCCGGTTTCCCAAACACTTATTCGAGAAAGTTCGCGATTGCCCGGCCGAAGTCCTTGAAGGTGACCGACGACATATGGTTTCCCGGCACCTCGGCATAAGTGCCCGAAGGAAGCGCTGCGGCCAGTTCGGGTGCGGAACCGTTGTCCTGGTCGTCGGCACCGCAGACACAGAGCGTGGGCATGCCGATCTGCGCCAAGGCCTCCTGCTTCGTGTCGTCGACGGACCCGAGGAGGAGCCGCGCGGCAACCCGGTCGATCTTCATGGACTTCATGAACGCCTGCGCGACGAACGCCTTGTCGCCACGCTCGATGGTGCCGAACCGGTCGATGGCATCAACGAAGTGAGCACTGCGCCTCGTCCAGCCCGACAGGCCGGTAAGCCCCATGCCGCCCAGGACGAGCCTGCGCGGCGTCAGACCGGCCAGCACTCCGCGAACGGCCGTGCGCGCCCCCAGTGAGAACCCGCCGAGGTCATAATTGGAAAGACCCAACTCAGCGACGACCACCTGAAGGTCGCGCACAAGGACATCGGACGGGTAGGTTGCAGGATCGTGCGGGGCGTCGCTCTCCCCATGTGCCCGCAGGTCAGGCATGATCACGTCGAAGCCGGCGCCGGCGAGAATGGCGGCGTTGCCGAACTTGATCCAGTTCACCTGCGCGCTCGAGAACAGGCCATGGAGGAGCAACAACGGCCGCCCACCCACGTCGCCCGTTCTGTGCACGGCGAGCTTCGCGCCGCCGAAACCCTCAACGAAGGTGGTCTGGATGTCTGTCACGGAAAACTCACTTGCGCGGCGTCATCGGAAACGAAGAAGGCAAAAGGCGGCGGCCCGCAGCGGACTGTACGCCGCGAGCACTCAGCCCTTCTGGAGGTGCCGGCGCCCGAGCAACTCGGCAATCTGCACCGCATTGAGCGCCGCGCCCTTGCGAAGGTTGTCCGACACGCACCACAGCGCGAGACCATTCTCCACGGTGGAGTCCTCCCGCACGCGGCTGACATACGTCGCACCATCGCCGACCGCCTCGACCGGGGTGACGTAACCACCGTCCTCCCGCTTGTCGATCAGCATCACGCCCGGAGCCTCGCGCAGGATTTCCTGCGCTTCCTCGGCGCTGATCTCCTCCTCGAACTCGACGTTAAGCGCTTCGGAGTGGCCGACGAACACCGGCACCCGCACGCAAGTGGCCTGGACCTTGATCTTGGGGTCGAGGATCTTTTTCGTCTCGACCACCATCTTCCACTCTTCCTTGGTGGAACCGTCGTCGAGGAAGACGTCGATGTGCGGGATCACGTTGAACGCGATCTGCTTGCTGAACTTGCGCGGCTCCACCTGATCGCCCACGAAGATGGCACGGCTCTGCTCGAACAGTTCGTCCATGCCGCCCTTGCCCGCTCCCGAAACCGACTGGTACGTGGCGACGACGACACGCTTGATCCGCGCCTTGTCGTGCAACGGCTTCAACGCGACGACCATCTGCGCGGTGGAGCAGTTGGGATTGGCGATGATGTTGCGCACGGTGTATCCGTCAATCGCTTCCGGGTTTACCTCCGGCACCACCAGCGGCACGTCCGGGTCCATGCGATAAAGCGAAGAGTTGTCGATCACCACGCAACCCTGCGCTGCGGCTTTCGGAGCATAGACCTTGGTCGCGGCGGATCCGGCGGCGAAAAGAGCCATGTCCCAGCCGGTGAAGTCGAAATGCTCGAGGTTCTTGACCTTGAGCATGCGGCCGGTTTCCCCATATTCGACTTCCGAGCCGACCGAGCGCGAGGACGCGACAGCGGCAATCTCATCGGCCGGGAATTCCCGCTCAGCTAGGATGTTGAGCATTTCGCGCCCGACATTTCCCGTCGCGCCGACGACGACAACCCGGTAACCCATGATCAATTCCTTTGAAAACGCGCCCTGAAGCGACGGGCAAGATTATGCGAGGGTGCTATCCCGCTCCCCCGGTCCGGCAAGAACCCGGATCCCGGAGCTTCGCCCCGGGGTGGCCTTCTCCTTGCCGGAGAAGGCCCGCCAGCCGGTCAGTGTGCAGTCGCAGCCGGCGAATGGACGTGAGCCGGCGCTGCGGCAAGTTCGTCCGCTTCGGTCCACTCGATCGCGGTGAGCGGTTCCGTCAGCGCCTTGGCGAGAACCTCGTCCACGTGCGCGACGGGAATGATCTCCAGACCCTGCTTCACGTTGTCCGGTATTTCAGCGAGATCCTTGCGGTTCTCTTCCGGGATCAGGACCGTGGTGATGCCGCCGCGGAGCGCCGCCAGAAGCTTCTCCTTCAGACCACCGATCGGCAGGACGCGGCCGCGCAGGGTCACTTCACCCGTCATCGCCACGTCCTTGCGGACGGCATTGCCGGTCAGCGTGGAGACGATCGAAGTGACCATGCCGATGCCCGCCGAAGGACCATCCTTGGGCACCGCGCCTTCAGGCAGGTGGATGTGGATGTCCTTCTTGTGGAAGACGCTGGGCTTGATGCCATAGGCCGGAGCCCGGGCGCGCACGAAGCTGAACGCGGTCTGGATGGACTCGTTCATGACGTCGCCCAGCTTGCCGGTTGCCTTGATGTTGCCCTTGCCGGGAACGGTGACGCTTTCGATGGTGAGCAGTTCACCGCCCACCTCCGTCCACGCGAGGCCAGTCACGGCGCCGACCTGGTGCTCTTCTTCGCCCACGCCGTGGCGGAACTTGCGCACACCGGCGAACTCCGCCAGATTCTCCGGCGTGATCGTGACCTGCGTAGCCTTACCCTCGAGGATCTGGCGCAGCGACTTGCGGGCGAGGCGCGCGATTTCGCGTTCAAGGGTCCTTACGCCGGCTTCCCGGGTGTAATAGCGGATGAGATCGCGCAGGCCCGCTTCCGTAAGCGTGAACTCGCTGGCCTTCAGTCCGTGCGCCTCAACCTGTTTGCGGATCAGGTGGCGTTCGGCAATCTCGACCTTCTCGTCCTCGGTGTAACCTTCGAGGCGGATGATCTCCATGCGGTCCAGCAGCGGCTGCGGCAGGTTCAGGCTGTTCGCGGTGCAGACGAACATCACGTCCGACAGATCGATGTCGAGTTCCAGATAGTGGTCCTGGAACTTTGCGTTCTGTTCGGGGTCCAGCACTTCGAGCAGCGCCGAGGCCGGATCGCCGCGGAAGTCCTGGCCCAGCTTGTCGATCTCGTCGAGCAGGAACAGCGGGTTGGACTTGCCCGCCTTGCGCAGGTTCGTCACGATCTTGCCCGGCAGCGAGCCGATGTAGGTGCGGCGGTGTCCGCGAATCTCCGCCTCGTCGCGCACGCCGCCCAGCGACTGCCGGATGAACTCCCGGCCCGTCGCCTTGGCGATCGACTTGCCCAGCGAGGTCTTGCCGACGCCCGGAGGGCCGACGAGGCACAGGATCGGCCCCTTCAGCTTGTTGGTTCGCGCCTGCACGGCCAGATACTCGACGATGCGGTCCTTGACCTTGTCGAGCGCGTAGTGATCGGCGTCCAGAATCGTCTGCGCTTCGGAAATGTCGCGCTTCAGCTTGCTCTTCTTGCCCCAGGGTAGGCCAAGCAGCACGTCGAGGTAGTTGCGGATGACCGTCGCCTCGGCGCTCATCGGCTGCATCGACTTGAGCTTCTTCAGCTCGGTCGTCGCCTTTTCCTTGGCTTCCTTGGAGAGCTTGGTCTTCTCGATGCGTTCGGCCAGTTCCTGAAGCTCGTTGGCCTCGTCGCCCTCGCCGCCACCCAGCTCGGACTGGATCGCCTTGAGTTGCTCGTTGAGGTAATACTCGCGCTGGGTCTTTTCCATCTGGCGCTTTACGCGGCCGCGAATCTTGCGCTCTACCTGCAGGACACCGAGTTCGCCCTCCATGAACGAGTAGACCATTTCCAGGCGCTTGAGCGGGTCCGTCTCGGAGAGGACCGCCTGCTTGTCGGACACCTTGGCCGAAAGCTGCGCGGCGACAGTATCGGCCAGCTTCGCCGCATCCTCGATGTCGCCCAGCTGTTCGCCCGCGTCCTGACCCAGCTTCTTGTTGAGCTTGGCGTATTCGTTGAACTGGTCGAC
The DNA here is from genome assembly GCF_900182875.1 of Novosphingobium panipatense. Classification (NCBI taxonomy): domain Bacteria; kingdom Pseudomonadati; phylum Pseudomonadota; class Alphaproteobacteria; order Sphingomonadales; family Sphingomonadaceae; genus Novosphingobium; species Novosphingobium panipatense. The sequence continues at coordinate 70,372 of NZ_FXUI01000012.1, forward strand.
GACAGTGCGCATCATCGCCGCGACTTCGGTGCCTTCCGCTTCGGCCGGCTCGATCGGCTCGACGCCGGCCACCAGCATTTCGCCGTCTTCGGTCTGTTCCGGGCGCAGCGTTTCGAGCCGGGCGCGGTCCTGCCCTTCGACAAGCACGCGGACGGTGCCGTCAGGAAGCTTCAGCAGTTGCAGGACACTGGCAATCACACCCGTATCGTACAGGTCATCCCGATCGGGATCGTCGCAACCGGGATCAAGCTGCGCCAGCAGGAAGATGTCCTTGTCGCCCGCCATCGCGGCTTCAAGCGCGGCGACCGATTTTTCACGACCGACAAAGAGGGGCACGACCATGCCCGGAAAAACGACGATGTCACGCAGCGGCAGAAGCGGAAGCAGGTTCAAAGCGGTATCCAGTTCATCACGCACAGGGGACTGCTTGAAGCCTCCCCCGGGCTCTTCGGGCAGGATATGGGGTGTTTGAGCAGCCTTGCAATCTCTTCTAGCCGAAAGGAGGTGGAAACCGGTGCGCCCGCTGCAGGTATTTCTGCAGTGCCTTTACGGAAGGCATTCTCCCAACTGGGAAATACGGTCCGTTTTCCTGTACTTGCCTCCATCCCGCGGGACCCCGCTCGTCTCCGGCTCCGCAGCGTACGCCGAGCCCGACAACCGGCATCGCCGGTACGAACAAGCCCGACCCGGACAATGCCGGGCGGGCTCGTCGCATCACAGTCCAGCCGTCAGCGATCAGAAAGGCATCTTGAAGCCCGGCGGCAGGCCCATGCCCTGCTGCGCCTTGGCCATCTCCTCGTTGGCTACGGAGTCAGCCTTCACGCGCGCATCGTTGTAAGCGGCAGCGACAAGGTCCTCGAGGATCGGCTTCTCGCCGGGAACCATCAGGCTATCATCGATCGAAACGCCGATGACCCGCCCCTTGGCCGAACAGCGGATCTTGACCAGGCCGCCGCCCGAAAGCCCTTCCACCTCAAGCTGGTCGAGCTTGCCCTGGGTTTCGGTCATCTGCTTCTGGATGGTCTCGGCCGCCTGCTGCGCCGCCTTGATCATCTCTTCCATGGACTTCATCTCAACGTCTCCAACTACGACCGCCGCCGATAGCGACCTGGCGATCATCCTCAATCAGTTCGGCGCCCGGAAAGGCGGCCAGAGCAGCTTCGACCAGCGGTGACGTCCGCAGCGCCTCGGCATCGGCCGCCTTCTTCACTTCCGCTATCTCCACCAGCGTCGGCGCGCCTTCGGCGGACACGCGCTCCACTTGCCAGCGCTCTCCGGTGGCCGTCTGGAGGCCGTTGCGCACCACTCCGACGATATCTTCGTTGAAGCCCGCAGGCTGCGTGTAGCGCAGGAGCCCCGGCGCCAGTTCCACCACGCGGACCTGCATCCGCATGGTATTGGCCGCCGACATCTCCCCGGCATACTCCACGTCGTCGACGAGGGCTTCCCAGCGCGGCGCTACGGCCGCAGGCCCGGCGGCGGCTCCAGCGGTTGCCGGCGCGCCGCCTTCAGCCGGCATGCCCGCAGGAGCGGGAGCGCGGGCCGCGATCTCCTCGAGCTTGCGCACGAGGGAACCAGGGTCCGGCATGTCCGAGGCGTGCATGATGCGAAGCAAGGCCATCTGCGCGGCCACCAGCGGATCGGGGGCCGACTTCACTTCGTCGAAGCCCTTCAGCAGCAACTGCCACAAGCGATGAAGCTGTCCTGGGCGAAGCGATTTCGCCCAACCCTCGATCGCTTCGCGTTCCTCGGCCGAATGCGCCTCTGCGGCTCCGCTCACCTGCGCGAGTGTGATACGATGGGTAAGATCCATCACCCCGCGCATGAGCGCGATGGGTTCGACACCCAGCGCGAACTGCCGGGCGACGAGGTCGAGGAGATCGCCCCCCTTGCCCTCGAGGACGGCGGCGATGAGCTTCCTCTGCACGCTTTTGTCGGAAAGCCCGAGCATGTCGCGCACCTTTTCGGCGCGGACACGCCCTTCGCCGTCGAGATCGGCGTGCGCGATCGCCTGGTCGAGGATCGAAAGGCCGTCACGAACAGAGCCTTCCGCTGCCGCCGCCACCATCGACAGCGCCTCGTCCTCCGCCTCGACGCCCTCCATTTGGCAGACGTGAGCGAAATGCCCGGCCAGCATGGGGGCCGGGATTCGACGCAGGTCGAAACGCTGGCAGCGCGACAGCACCGTGACGGGAAGCTTGTCCACTTCGGTCGTCGCGAAGAGAAACTTCACGTGCGCCGGCGGCTCCTCCAGCGTCTTGAGCAACGCATTGAAGGCGTTGCGCGAGAGCATGTGAACTTCGTCGATGATGTAGATCTTGTAGCGCGCGGAAACGGCTGAATAGCGTACCGCCTCAATAATTTCGCGAACGTCGTCGACGCCGGTATGGCTTGCCGCGTCCATTTCTATGACGTCGATGTGCCGGCCCTCGGCAATGGCCGTGCAGGGCTCGCACGCGCCGCAGGGATCGATGGTGGGACCGCCCTGCCCATCCGGCCCGATGCAGTTGAGTGCCTTGGCAATAAGACGCGCGGTCGAGGTCTTGCCGACGCCGCGCACGCCGGTCATCAGAAAGGCGTGGGCAAGCCGATCCCGCTTGATCGCGTTGGCGAGCGTCTGGACCATCGCCTCCTGCCCGATCAGTTCGGCGAAAGTCTGCGGGCGATACTTGCGCGCCAGCACGCGATAAGGCTGCGCCGGGCTGGGCTGGTCTTCCGGAGGCGCTTTCGCTGCGGCCGGAGAGTTCACCTTCCCGTTCGCGGCAGGCATTTCGGTCGCGGTGGGCGGGGGCTCGGTTGCCGGAGCGGCAGGCGACGTCACGGACCCCGGGGGTGCCGGCTCAGGAGATGCGGGCCCGGCACTCACCGGTTCGGCATCGCCGAACATCGACTGCTGCCCGGCCGCTTCGAGTTCGGCAGCACGCGGAGCGGCGTCTTCCCTCTCCCCCGCCAAGTCATCCTCGTCCCAGGGAGGCGTGTCGCCGAACATGTCGCGTGAGTCGTCCATCGTCACCCAAACTAGGGACTGCTCGCCCCGATGTCAGGAGGGAAGCGCCATGTTCCACAGCCTTGACCTCGTCCGCGGCGCAAACCGCAGCGATGCAGCGCACTTACCTGGGGCGAGCAGCCGCTTTCGATACCGGCAATGTGATGATGAAGGAGCCGAACGACCCGCCGCAACCCGTTGTGGCTGCTTCCTTCCGGACCTGACCAGGTTGGCGAGCGCAAGCGCCCGTCCGACTCCCGATGCGCCCTATGGCGGCGCCGATCCGGTTTGTCCACCCCCCGGGGCAACAAACCGGACAGCACGCGGGAGTCCCTGTCCCTTAGCGGAAGTTGTCGGCGTAGGCCTGGATCTTGAGGCGGCGCGGCGGGGTGTGATGAATTTCCGCGTCGATACCGTGACGCTCGGCGTAGGTTTTGGCTTCTTCCACGCTGGGAAAGCGCAGGACGACCTGCTGCTGCGTGTCACCCGAACCGGCCCAACCCATCAGCGGGTCGGCCTTCTTCGCCTCGGCCGGGGCAAATTCGAGGATCCACTGGTCAAGAAGCGCCTTGCCGGACTGCATGGCGTTCTTCGGGCGTTGATAGATACGTGCGCTCATGAGAAGGGGCTTTGCCCCCGAATCACCGCCGAAATCAAGCGCGAATCACCGGCTGCGGCTCGCTTCGAAGGCATTGCGCGTCTTTAGGGACGGGTCCTCGGCCCAGGGCTCGTCCGGCCACCGGTGCCGCGGGTATCGTCCTTTCATGTCCCGCTGAACGTCCCGCCACGAACCGCGCCAAAAGCCCGGCAGGTCGCGCGTGGTCTGGATGGGGCGACCAGCAGGTGACGTCAGCTTGAGCAGAAGTGGCTGCGCAGGCTGGCCGAAGCCGGGATGACGATCCAGCCCGAACAGCGCCTGGACGCGCACTTCCACAGACGGGCCACCCTCGTCCTCGTAGTCGATAGGATGAGTGGTTCCGGCAGGGCTGCGGAACTCGGCCGGCGCCAGCCGCTCCAGCGCCTGCTGGTCATCCCAGGTGAGGCGGTTGCGCAGCGCCTGCGACACGGCTCCCGGGTCGAGCGCATCGAACCGGCGCCCGAGGATCGGCCCCAGCCACTCCTCCAGATCGGCAAGCAGCGCTTCCTCCGATAGCGCCTCGATTCCCGCGTAGCGCGCGCGGCGCAGCAAGCCTTGTGCGCCCTTTCCAATAGAGACGACGCTCAGGCCTTTCTGGCGGACACGTTCGATGAGAAAGGCGCGGATGCCGTCCGGATCGGGCGCCGGATCGGGCCCGCTCGCCAGCGTGATCGATCCCAGCCGTCGCTCCAGACGGGCCTCCACGCGGCCTTCGGCATCGTTCCAGCGCAGAACCGTGCGCCGTGCGATGGCGTCGCCAAGCCAGCTTTCCACCTCCGCCGGCTCCAGCGAAAGGCCGGACAGGATACGAGCCCCTTTCGCTTGGCCCTGCGCATCGCCGATGACCATCCATTCCCGCGCCGCCAGCGGAGAGGCGGGGTCAAGCACGTAGCCTCGCCCGCCCGCGCTCAACCACGTCTCCCCCGAGGAGTCGCGACGTCGGGCGACCATGTCCGGACGGCCTAGAGCGAGGAGGATCCCGGTCGGTACGGCCTGCGCTCCCGCCCCGGCCGGTGCCAGAGCCTGCGCGCGCCGCGCCCAGCCGGCCGCGAGCTTGCGTGACGCCTGTGCCCGGGGCGACCGATCGCCACTCCAGCGCGACAGGCGCTGGGCAAGGTCATCGCTCCGCCCGCCAAGTCCGCGCTCCTGCAGGAGCAGGGCAAGCCGCGCGGCTTCCTCTGCCGCTCCCAGTTCACTGGCGCGCAGGATCATCGCCGCCTGGGCGGGGTCCATCGGCAGCGAGGCCACCTTGCGGCCGAAGGCGGTGATACGTCCCTCGCCGTCCAGTGCGCCCAGCGACAGGAGCCCCTTGCGCGCGGCTTCGAGGGCGGGACCGGGCGGCGGGTCGAGCCAGGCCATCGCCGCCGGGTCCGCTGTGCCCCATTGCGCAAGCGTCAGCGTGAGCGGAGCAAGGTCGCTCGTGAGCATCTCCGGCGGGTCGAATTCGGGCCGCCCCGCGTGGGCCGCCTCCTCCCAGAGGCGGTATGCCGTGCCCGGTCCTTGCCGGGCCGCGCGACCGGCCCGCTGCGCCGCCGAGGCGCGGCTTGCGCGATGCGTCACGAGGCGTGTGACGCCCGCGGCCTTGTCGAACTCCGCCCGGCGCGAAAGCCCGGCATCCACCACGATGGAGACGCCGTCGAGCGTGAGCGAGGTCTCCGCTATCGCGGTCGCGAGCACTATCCGCCGACGCCCCTCCGGATCACGCCGGATCGCAGCCCGCTGCGCCGCCGGTTCGCACTGCCCGTGCAGCGGAAGTACAAGCGCGGAAGGAAGCTTCTGCGCAAGGCTTTCGGCAACGCGCTCGATTTCGCGGACGCCGGGAAGAAAGGCCAGCACGTCGCCCTCCTGCTCCCGCCAGGCCGTGAGCAGCGCGGAGGCCATCGCATCCTCGATCCGTCTTTCGGGAGCATGACCCAACCAGCGGACGGCAAGGGGCCATGCCTTGCCGGCACTTTCGACGACGGGCGTCCCCTCCCCCAGCAGACGGGCAAAACGGGACCCGTCGATCGTTGCGGACATGACGACGATCCGCAGATCATCGCGCAGTACACTCCGGCTTTCGACGGCCAGGGCAAGCCCGAGATCGCTGTCGAGATGCCGCTCATGCGCCTCGTCGAACAGCACCGCCGAGACGCCCGGCAGTTCCGGATCGGCAAGAATGGTGGAGACGAAGATCGCTTCGGTCATGACCAGCACGCGGGTCCGTCCAGACCGTTTGGCATCCAGGCGGGTGATGTAGCCGATCGTCTCGCCCGCGGCCTCTCCAAGCTGCTCGGCCATGCGCTCCGCGGCGGCGCGGGCGGCGACGCGGCGGGGGGACAGAAGGATGACCGTGCCCGTGCACCAGTCTTCGGCGAGCAACGCCGGGGCAAGCGCGGTCGTCTTGCCGGCACCGGGGGGAGCGATCAGCACCGCGCCGGTATCGGTTCGCAGGGCGGCCAGCAGGTCAGGCAGAACGGCATGTATGGGAAGCGTGCTCACCCGGCGCCTTTAGAACAATCGCGCGACAGACGAAATCGCCCCTTTGCTGTGTTCACTACTTCACACCCTTCAATGTGACTGTGGCATGCACCATTCTTAAACTCTTGATCGGCACACCCGTGTAAAGAAGGGCCGTGGGCCTCCGCAAGAAGCAGATCGTAACTATGCCCGCTACTGGCCAACACCCGTTGAGTGTCGCGCAGTATCTGCGCCTCAAGGAACACATTCCGCCACTTTACGGCCTGCTCTGCGTCAACGCCGCTATACTGGCCTTTACACACAGGAACCTTGCGCCGGCGTGGCTGGTCTATGTGGTACCTGCGGTGCTCATCTGCGTTTGCCTCATGCGCATGGTGGCCTGGATCCGGCCACTGAACGACGCTGACTTCGACCCTGCGGTCGCCCGCCATCGCCTTCGCCGCACGCACGCCCTGGCCGTGGTGCTCGGCATCACGTTCGTGGCCTGGGCCTTGGGGCTCGATCGGTTCGGCGGGCCTTACCAGCACGGTCATGTCGCCGTGTTCGTGACGGCAACGCTGATGGGGTGCGTCTTCTGCCTGTCCTTCCTGCCGCGCGCCGCCGTTGCCGTCTGCGTCACGACCCTGGGCACGTTCTTCATCTATGCCGTCGTAATCGGCGGAGAGGTGCTGATAGCCATCGCGATCAACATAACCTTGGTCGCGATTGGCATCCTTAAGGTTCTGCGCGATTCGTACGGGTCGTTCGTAAACCTCGAAGCCTCGCAGCGCGCGCTTCAAGCCGAACGCCGCCAGGCCCAGGCTTTGGGCGAAGAGAACGCCCGCCTCGCCCAGACCGACGCCCTGACGGGCATGCCCAATCGCCGGTTCTTCTTTGCGACCCTCGAGCGCCTTCTCGAAAGCGCCGGACCCGCGACCGAATTTGGCGTTGGTCTTATCGACCTCGACCGCTTCAAGCCCATCAATGACACTCACGGGCATGCCCATGGGGACCGGCTCCTCCAGGTGCTCGGCGCGCGCATGCAGGCGGCCAGTTCCTCCGACACGATCATCGCGCGGCTCGGCGGCGACGAGTTTGGCCTGATCACAATCGGCGGAGCGGAGGCGACCTCGCGCATCGCGACCGAGTTGTGCCGGGCGATCTGTGAACCGGCGAGCGTCGGGGACACAGTGGTGGCAGTGGGGTGTTCGGCGGGCCTCGCCGTCTATCCCGCTATCGGCACCACCGCCAACCTGCTGTTCGACCGGGCGGACTTCGCCCTCTATCATGCGAAGAATCACAAGCGCGGGCAGTGCGTCCTCTTCTCGCAGGAACTGGAGAGGCTGGTAAAAACCGAACAGGCGCTCGATGCGGCGTTGCAGGGTGCGGACCTCAAACAGGAACTGTCCCTCGTCTTCCAGCCGATCGTCGAAACCCAGAACCTCGAAATGATCGGCGTGGAGAGCCTGGCTCGCTGGCATTCGCCGACACTGGGCGCGGTGACTCCCGAGTTGCTGATCGCCTCTGCCGAGCGCGTCGGCCGTGCCCGGGAAGTGACGGTCATGCTGTTCGAGAAGGCTTTGGAGGCTCTCGGCCGTCTGCCGGCACCGCTCCGGCTCTCGTTCAACCTTGCCGGCCACGACATCTGCAACCAGGCCACCATCGACGCCCTGCTGCACCGCATCGACATTGCCGGATGCGACCCGCAGCGCGTCCTCATCGAAATAACCGAGTCTTCCCTCATTTCCGAGTTCAAGGCCGCCAGTCTCGCGGTCGAGCGCCTTCGCGGTACCGGAATGCGGATCGCGCTCGACGATTTCGGCACAGGTTACTCGAGCCTTTCGGCGCTGCACCAGCTTCCGCTGGATATCGTGAAGATAGATCGCAGCTTCGCCGCGCGTCTGGACGAAGCCGAGGGGCGCAAGCTCAACACGGCAATCCGCCACCTCGCGCGGGCGCTTTCGCTCGACTGCGTGATCGAGGGCATCGAGACCGAAAACCAGCTTGTGAGTGCCCGCGTCGCCGGCTTCACGATGGCGCAGGGTTACTTCATCGCGCGGCCCATGCCGCTGGATGACGTGCTGGACCGCATCGCCCAGCCCGCCCCGTCGCCCCGGCGACTGGTCAGGAGCGGAGGGGCCGCCTCCGTCTAGGTGTCCCGCGCCGCGCCGTAATCGATCCGGATGCGCACCCACTCTCCGACCTGTGGCCTGCCGTTGACACGTGGCGGGATCACGCGAAACTGCCACGCGGCATCGAGCACGGCACGGCCAAACCCGGACCCCCGAGGGGATTCGCCCAGTATCTGGCAGTTCTCCACGCGATTGCGCTCTATCGTCTGGCAGGCGATAGCCCCCCAACCCCGTTGAGGCGCCTTGGCGGGGAGGTATCCAGCGAGTTCGGCGTTCGTCGGCTCCCTGAACCAGTCCGCATTGTGAAGCACCGCGCCGCCCGGACCTTCACCCGGACCGTACGTCGAGCCGCCGCCGCCTTTCGCCAGCTGCGCGTCACCGCTGCCGGAGCGCTTCATGCCGCCGATATCGGACGCGGCCATCTCCGCGCGAGAGAGCTTGAGGAAGCTGAACGCCGGCTTTTCCGGCTGGGGCACGGGTCGCTCGACGGGCGGGAGCGGTGCTTCCTCGCGGATGTCGTTCTGCCGAGGCTGCTTCTGCTCGACCGCCTTGGCCTTCGCCGCCCGGTCAGGCGCCTTCGCGCCGCTGTCCGCATCGTCCCCTTCGATGTTGAAGGTGACCGGGTTGCGCGCCTTCCTGATCTGAGGTGCCACTGCCGTCTGGTAGATCGCGATCAGCAGTGCGATCACCAAAATCGCCGCCGACAGCAGCGAGGACACAAGACGTTGGCGAGGCGATCCGGGCTGATACCCGATGGCGTCCCGTGCGGCGAAGAATGGCATGGGACGCCTCCATAAGTCAGCCACGCCCCGGCCGCAATCAGAGCTTGGCCTCAGGCTTCCGCGGCGCTGTCAGTACCGGCGCGAAACCGCGAATTCGACGGCTTCGGCCATGGCAGAGCGCGCTTCACCTGCCGGGAAGCCTGCGATGGAATCGATTGCCCGCTGCGCATAGAGGCGCGCCCGATCGCGCGTCGCCTCGACGCAGCCGTGCCTGTTGATGAGTTCGACGGCGTGAGCGAGATCCTCGTCCTCTGTACGGAACCCCGCGATCGCTTCCTCCCAGAACTTGCGCTCCTCGGCCGTCCCGCGCGCATAGGCTAGAATGACCGGCAGAGTCATCTTGCCCTCGCGGAAATCGTCGCCCTTGTCCTTGCCGGATTCGCCCACCTCAGAATCGTAATCGATGGCGTCATCGACCAGCTGGAATGCGATACCCAGGTTGCGCCCGTAGGCGTCAAGCGCCAGTTCTTCGGCCTCGCTCTTCTCAGCGACGATGGCGGAGATGCGGGTGGCAGCGGCAAACAGCGCGGCGGTTTTGGACCCGATGATCTGGAGGTAATGCTCCTCGCTCGTTTCGATCCGGCGCTGGGCGGTGAGTTGGTCCACTTCGCCTTCGGCTATGATCGAGCTGGCCTTCGAAAAGACCTTGAGCACCTTGAGGCTCCCGTCCTCCACCATGAGTTCGAAAGCACGGGTGAACAGGAAATCGCCGACGAGCACGGTTGCCGGGTTGCCGAAGACGATGTTGGCGGCGGCCTTGCCGCGGCGCATGTCGGACCCGTCAACGACGTCATCGTGCAGCAAGGTCGCTGTGTGCAGAAATTCGACAGCAGCGGCCAGCTTGTGGTGGCGTGTGCCCTGGTAGCCGCACAGCTCCGCAGCCGCGACCATCAGCATCGGGCGCATGCGCTTGCCTCCGCCCGAGATCAGGTGGCCGGCCAAAGCGGGGATCAACGGGATCTCGCTTTGCATCCGGTCCAGGATGACGGCGTTGACGCTGTTCATGCCCGGCGCGGTAAGCGCCAGCATCGGAGCGAGGGAGGGCTGCTGCCTGCGCGTTTGCAGGGGGACGACATCTGCACTCATCGGCCTGCGCTTTGGGGGCAAGCGCAACGCAACGCAAGAGCAAACGCCATCAAGCGGTGCCCCAACCCGACTGGAAGATGGTACCCAGCCATGCTAGCGCCCCGGTCATGACCCAGCCCTCTCCTTCGCAGAACACTGCCGCCGACCCGGTTCTTGCGGGTTTTCGCGCCAGCATCGACAACATCGACGCGGCGTTGATCCATATCCTGGCCGAACGGTTCCGGATTACGAAAGCGGTGGGGGAATACAAGGCGAAGACAAACCTTCCCGCCTCCGATCCCGGCCGCGAGGAACGGCAGATCGAACGCCTGCGCAAACTGGCGGAGGACGCACACCTGGACCCTGATTTCGGAGAGAAGTTCATCCGCTTCGTGATCGACGAAGTCATTCGCCACCACGAGCGGGCAAAGACCGGGGCCTGATCGCCCCGGTTTGCCGGCAGCCACCGAAGCCCCGCCAGAAAGGGGCCACCCCGGCCCCTCCCCGACCAGATCTTACTGCTCGACCATGTCCTGAAGGCGAGCCATCAGCGTCTGGATGCGCGTGGCCGCTTCGGTGAAGGTCGTCACATCGTCGCGATTGCCGTTGCCGCGCGCTTCCTTGGCGGATTCGAGGTAACCCTCGAGGTCCACTTCCAGCGCGTCGACCAGCATCTCGATCTCATCCGACGTCAGCGGAACGTTGATGGGCTTGCTCATGATTACTCCTGGTTTCGCTATTAGGCGCAGATAGCCCGCCGTCCCGACACCGCAACCATGCAGCGCCGGTTACCCCCGAAATGCATCAGCGCGCGACCCGGGGCAGCTTCAGGCGCACCAGAAGCCCTCCGAGATCCTCGCTCTCGTCCAGTTCGACCGTCCCGCCGTAGATCTCCACCACGTCCCGGACGATCGCCAGCCCGAGCCCGGTGCCAGGCTTGCCGGTATCGAGGCGTGCGCCGCGATCGAAGATGCGTGTGCGTTCAGCCTCGGGAATACCGACGCCGTCGTCCTCGAACCAGATCTCGCAGAACCGCTCGTCGTTCCCCGCATCCACCGTGACGAAGACGCTGCCGCCTCCGTACTTGGCCGCGTTCTCGATCAGGTTACCCAGCAGCTCTTCCAGATCCTGCTTTTCAAGAGCGACGGTGACGTCGTGATTGCCGTCAAGATCGAAGCGCGTGTGTTCGTAGAGCCGCTCCACCGCCCGCAACACCGCCTCAAGGCTCGGCCAGACCTCCGCGCGCGACTGGCCGACAGCCCGGCGCCCGACGGCGCGCGCGCGCGCGAGGTGGTGATCCACCTGCCGCCGCATCACCGCCGCTTCGCGGATGACCGTGTCGGCAAGGTCGGGCGCCTGCGCCGTTGCGGCGTTCATAACCACCGTCAGGGGTGTCTTGAGGGCGTGGGCAAGATTGCCCGCATGCGTCCGCGCCTCCTCCGCCTGCCGTTCCGTGTGCGCGAGCAGAGCGTTCAGCTCATCCACCAGCGGCTCGACCTCGCGCGGCAGAGGGTCGTTGACCCGGCTGGCGCCGGTGGTGCGAAGCTTCTGGATTGCGCGGCGGACGTGGCGCAGCGGAAAGAGGCCGTACCACGTCTGCATCCCGGCCATCAGCATGAGCCCGAAGCCAAGCGCGACGAAACTGTACACGAGAATTGAGCGGATCATCTTGATCTGCTCGTCAAGGTCCCGCCGACTGGCAGCCACGGTGAACATCCACCGGGTCTCGCTGCCGGGCAGGATGATCGAACGCTCCATCACCCGAAGCGGCTCGCCCTCGAACTGGAAGCTGTCGAAAACGTGAGTTTCGGCGTCGAAGTGATCGTCCGACACCTCGAGGCTGCGGTCCCACAGGGAGCGGGACGGGAAATCCTCGTGACCCTTGGCGCGTATCTGCCAGTAGAGACCGGAATTCGGTTCCAGGAAGCGCTGGTCGCCAAGAGGGCGGATGAAGAACACCTCCCCGTCCGGCCCGATCTCCGCCGAGCCGATCATGCCGGTCAGCATATAGCCCAGCTGCTCGTCGAAGTTGCGCGTCACGATGCCGGTGACGGTGTGGTCCAGCGCAAGTCCGCCCGCCAGCAGGAGGAACGATACCCACCCCGCCGCAATCAGCATCATGCGCCGCGCGAGCGATCCCGTGCTGGCGGGACGCCCGGCGGCGGTGTCGTTCGGAGCGGCCTCAGCCGCGGCCGGGTTCTGCGGGGTCGTCGAGACTGTAGCCAAGGCCGCGGATCGTCGTGATGACATCGGCACCCAGCTTCTTGCGGATGCGCGTGACGAAGACCTCGATTGTATTCGAATCGCGGTCGAAATCCTGATCGTAGATATGCTCGATCAGTTCGGTACGGCTGACCACCTTGCCCTTGTGGTGCATCAGGTAGGACAGCAACTTATATTCCTGCGCCGTCAACTTGACCGGCTCCCCGTCAAGGGTGACGCGGCCCGAACGCGTGTCGAGACGGACCGGGCCTGCGGTCAGCTCGCTCGAGGTGTTGCCCGAAGCGCGGCGGATCAACGCGCGCAGGCGGGCGATCAGTTCCTCTGTCTGGAAGGGCTTTGCGAGGTAGTCGTCAGCGCCGGCGTCAAGCCCGGCGACCTTGTCGGACCAGCTGTCCCGCGCGGTCAACACCAGTACCGGGAACGTCCGCCCTTCGCGGCGCCACATGCCCAACACGGTCAGCCCGTCAATCTCGGGCAGGCCAAGGTCCAGGATGACAGCGTCATAATCCTCGGTGGAGCCAAGGAAGTGCCCGTCCTCGCCATCGGCGGAGAGATCGACCGCATAGCCGTTCTGCTCCAGCGTGGTCTTGAGCTGGTTGCCCAGGGTGGGCTCATCCTCGACGATCAGGATGCGCAATTTACCGTCCTCCTCACATGAACGGGGTTGAGATGGGCGCAAAGGCTGCAGTGGTCAAGCAACGGAACCCCTGCCGGTTCCCTTCGCGTTCTCAGCGCGACTGTCCGATGATACGCCCGCTGCGCGCGTCGACGTCGACGAAATAGACCTTGCCGTTCTGAATGAACTTGAGCCGGTACGCCATTGCGGCCGGATCGTACTCCGGCCCGAGATACTGCATTCCGGCCATGCGCGGCAGCACCCGGTTTTCAATCTCGCGCGGGGGGAGAACCGTGCCGGCGCGCCGATCGCGGCGCAATTCGCCCTGCTCTCCGCCCGCAGAGGCATGTACCGGAGCAATCGCGGCGAGCGGGCCAAGCGCTGCAAGCGCGGCGAGAAGAACGGGAAGCGTTTTCATCACGACTTCGGTGCCTAAACTTACAGCGTTGAACAAGTCCTGAATGTTTCACGACGCGGGTATAAAGCTTCGCCATCGGGCTGCACGCCGCCTTCCAAGCGGCTTGCCCTTCCCCCTTCCGTACCTGTAGGGCGCGCCCATGGCACTTGCACCTATTCTCAGTTGGGAAAACCTTGGCCTGATCCAGGGCAACGGCTGGCTCTTTCAAGGGCTCGACATCAACATCGGCCCGCGTGACCGCCTGGCCCTGATCGGGCGCAATGGCGCGGGAAAGACCACGCTCCTCAAGCTGATCGCCGGCCTTGTGGATGCAGATCAGGGCAAGCGGTCCGTGCAGCCCGGCACCCGTGTGGTGACGCTGGAGCAGGATCCGTTCTTCACCGGTTTCGACACGCTGCTCGATTTCGCCATTCACGGCGAGGACGCGCCCGCCCGCCATGAGGTGGAAGCCATCGCCGACCAGCTCGGCATCGACCTCTCCCGCGAAGCGAAGAGCGCGTCTGGTGGTGAACGGCGCCGCGCAGCCCTGTGCCGGGCCCTCGCCTCCGAGCCGGACTTGCTCCTGCTCGACGAGCCGACCAACCACCTCGATCTCGCGGCGATCGACTGGCTCGAATCGTGGCTGCAGCGGTACAATGGCGCCTTCGTGGTCATCAGCCATGACCGCACGTTCCTGACCCGCCTGACCAACGCCACTCTCTGGCTCGACCGCGGATCGCTGCGCCGCAAGGATGTCGGCTTCGGCGGCTATGAGGCGTGGGAAGAAGAGGTCTACGCAGAAGAAGCGCGCGCGGCACAGAAGCTCGACGCGAAGCTCAAGATCGAGGCGCACTGGCTTGAGCGTGGCGTGACCGCCCGCCGCAAGCGCAACCAGGGCCGATTGGCCAAGCTCTGGGAAATGCGCGCTCAGCGTGCCGCCATGGTCGGGCCGCAGGGCGCCGCCAAACTGGCCGTGGTGGCCGACGACAGCAAGACGAAGTCGGTCATCGTGGCTGACAAGGTGACGAAGCGCTTCGGCGACCGTACCGTCATCAAGAACTTCAGTCTGCGCGTCCAGCGTGGCGACCGCATCGGTGTCGTCGGCGCCAATGGCTCGGGCAAAACGACGCTGCTCAAGATCCTTATGGGCGAACTCCAGCCGGACGAGGGCACCGTCACGCTCGCCAACACCCTCGACGCGACGGTTATCGACCAGCAGCGCAGCCGCATGGCTCCGGAAATGCGCATCCGCGACGTGTTGGCCGAAGGCGGAGACTGGATCGACGTTCGCGGTGTCCGCAAGCACATCCAGGGCTACCTCAAGGACTTCCTGTTCGACCCCGGCCTTGTCGAGGCCAAGGTCGGCACCCTGTCCGGCGGTGAGCGCTCGCGCCTCCTGTTCGCGCGGGAATTCGCCACCACCTCCAACCTGTTGGTGCTGGACGAGCCTACCAACGACCTCGATCTCGAGACGCTCGACCTTCTGCAGGAGGTCATCGCCGATTACGACGGCACCGTTCTCATCGTCAGCCACGACCGTGACTTCCTCGACCGCACGGTAAACATCACCCTCGGCCTTGACGGGTCGGGCCATATCGACGTGATCGCGGGCGGCTATGCCGACTGGGAAGCCAAGCGCCGCGAGCGGACGGTGGGCGCAGCGAAGAAGGCGAAGGCGGAAGCCGCCCCGCCCCCGCCCATGCCGCCCAGGAAGGCCAAGCTCTCCTACAAGGACCAGCGCGACTACGAGCTGCTGCCCAAGAAGATCGAGGAGCTGGAAGCCGCTATCATCCGTGACGAAGCCGCGCTCTCCGATCCGGCTCTGTACACGCGCGATCCGGCGAAGTTCGCTTCCTTGTCCGACGCCATAGCCAAGGCCCGATCCGACAAGGAAGCGGCGGAGGAGCGCTGGCTGGAACTTGCGGAACTGGTCGAAGGCTGACCCGACAGCGGCGGGCCTTGCCTCCAATTCAGGACTGTACGATACCCACGCCAACCAGATCGGTTACAGGGGCAGACATGATCAACCGCATCCGCGACATCCGTCGCCAGAAGGGCATGACCCTGGCCGACGTGGCCCTGGCGTGTGACCCGCCGACGACGGCGCAGACCATCGGCCGGCTGGAAACCGGGATGCGCAACCTGTCGCTGGTTTGGATGAACCGCATCGCCGCGGCTCTTCAGGTCGAGCCTGAGACGTTGCTGCGCTCCGAAGCTGCGGAGCCTGCGCGGCTGGTTGCGACACTCGGGCAGAAGGGTGCCGAGGCCCTCCGCAAGCCGGTGGACGCCGTGCTGCCGAATGCCCTGTCGGCCGATGCCCCGTGGCTCGTGGTCTCCGTCGAAGCGACCGTGGGAGAGTACCGGTCGGGCGATCAGCTCTGGATGCGCCAGTACGCGCCCGAAGCGGCGGCGAGCCTGCTCAACCGCGATGTCCTGGTACCTCTTCCCGCGGGCCGCTTCGCCTTTGGGCGGCTGACGGAAAACGGTCCGGGCGCGATCGTGCTCGTCCCGCCCGCAAGCGGGAAAAGCCCCGTCAGCGTCGATCGACCCGCCTGGCTGGCGGTAGCCGAAACGCTCGTTCGCAAGCTCTAGCCGCGATGCACGTCCTTTCGATCTCCACCCTGTTCCCGAACCCGGTGATGCCTTCGTTCGGCGTCTTCGTGGGCAATCAGATGCGGGCCGTGGTCGCCGGTGGAGAAGTCGAGCTGACCATGGTCAGCCCGCTTGGGATCCCGCCTTGGCCGCTTTCGCAGCGCGAGCCTTATGTTCGCCTGAAGGCTGTGCCGGAGATGAGCGACAGGACCGGGCTGGCGGTTCATTATCCCCGTTTCACAACCTACCCCAAACTGGGCGGCGACAGCAATCCGGAGCGGATCGCCAGGGCCGTGCTGCCGCTGGCGCGCCGCCTGCATGCCGAACAGCCCTTCGATCTCGTGGATGCGCAGTTCTTCTTTCCCGACGGCCCTGCTGCCGCGATCATCGCACGGGAACTGGCGCTGCCGCTCACGATCAAGTCGCGCGGCGCCGACATTCACTTCTGGGGCCAGCGGCACCGCGCGCTGCGGCAGATGCTGGACGCTGCCGCGCAGTCGACCGGGATGCTCGCCGTCAGCGCGGCTCTTCGCGAGGACATGATCGCGCTCGGCATGCCGGGAGAACGTATCGCCGTCCACTACACGGGTCTGGACCGCGAGAAGTTCCACCCCATCGAACGCGGCGCGGCGCGCGCGCTTGTGTCAGCCATGCCGGACCTGGAGATCTGGTCGAAAGGACCGCTGCTGGTCACCCCCGGCGCGCTGATCCCGCGCAAGGGCCAGGCGTTGGTCATCGAGGCGCTGACCCGACTGCCCGATGCCTGCCTCGCCATTGCGGGCACCGGCAAAGATGAAGACCGCCTGAAGGCGCTCGCCCGCCGGCTAGGCGTGGCGAACCGGGTGCAGTTCCTTGGCCTCGTCGACCACGAGATGCTGCCGCACCTTCTCTGCGCTGCGGACGTTCTGGTGCTGCCCTCCTCCAGCGAAGGGCTGGCCAACGTCTGGATCGAGGGGCTGGCCTGCGGGACGCCCATCGTCATCACCGACATCGGCGGCGCGCGGGAGATCGTTCACAGCGAAAGCGCAGGCCGCATCACGGAGCGCACGGCCGAAGCGATCGCAACAGCCGTGAGCGATATCCTCGCCGCGCCCCCCACGCAGGCGGAAGTGTCGGAGTGCGTCAGCCACTTCTCATGGGCGGTGAACGCCCGCAATCTTGTCCGTTTCTGGAAAGACGTACTGGGCGCCGGCACGGAGTCGGGAGTGGCGGCGGCGTCGGCAGGCGCCGTCTAGCCAACGGATCACCCACCCCCCCGCGCCTGCCGCCCGCCGGCTCAGAGGCCCAGTTCGTCGAACATCTTGAGCGATACGCGGTTCAGGTTCTCTAGGATTGCTCGGTGTGTCCCCTCGGCTTCGGCGTTGCGGAAGCCTTTCACACGCTCCACCAGGATTTCCTCGGGCGTGGGGTCCTGCGCAAGGATCGCCATGACCTCGTCGGCGAATTCGGACAGCGGCTGGTACCCTTCCCGCGTGCTCTGTCCCGGAGTGAGATCGGTCTGGACAGCGGGCGGGGCAAGTTCGATGACTTCCACCCGGCCCCGGAGCATCTCGCGCAAGGATTGAGTGTAGCTATGGATGGCGGCCTTGGTGGCGCTGTAGGTGGCGGTACCCGTCAGCGGCACGAACGCCAGGCCTGAACTCACGTTGACGATCACCCCGTCACCCCTGGCCACCAGATGCTCGACGAAGCCATCGATCAGGCGGATCGGACCGACCAGATTGGTCGTGATGATGGCTTCCGCAAGCGCTAAGTCACGAGAACGATCGAGGCGCTCATAATGCATGATGCCCGCGTTGTTTACCACGACATTCAGCGCCGGGAAGCGCTCAAGAGCCTCTTCGACGAAGGCGCGCACACCTTCTGCACTCTCCACGTCCAGCACCAGCGCGTGCATGTCGGCCCGACCTTCGCAGGCCGCGTCCAGCGCCTCTTTCCGCCGCCCCGCAACGATGACCGTATTGCCTGCATCGTGGAAACGCTGCGCCAGAGCCTCGCCTATTCCCGAGCCGCCACCGGTAACCAGGATGGTATTGCCGTGCATCTTCATCGCGGGCCTCCTTGTTTGCCGCTGGCGATGTAGCAACGGCGCGCTGTTGAACAAGGAGGCCAGACGGGAAGAGAGCCGGTGCGGTGCGATCAGGCCGCCTTCTTCTTCAGGCGCCAGGCATGAAGGAGCGGTTCGGTGTATCCGTTCGGCTGCTCCACCCCTTTGAAGACAAGGTCGCACGCCGCCCGGAACGCCAGGCTGGTCTCCCAGTTGCCTGCCATGGGTTCGTAGAGCGGATCAGCGGCATTCTGCTGATCCACCTTGGCAGCCATGCGCTTGAGCGAATCCATCACCTGCTCCTGCGAACACACTCCGTGCAGGAGCCAGTTCGCCATATGCTGGCTGGATATCCGCAGGGTGGCGCGATCTTCCATCAGCCCCACGTCGTCGATGTCCGGAACCTTCGAACAGCCGACGCCCTGATCGATCCAACGCACCACATAGCCCAGCAGGCCCTGTGCGTTGTTGTCCAGCTCCTCGCGGACCTCCTCCTCGGACCAGTTCACGCCGTCAGCCAGCGGAATGGCGAGCAACTGCTCCAGGCCCGGAACATCGTCCGCACTCATCCCCTGACGCAGCCCGAACACGTCAACCTCGTGGTAATGCATGGCGTGGAGCGTGGCTGCCGTCGGAGATGGCACCCAGGCGGTGTTGGCACCCGTGCGGGGGTGACCGATCTTCTGCTCCATCATCTCCCGCATGCGGTCGGGAGCGGCCCACATGCCCTTCCCGATCTGCGCCACTCCGGAAAGCCCGTGCCTGAGCCCGATGGCCACATTGCGCTTTTCATAGGCGGCGATCCACGTGGAGCCCTTGATCGCGCCCTTTCGGATCATCGGCCCGGCGCGCATCGAGGTGTGAATTTCGTCGCCCGTGCGATCCAGGAAGCCCGTGTTGATGAAGACGATGCGATCCTTGACCGCGTGGATGCAGGCAGCAAGGTTGGCCGAAGTCCGGCGTTCCTCGTCCATGACGCCGACTTTCAGCGTGTTGCGCGGCAACTGCAGCAGGTCCTCGACGGCGTCGAACAGCGCATTGGTGAAGGCGCACTCCTCCGGCCCGTGCATCTTTGGCTTCACGATGTAGATGCTGCCCTCGCGGCTGTTGCCATAACGGGTCAAGCCGCGGACATCCTGCGCCGAGATGGCACTGGTGATCACGGCGTCCATGATGCCTTCCGGTATCTCGGACCCGTCCGGGAGGAGGATCGCCGGGTTCGTCATGAGATGGCCGACGTTGCGCACGAACAGGAGCGAACGCCCGGACAGTCTCGTCGTCTCTCCATCAGGGGATGTCAAAGTCCTGTCGGCCGCCAGTTCGCGCCTCAGGGTGCTGCCGCCCTTCTCGAAGGTTTCCGTCAGGTCGCCGCGGATAAGGCCGAGCCAATTGGCGTAGGCGGCGACTTTATCCTGCGCGTCCACTGCGGCCACCGAATCCTCAAGGTCCACGATTGTCGTCAGCGCCGCCTCAAGCACGATGTCCGAGATTCCCGCCGCATCGGAGCTGCCGACCGGTGTGGAGCGGTCGAATACCACTTCGATCCGGAGGCCGTTGTTGCTGAACAACAGGCCCTTTTCCGTCGTACCCAGCCCCTGCGCAGGATGAGCAAGCTCCACCGTCTCGCCATTCTTCAGGCTGGCCCACGAACCGGCCTTGAGCGGCACCACGCGATCCAGGAAGGCACGGCCCGCAGCGATCACCGCAGCGCCGCGCACCGGGTCGTAGCCCGGCCCCTGCGCGGGAGCCGCATCCAGCGCGTCTGTGCCATACCATGCGTCGTAAAGACTTCCCCAGCGCGCGTTCGCAGCGTTCAGGAGGAAGCGGGCGTTGAGAACCGGCACGACGAGCTGCGGCCCAGCCATCGTGGCGATTTCGGGATCCACGTTCTGCGTGCCGATGGTGAATGCACCCGGTTCCGGGACAAGGTAGCCGATCTCCCGAAGAAAGGATTCGTATTCCGCATGATCGATCGGCTTGCCTGCCCGGCCGACGTGCCATGCGTCGATCCGCGACTGAAGTGCATCGCGCCTGTCCAGAAGAGCGCGGTTGCGCGGTGCGAAAGCCGCGACCAGCCCGGCCACGCCTTTCCAGAACGCGCCAGCATCCTGCGCGATTGGCGGAAGCACCTGCTCTTCCACGAATCTCGCAAGGCCCGCATCGACCTGGAGCCCCGAACGATCAACCCTATCCGTCATTGCCTTCCTCACGCTGGTTTGAACCGGACGCATCTCGCGCCGGGCTCACGTACGATACCGATGTGTCCTGGGGAAGGAGATAACCCTATGGCCGAAGCGCGACAGCTTGGCAACGGGTTCAGATATCGTCGGGGAGGGACACCTTCGCCCGCACAAGGCGTCGGAGAAGCTTACACACCGTAGTCAGTTAGCCACGCGCGATCCCGTAAAGTCTGGATTGGCACGCGTTTTGCTGTATGCTTTAGCTAACGCGCTAACTGTCGCACCAGCCATGCCGAAAGGGTGAAGATGCTTCGAAAGGCCGGCCGACTCTTTGTCATCAAAAGCAACTGGGAAGCGTACATGATCATCTACGCGCTTGCTTTGGGTGCGGTCGAGCGAGGTAGCGCATACCTCACTCAATTTCCGGGCATCGGCGGCAAGCTGCTGTTTCTGGCCTGTACCGGCGCCGTTTTCATGGCCGGTGCCAAGATCCTCGATTGTCTCAAGTACGAGAAGGCCGCTCTCACGCGAAAAAGCGAACGCTTGGCGGAGGCAGGCACCGCCGCCGCCCTCTCCGGCCGGAAAGAACCCATCGCACCGGGTAGACATGCACATCACGCATAGACGGTAAAGGAAGTAGGGCGATTCTGTTGACAGGCTCGCCCCCAGCCCCTGGAATCCGCTTCTGTTACCCGGTGGGTCCAACCGTGTTCTGGCTTTGTAACTTCAGGGCGTTAGCCCCTAGAATTACGCTGCGAGAGCAAGTGCTTCGTTGTCGTTGGCACTTATGAGTTTTGAGCCTTGAACGGGTTACTCAGCCCGGACGAAAACACCGCTTTTCAACACACGTCGATCCTAGTTCGGCCCCGTCATCACTCCTGCGACAACACAGGATGCCCCCTTGCGGGAGACGAGTGATGGTGGAGCCGCCGGGTACCGCCCCCGGGTCCGCTGCGTCTATTGCACGGGGCAATT
Source organism: Novosphingobium panipatense (assembly GCF_900182875.1). Classification (NCBI taxonomy): domain Bacteria; kingdom Pseudomonadati; phylum Pseudomonadota; class Alphaproteobacteria; order Sphingomonadales; family Sphingomonadaceae; genus Novosphingobium; species Novosphingobium panipatense. Next base: position 91,443 of record NZ_FXUI01000012.1, read on the forward strand.
TATCGTCATAGCCGACCGAAGCCGGCAGGACCCTATATAGTCACTTCGTTCTGAATGTGAAGTGAAAGGCTCAGGCTGATTTTCCCTTCCGCAGTTCCTCGAGGATTTCCTTCAGCGTATTCAGTTGCGGGTCGACCGGCGCCACCGGAGCCTGCTCGGCCATTTCCTGATCCTTTTTCACAGAATCGATCATCTTGTTCACCGACCGGACGAGCAGGAACAGGACCATGGCGATGATAAGGAAGTTGACGATCTGGGTGATGAATTCGCCGTAGCCGATCATCGTTACGCCAGCGCCCTTCAGGGCGGCGTAGTCTGTGACGCTGCCCTTGTAGCCCGGCGGCACGTCTCCCAGCAGGATGAAGTACTTCGAGAAGTCGATGCTTCCGAACGCCCAGCCGATTACCGGCATGATGATGTTCTCCGTCAGCGAGGTCACGATCTTGCCGAAGGCGGCCCCGATCATCACACCAACGGCCAGATCGAGCACGTTCCCTCGCGCGATGAACTTCCTGAATTCGTCAACGATGGGCATCTTGCCAACTCTCCGATAGTCACGTGGCTTCGTGCGTTCTGACACACAACCCGGCCGCTCTCAAACTCTGGCTCGGCTGGCAAGAGGCCGAGCATCCTTGATCCCGAACGCTGGTACGCTATCTACTTCGCGAGGAACACGCCGGTAAGGCCGGCGCGAAGTGGAGGATTGAAGCCGATGCCGCTCATCAACGCCCGTCGGGGTCGCACCGCAATCGCCCTTGCCGCAGCCCTTTCGCTCTCGGCCTGTGGTTTCAATTCGGTCCCGACAAAGCAGGAAACCGCAAAGGCCAAGTGGGCGGACGTCGAAGCCGCCTTCCAAGAGCGCGCGAATCTCGTGCCCAATCTTGCCGCGGTCGCCAAGGGTGCCGCCGAGCAGGAGAAGTCGATCCTCGTCGGTGTGACCGAGGCCCGGGCCAAGGCAACCTCCATCCAGGTGACCGGCGAAGACCTCAACGATCCGCAGAAGATGGAGCAGTTCCAGCAGGCCCAGGCAAACCTCGGCGCCAGCATCGGGCGGCTCCTCGCAAGCGTCGAGGCCTATCCGGAGATCAAGTCGAACACCAATTACCAGATGCTGCAGAGCCAGCTTGAAGGGCAGGAAAACCGCATTCGGGTCGCCATTCGCGACTACAACGGCGCCGTTCAGGACTACAACACCGAGGTTCGCACCTTTCCCTCGATGATCGGCGCCCGCCTGCGCGGAGCCGAGGTGCTCGTACCCTACAAGTCAGTCACCCCCGGTGCCGAAGCGGCGCCGAGCCTCGAAGGGAAGCTGTAAATCCCCGTGGCCCGCATTCGGGCAGCCGGCGTTGTCGCAGTGCTGGTCCTCGTGGCTCTCCTTTCGGGAGCGACGGGCGCATGGGCGCAGCAGTTTCCAAAGCTCACGGGGCGCGTCGTTGACGCCGCCAACATCATCCCCGATCCCCAGGAGCGCGCCCTGACGCAGAAGCTCGAGGCGCTCGAAAAGCAGGCCGGACGGCAACTCGTCGTCGCCACGGTCCCTTCGCTGGACGGGTACGAGATCTCGGATTACGGCTATCGTCTTGGCCGGGCCTGGGGCATTGGCGACAAGGAGACCAACAGCGGTGCCATCCTTCTGGTCGCCCCGAACGAACGCAAGGTCCGCATCGAGGTCGGCTATGGCCTGGAAGGCACGCTGACGGACGGGCTTTCCTTCCTCATCATCAACAAGGACATCCTGCCGCGCTTCAAGGCCGGAGACATGCCGGGCGGCATCGTCGCCGGCACCGATTCCCTCATCCGGCAACTTACGCTGCCTCCCGATGAAGCGCGCAAGGTCGCTGCCCAGGCCGACACGGCACGCGAAGGCGGCGACGGCGAGGTCTCGATCGGGACCGTCGTCTTCATCCTGTTCATCCTGTTCTTCTTCATCCTTCCCCTTCTGCGCTCGACGGGACGTGGCGGGCGGCGCGGTCGCTATGGCGGCCTGAATACGCCGATCATCTGGTTCCCCGGCGGCTTCGGCGGCGGTGACGACGATCACGGCGGCTGGGGCGGTGGCGGTGGCTGGGGCGGAGGGGGCTTCTCCGGCGGGGGCGGCAGCTTCGGCGGCGGCGGCGCGAGCGGGAGTTGGTAGAATGACGATACCGAATTACCTGACGGACGATGATCACGCCCGCATCAGTGCCGCCGTAGCCGAGAGCGAACGGCTCAGCTCCGGCGAGATCGTCACCGTCCTCGCCGACCGTTCGGATGGCTACACCGACGTCGCAATGGTCTGGGGCGTACTTGTCGCGCTTCTCGCACTTGGCACAATGGCACTCTTCCCCAGCTTCTATATGGGGCTCTACGATAGCCTGATCGCCGACTGGGGCCATGAGTGGACCCCGCGTATGATCCTGTCGCTCGCGCTGGGCGTGGTCACCATCAAGTTCGCCGCGATGATGCTGCTTCAGCTCTGGCAGCCGCTCAAGTTCTTCCTGATCCCGTCGGCCATTCGCACCACCCGCGTCCACGATCGTGCCATGCGCGCCTTCCGCCTCGGCGCGGAACGCCGCACGACCGGCCGGACGGGCATCCTCATTTACCTGTCCATGCGGGAACACCGTGTCGAAATCCTTGCTGACGAAGCAATTGCACGCAAGGTGGAGCCCGGCGTCTGGGCCGATGCGATCGGCGCGATGCTCTCCGAACTGCGGGCGGGGCGCACGGCCGAGGCAATGATCGCCGGCACCCGCAAGGTCGGTGCCATCCTTGCGCTCCACGTCCCCCGTGAGACCGGCGATGTGAACGAACTTCCTGACAGGCTGATCGAACTATGACCTTTGCCGATCATCATGATGCGGACAAGCCCGTCGAGACGATGTGGGAGGGGCGCTTCATCACCGCCAAGCGCCGCGGCCGGTGGGAGTACGTCGGCCGGTCCCGCGGGATACATGCTGCCGTCATTCTGGCGATCGATCCGGACGACCACGTTATCCTGGTCGACCAGTTCCGCGTTCCCCTTGGCAAGCGCTGCATCGAGCTGCCGGCCGGACTGGTGGGCGACCACGAAGAGCACGCCGATGAAGACGCGGCCGTAGCGGCCTCCCGCGAGCTTGAAGAGGAAACCGGATACCGCGCCGGACGGATGGAAAAGGTGGGTGAGTTCTATTCGTCACCTGGGATGGTGAGCGAGAGCTTCACCCTGTTTCGCGCCCATGACCTGGTGAAGGTCGGCGATGGCGGCGGCATCGAAAGCGAGGATATTGTGGTCCATCGGATCCCGGTTTCTGGCATAAAGGAGGCGACAGCCCAGTGGCGCGAGCAGGGCTACGCCATCGACGTCAAGATGCTCACCCTGCTCGGGCCGGCTTTGCTGCGCTGACGTGCGTACCCGCCCTGGCATTTGTCAGCGCAAGGCCCGCTACGCCACGGAGGAAGCGGCTCTGGACGTCGCGTCGCGTGCGCCATTTCCCTTGCGGCCGTACCGCTGCCCGCTTTGCCGGCGCTATCACCTCACAAGCCGCACCAAAGGAATGAAGCTCCCGCCCTTCGAACAAGAAAGGCGTGCCACGAAGGGCAACTGATTCGCTGGCGCGACCGCTGAGAGGGTCGTGAAGATGGCTCCGTGATCACCGCATCGACACCGGCCACCGCCTCGGAAACGGTGGTGAAGACCGCGCAGGCCTTGTCCTTCGCCCTCGCCAGAGCGTCTGCCGAAAGGTCGAAGGCGTGGACCTGGTGCCCCGCCCCAGCAAGGTTAGCGGCCATGCCACCACCCATGTTGCCAAGGCCGATGAACGCGATCTTCATAGCTTGCTCTTCCGTGTCGCCCGCGTTGCCGCGGCGGTAGCGCCTTCCTCGGTGAGCGCCCTGCGGCGCGTCACCGAAGAAGGCGCGGTACCCTTAGCGGCCCTTCCAGACGCCCGGTCGTTTTTCCACGAACGCGGCCATGCCTTCGGCCTTGTCCTCGGTGGAGGTCAGGACCTGGAACATGCGACGCTCCAGCACGAGGCCGGTGTCCAGCGTCGTCTCGAAGGCGAGGTTGACCATTTCCTTGTTCATCATCGCTGCCAGCGGCGGCATGGCGGCGATCGTCTGCGCGGACTTCATGGCGACGTCGAGAAGCGTGTCGGCCGGGACGACCTGGCTGACGAGGCCCGAACGCTCCGCCTCTGCGGCATCCATCATGCGTCCCGTGAGGCACATGTCCATTGCCTTCGCCTTGCCCACGGCGCGGGTCAGGCGCTGCGAGCCGCCCATGCCGGGCGCGACGCCCAGCTTGATTTCAGGCTGGCCGAACTTTGCCGTTTCGGATGCGATGATGAAGTCGGCCATCATCGCCAGTTCGCAGCCGCCGCCAAGCGCGAAGCCGTTTACCGCAGCAATCCACGGCTTGCGCGTCGCTTTCACGATCTGGCTGGTCCAGCCTGCGAAGAAATCCTCGGCGTAGAACTCAGCCCCTGCCTTATCCAGCATCTCCTTGATGTCGGCACCGGCCGCGAACGCCTTCTCGCCCGAACCGATGAGCACGGCGCAGCCCTGCGACTTGTCCGCTTCGAAGGCGGCGAAAGCCTTCGTCAGCTCTGCCAGAACGGTGGAGTTCAGGGCGTTCAGCGCCTGCGGCCGGTTGAGCGTGATGAGTGTTACAGCGCCCTTCTG